>NZ_CP177130.1:1557964-1869557 GCF_046736035.1 Salinicoccus sp. HZC-1 | reverse complement strand
CAATCATCAATATAATACCAACCAATGTTCTTAATGCGATGGCAACGGACAACATGCTTCAGGTTATCGCATTCGCAGTATTCATCGGTATTGCAATGATTTCGGTTAAAGACAAAATTGGCGGCCTCGTGCAATTATTTGAACAGGCGAATGAGATTGTAATGTGGATTGTAATGGCGATCATGAAATATTTCGCAGCCATCGGCGCATTCGGCTTGGTTGCAACTGCCTTTACACAGGCAGGTTTTGATGCAATACAACAGCTGGGCATGTACTTTATCTGTGTGCTTCTTGCACTGTTCATCCATATGGCATTAGTATACGGCTCAATGGTGCAGTTTTTGGCAAAGAAAAGTTTCGTCTGGTTCATTAAACAATTCGCACCAGCGATGGGGGTTGCATTCAGTACATCTTCATCCAGTGCAGTCTTGCCGATTTCACTGGAGACGGCTCAGAAAAGACTTAACATCCGTAAAGGGATTTCAAGTTTCGTCCAGCCACTCGGTGCAACAATCAACATGGACGGCACGGCGATTATGCAGGGTGTTGCGACAGTGTTCATCGCCCAGCTTTCCGGCATCGACCTTACAATTATGCAGATGGTGACTGTAGTCGTCATAGCTACAGTCGCAAGTATCGGTACAGCAGGTGTACCGGGTGTCGGTCTCGTAATGCTTGCAATGGTGCTTACAGCGGTTGGACTCGATCCGGCAGCGATCGGTATCATCATTGGTATAGACAGGTTGCTTGATATGACAAGAACGATGACAAATATTACCGGTGATGCAGCGATTGCGGCTGTGCTTGACCATCAGCAGGATGTCAAGGAAGAAAAGCAGGCTGCAAAAAATGGTGAAGCGAAGGCTTAACCAGACAATATTAATTGAATAGTTAAGAGGGGCATATCATGAACACTTGGTGAATAATGATACATGCCCCTTTTAATTTCTGTCGAAATATATTATTATATTAAAAGTGTATTATTATAGCAATGAAATATTACAATATAAAAGGCAGACATGAAAGGAAGAAAGAAATGGATAAACAGACTTTCACTGAAATACTACAGTCTAAGTTCAAAATGGTCAGGATTGAAGCGGGTTACACGCAGGACTCCATGAGTCATACCATCGGGCTTTCAAAGAAAACGCTCGTACAAATAGAGAAAGAACGCATTCTCCCAAACTGGACTACCTGCATTTCTTTATGTGCCCTGTTCAGAGAGAGTGAAGTATTGACAAATACTTTCGGAGGAGATCCATTAGAGCTTGCACAGGTGATATCAAGAGGTCACTGTGTATATCCCAACTATGAGGGAGAAGCGGTGTACTGGGAAGAAATCGAAAGAAAAAATGGTTTCCTTCTGCAGTACAATAAAAGCAACAATATTTACAGAGTTCTCAATCCGATGAATCGTCCAGTTCATGCTTCATATATTGAGCGTGAAATTCGTACATTCTTCTTAAGACAAACAGATTTGCAGCCAGTTTAATATAATTTAGCAAAAGCGCCGAAAGGTGCTTTTATTTTGTCTGAAGAGACTTTTGTAGGATAATGACAATATTCGAGGAGGGATTATCTTTTGAATGTTTTTATATTGATTGCATTTATGGGCATCATCGGTTCACTCATTGGCGGCATGACCAATATGATTGCCATCAAGATGCTGTTTAAGCCTTATGAGGCAAAGTATTTATTCGGCTGGAGGCTGCCACTGACTCCAGGTGTCATTCCCCGGAGAAGGGAAGAAGCCTCCGGCAAGCTCGGAGACATTATTATTGGCCATCTCCTGACCCCCGATGTATTCATTAAAAAAATACAGAGTCCTGAAACCCGAAATTTCATCATGCTGTTTATAGATAGGCAGATTGATACGATTGAAAGTGAAAGGTTATCATTGAGATATTTTCTGGAGCGTCTGAGTGAAGGGCTTTCCGAAAAAGTTGTGAACAGCTTCAACAGAGAAATCGAAGATAAGGTAACTGCTGAAGGGGACAGGCTGTACTATAGGAAAATTCATGATTTAATCCCGCCGGATGCCATGAAAACAATGGATGTTAAAGTGAACGCGCTTCAGCCGCAGATTATCAGCAAAGTCGAAGAATATATAGAATCCGAAAAAGGGTATGAGGATTTATATACAATGACAGATGAATTTATAGAAAACAGAGGGAGACTTGCCCGGTCCATAAAATATGTCATGACTAAAGAATCGATCGTTGAAAGTATTCGACGTGAATTAATCAAACTGCTTCACCATCCTAAAATGACCGATATCCAAGTCCGGATCATTCAGGATGAGTACACCAGGCTTAAAGAATACGAACTCAGCGATCTGCTGTCTGTAAAGGACAAGGAAAAACTGTCCGTGAGTGTTGCTGATGTTCTCAAGGATCGCATCAATATCGATGCGATCCTGGATCGCCCGATTGCCGAATTCAATCCGGAAATGTTCGAATCGTTTAAAGAGCGGGGCAAATATAAACTGCTCGATAACATTATTGATTATTTAGGTAAGAACACAGGTAAAATATTCGAGAAACTTCAGCTTGCACAGTTAATAAAGAAACAGATTGACAGTTTTGAACTGAGCCATATCGAAAAACTGGTATTTGATATTGCAGATAAAGAGTTCAGGATGATTACGGTACTGGGGTTTGTATTGGGTGGAATTATTGGTATTGTGCAAGGAACGATCGTAGCCTTTTTATAACAGGCTCAAGTGTGTTAAAGTAGTAATATCTTGTGTAAAAGGAGTTTTAATCTAATGACAGTCAACGTATACGATCAGGCGAATGCACTTGAGAGTGCACTCCGTGAATCCGAAGAATTTAAGAATATGAAGGAATTTTATGGTAAGGTCAATGAAAATCCTGAATCAAAAGCACTTTTTGATGAATTCAGGGAAGTTCAAATGAACCTTCAGCAAAAGCAGATGCAGGGTGAAGAAATCCTCGAAGAAGAAGTACAGAAAGCACAACAGTCTGCTGAAGATATTGAAAAAGATGAAAACATCAAATCATTGATGGAAGCAGAACAGAAAATGAGTCAGCTGATTCAGGATCTCAATAAAGTAATTATGAAGCCAATTGAAGAGCTATACGGTTTAGAAAACCAAAATTAATATGGAAAGAGGTCTTTTACAGGCCTCTTTCTTTTCTGTTTTTTGGTATACTATACATAAATGATTTTATGAAAAGTCAGGTGAGACGAATGGTCAAATTCATACACTGTGCTGATTTGCATTTAGACAGCCCTTTCAAGTCCAGGACAAAGATGCCAGCAGGCATTTTAGATGCATTGATGGACAGCACATACAAAAGCGTAGAAAGAATGATCGATTTCGCCATTGAAAACAAAGTGGACTTCATAGTTATAGCGGGTGATGTATTCGATAAAGCAAACCGCACTTTGAAATCCGAGATATTCATGAAGCGGCAATTCGACAGACTTAAGGACAATGGTATTTTTGCATATGTCATACACGGCAACCACGATCCTTTGACGGATGGGTTCAAGACTCTTTGGCCTGATAATGTCACGGTGTTTAAAGAAAATGTAGAGACGTACGAAATGATCAGTTCAAAAGGCGAAAGGATATTCCTCCATGGTTTCAGTTATTTCCTGGATGATTCCTATGAGAATAAGCTGGATGATTATCCCGTCAATACGATGAATGAAGGCATCCATATCGGCCTCCTGCATGGTACATATTCAAAAGCCAGTTATAAGCAGGAAAGATACACAGAGTTTAATTTGGAAAATTTAAATCAGAAACTGTATCATTACTGGGCACTCGGCCATATCCACCAACGGGAGCAGCTGAGTGACTTACCACCGATTCATTATTCGGGAAATATTCAGGGACGCCATAAAAATGAATACGGCGAAAAAGGATTCCTGCTCGTGCAGGGTGATGATGTCTATCTGGAGAGGCAGTTCATACCGGTCCAGGATATTATATTCTCGGAATACACACTGGATGTGGCATCACTGAATAAACAGGATTTATATCAGTCGATCGTCGAATTTAAACACCGGCTCAGAGAAAAAGGAAAACAGATTATCCAGTTGACTCTCTATCATGATGGTGATGAAAGCATCCCGGATGCAGATTTCAACGAGGTTGTTGAACTTCTTAAAGAAGATGAAAGAGACTTGAAGGATTTTGTATGGATTGACAGACTGCACCTTAAATATATGAATCAGGACAGTATTGCGCTGTTAAATGATATTAAAGCGAGTTATTCTTCTAATGATGTATTATATAAGGAAGCAGTGAACTCAATGTATATGGACCCAAGGCTCAACCGCTACTTATTGCCTATTCAGGAATTGGAGCAGGAAGAGCTGCTCAATGAGGGCGAAGAACGTCTTAAAATGCTTATGAGGAAGTAGTGAGTATATGAAAATCATAGCACTTAATATATATGGTTATGGAAAGATAACCGAAACTGAAATCAACACAAATCAGAAATTTGTTCAGATCTTCGGTGAGAATGAAGCGGGTAAATCTACAATGCAGTCCTTTATCCACTCAATACTCTTCGGTTTCCCTACCAGAAAAGAGCAGGAGCCGAGAAGAGAACCGCGTATGCATAACCTATATGGCGGTAAACTGACGGTTGAATTCCCTGATGAACCAGGGCCGGTGGAAATTGAGCGTATTAAAGGTAAAGTGCAGGGCGATGTGAAAATTTATTTCCACGACGGCACTGTAAGAAGTGAAGAATGGCTGATTAAAAAGCTGAACTTCATTGATAAGAAAACCTATCGTTCCATATTTTCTTTTGATGTACTGGGATTACAGGATATTCATAAAAATATGACTGAAGACAAACTTCAGGAATACTTGCTGCGGGCAGGGGCACTTGGTTCACATGAATATGATGAAATGTTAAGTGCAATAGATGATGAACTCAAGTCCATTTATAAGAAGAACGGCATCAATCCCAAGGTCAATCAGGAAATTGAAGAAATTGCTTCTGTGAATGAAAAGATTAGAAATCTTGAACAGAATGAAGAGCGATACAAAGTACTGATCAATGATCAGGCTAAAACTGAAGAAAGTTTAAATGCCAAGAAGAATGCTTTGTTTCAGCTTGAAAACATTCGTAAGCAAAAAATGAAAGAGGTCATGTATCATACCGAGATAAAAGAGTGGAAATCACTGGAGGATAAGCTGAATATCGATCCGGTCGTCTTCCCGGAACAAGGGATAGAGCGCTACGAAGGGCTTAAAAATCAAGTTCAGCAAATTCAGAAGGATATTGGTTTAAGAACAGAAAAACTAAAATCTCTAAAGAATGAAATATCAGCGATTGAACTCCCTGATAAAAGCCATCTTGGATGCCTGGAAAAGATTCAAAAAAGAGAACCTGATATTAAACAGAAAAAACTGGAGCTTTCCCGTCTGAATACAGCTGTCGAAAACCTGGAAGATGACATTCTCCAGCTCCAGAGAGATATCGGCTGGAGAGAAGAACATGACGATGTGGATGATTCGAACATTGTCAAAGAGTCAGTCCAGACATTGCTTTCAAAGCTTGATGAAGCGGTCCTCGAGGAACAATACCTGGTCAGGGAAATCGATCATCTTAAAACAGATATAAAGCAGCTGGATCAAGATATAGAACGCCTTGAAAACTCACAGATCAGTGATGAACGCCTGCGCATTAAAAAAGAGGTAATAGACCGCGAATTTGAGCTTAAAGAAAAAGAAAAAATGTTCAAACTCATCGAAAAAGATTATGAGCGGGAAAAACGGGAAAGAAACAGAGTCAAACGCGGACAATCCATTTTAATAATTGGTATCAGCGTCATTGCGCTGTTAATCGGCATTTATTACTTATTTGTTACGAACTGGCTGATGGGTGGAGTATTTGTGGCTATCGGCATTGTCACACTCCTGCTTCTGATGCTTACCAACCAGAAGGATGATGACTCTCTTAAAACAGATTATCAAAAAGAAGTGCATGAACTTGAAGATATCATTGATACGATTAAAAGAAACAACGATGTAGATTTTGATATCAATGATGCAAGAGATTTGAAAATGGATTTGAAAACGCAGATAACAAAGCGCATTTCTTCAAATGTCAAACTTGAAGAAATGAAAGATGCACTTGCTGTAAAAGAGACGCTCCATGACTCACTCAACACTGATCTGCTCAGAGTGAAGAAAAATCTGATGGTAAACCCTGATATTGAAAACAAATATATCGTGGATGCCATTCACACGATTCGTGAGATTAAACAGAAAAGAAATCAAATCAACAGGCATAAGCTTGAGACAGATAATATCAAAAAAGAACTGCAGGATTTTAAAACAGAAGTTAAAAATGATATTGCTTCAATGAATATTCAATATGAAGAGAATTCAATTTTCTATGATATTAAGAGTACGGTGTCTAAAATGTACAAAAACCAATCTCATTACGACAGGTTGAACGATCAGATTAAACTGTTGGAGAATGAAATCAACGTACTGACAGAAAGAACTGCAGTTTCAAACACTGAAATAGAAAAGCTACTCGAATATGTTGACGCAGAAGATGAGGAAGAGTACTACTATTACGCCAGGAAACATACTGAGTATCATGATAATATTGAAAAGTTCAAGGAATTGAGTGTAAAATTGGATGAAGAACACTTTGATTATGATTCAAGAAATGAATTATCCCGCTTCCTGCTTGCTGATTTAAAAGAGGAAGAGGAGAACATTTCCGGACAGATCGAAGAGTTCAACCAAAAAATTCAGGATGAGCAAAAAGTACTTGCCGAGCTCAATTCTGAAATCAGTAATTTAGAAAGTGACGGCAAGCTCAGTGAGCTGAATCATATGTATGAAATGCGTAAAAATACCATACAGGAATTATCACGTGAATATATGTCGCTCAACTATATCCGCATATTGATTGAAACACATATTAAAGCAATCAAAGATGAACGTCTGCCTATTGTTATAGAGGAAGCACGGTCAATTTTCGAAAGTGTGACAAGAGGACGATACATCAATGTCATATATGATGAGGATGGTATAAAAGTACTTCACAGCAACGGTCAGCTTTTCCATCCGCTGGAACTGTCACAGTCCACTAAGGAAATGTTATACATCAGCTTGAGGCTCAGCCTGATTAAAGCATTAAAAGGCTATTATCAGCTGCCGCTCATCATCGATGATGCATTTGTTCATTTTGATAAAGAACGCAAGAAAATCATTATGGAATATTTACGTAATGAAGTGACAGATCAGGTACTTTTCTTTACATGTAACCTGGATAATTCAATACCATCGGTACAGACGATAAAATTAAAAGAAAGAGTGAAATGAGGTGGATCTGATTAATAATATTTCAAAACTGAAACCGGGAGACAGTGTGGAATCCTTCTATTTGATAAAGAGGAGCCAACAGGGTGTGACAGCTCAGGGTAAGCCCTATATGACTCTGTTTCTCCAGGATCGTACAGGAGAGATTGAAGCCAAGCTATGGACGGTTTCGAAAGAGGATATGGAAGTGCTTAAACCGGAAGCACTGATCAAAGTCAAAGGCGATGTCATCGATTATCGCAGCAAGAAGCAGATGAAGATATCCGCCTTTAGAACAGCAAAAGAAGAAGATGGTTTAAGTGCCAAGGACTTCGTTGAAAAAGCACCGATAGATGAAGATACATTGTATGACAGTATAATGGACTATGTGATTAAAATTGAAAATGGCAGTCTGCAGAGAATAGTCCGTCAGCTCCTCAACAAATACAGAAAAGAGTTTCTGACGTTCCCTGCTGCAATGACGAACCATCATGATTTCGTTTCAGGGCTTGCATATCATGTCCACTACATGCTGAAAACAGCGGAAGCGCTCTGTGATATCTACCCGTCACTGAACCGCAGCCTGCTTTACAGTTCGATCATATTACATGATATCGGCAAAGTGAAAGAACTCACCGGTCCGATTGGAACGACATATACAGTAGAAGGTAACCTGATCGGACATATTGTCATTGCGAATGACGAAATTACCAAAGTCGCCGCTGAGTTGAATATCGAGGGTGAAGAAGTAATGCTTCTTAAACATTTGATTTTGAGTCATCATGGAAAGCTGGAATATGGTTCACCCAAGCAGCCTATGATCAAAGAAGCGGAAATACTTCACTTTATAGACAACATTGATGCACGCATGATGATGATGGATAAGCATACGGGTCAGGCGGACAAGGGGAAGTTTACAGATCGTATATTCCCACTTGAGAACCGTGCATTCTATCGTCCGGAAAAATTTGATTGATACAAAAAAAGCTACCGCAGATTAGACTGACATAGCGATTTGAGACATATATAAAACACCATCTTTAGGCTGCTTGCGCCCCAAATTCTTTGGGCGTCAGGTAGCCTAATTTTTCTAGGATCCGATCTTCGTTGTAATAACGGATGTATTCATTCACCTTCTCTACGACATGAATAGTGTTCATCGAATTGAATTTGATGTATTGGAATTCCTCTGACTTGATATTGGAATGGAAAGATTCAATGACCGCATTATCCCAACAGTTTCCACGCCGCGACATACTGCTCACCAGATGGTTCTGTTTGATTAAATCCTGATATGTATAGGAAGTATACACACTGCCTTGATCAGAGTGGAGGATCACGCCTTCCGGGTTTCCGCGCACTTCCAGCGCTTCCTTCAAGGTATCGGTGACCAATGGCGTCTGTTGGTGATCGTACATCTTGTACGCGACAATTTCATTATTGAACAAGTCCATGATCGTTGACAGGTACATCGTCGAACTGCCGTACTGAATGTAAGTGATATCGGTCACCCATTTTTGGTTGGGTGCTGAAGCCGTGAAATTACGTTGCAGAAGATTCGGCGTTACAATAATGGATTCGCCTTGTGATTTCCACTTTCGTTTCGGTTTGATCCGGCATTGTAAATTATGTTTCTGCATGATGCGCTGGATTGTATTGCGATGCCGGTCGAACCTGTACTCTTTCTTCAGTAACGTCTTGATTTTTCGATGGCCAAAACGATATTTCGTTTTCTTACACAACGCGACAATCGCTTCTTCCACTTCCGTCAACAGGCGTACGACACCTTCGGCCAGCCACCGGTAATATGTCGAGCGCGGCACCGCCAAAGCGGACAAAATGGCCGTTACTGTATACTTTTCCCGGTATTTTTCGACCACTTGAAGCACTAGTCCTTTTTCAACTCCTCTTTCATCTCCAAGTACTTTTTTAAGATATCATTCTCCATTTTCAAGTGCGAATTCTGGCGCTCTTTCTTCTCCAGTTCACTCGTGAATTCCGGTCCATGCCCAAAAGAATATTGCTTGCCAATCGGTTGATCGAACCGGTGGATTTCATTTGCCCGGTACCATCTCATCCACGTCTCAATCTGTGATTTATTTTTGATTCCATGCGTCTCCATAATCTCTTTCGTTGTCAGCTGCCCACTCATTTTGTCTTTCACGACGGCCCATTTCGTTTCACTTGAATATACGTTTTTGCCCATGCAAAAACACCTCCGATTTCAGTACTTGTGGTAAGTGTACCATTTCGAAGGTGTTTTATAGTGTCCCATTTAATTATGTTAGTCTAGATTGCGGTAGCTTTTTTCTATTCTGCATTTTCTTCAGTTGACTCTTCCTCGGATGATGCTTCTTCACCTTCTGTTGGTTGTTCCGTTGAAGTTTCCGGAGGAGACTGCTGGGATTCAGGATTTAAGTAAGTATCTTCAATGAATGTTTTAATTTCTTCATTTTCGAAATCAGCGTTATATTCTTCGAGCACTTCTTTATAGTATTCGAGCACTTTATCCTGATTTTCCTGGATTTCCTTGCTCACCACTTGTTTTTTGATCTGAGGCAGTTCTTCATCAATATTTTCTTCGTTATGGCGCTTGATGATGTGATAGCCGAAGTCTGATTTAACAACATCGGAAACTTCGCCTTTTTCAAGATCGAACAGTGCTTTTTCAAATCCTTCTACCATCTGACCTTTTTGAACATAGCCAAGTTGACCGTTGTTCTCGGCACTGCCGGTATCATGAGATTCGGCCTTGGCAAGTTCTCCAAATTCGGCACCTTCATCAAGCTGGGTTTTAAGTTCTTCTGCTTTTTGCTTTGCCTCTTCGTCAGTCAGTTCACTTTGTGGAGCCTGGCCCGGCTGTTGGGCGGCCTGATCTTGCTCCTCACCCTTGACTGCAATCAGGATATGGGAGGCTTCCCGTACATTTTTCTTGGCTTCTTCATCAGTGACTTCGAATTTTTCTTCGAAGAATTTATCATGATAAGCGTTTGTAATGCGCTGTTCTTTATATTTCTCAACTGTCATACCCGGCTGTTGCTGCTGCAGGGCCATGGCGAATTGCTCTTCCCCGCCCATTTGTTCGATTTCACTATCTATTTGCGACTCAATTTTTTCAGTGTCCACTTCGTCACTGTATTTGTCTTTTAAGATATTATCGAGAGTGAGCTGGAACGTTTGGTTGGCTACAGTACTTGTACCCATTTGGTTTAGGATATCATCTGTTGTGACTTCTCCTGCGTCACTTGTGGAAAGTACGTTTCCAAACTCTGTTTCACCTTTTTCATTTTCAGTGTTTCCGCTTTCATTGTCATCTGAACAGCCAGCCAGGCCGACGAGTCCAAGACTAATGACAATCGGAGCTAATTTCTTCTTCATTACACAAGTCTCCTTTGATTTTGACTACAGATGCTAATATATCACAAGAAAGCAGCGGGGTACAAAGATTATACCCCGCTGCCATATATAGAACTATTTAAATTTGAATTTAAAGTTATCCTGGATTTTTCCGACTGATTCCTGAATCTCTTCCCCGCGATTTTGGAGGTTTTCCCCTTCTTTTTTTATGCGCTCGATATTTGGAGAAATATCCGCCTGGTAGTTACTGACCATCGATTTGATTTCGTCTCCCAATGTTTTAAAAACTTCCTGGGATTCATGTTTAGTTGTTAAGAATGAAGACTTTACTTCATTGGCTTCAATTTTCAGCTGGTCCATTTGGGATTTCATACTTCCTGAACCGGATTTTAAAGAAGCCTGAAGTTCACTTCCTGATTTTGGAGCATTGAGCATTGCGATCAGCGTACCGCCGGTTACGCCGACGAGAAAGCCGATACCTGCATTTTTAATTTTCATTTAAGTGTCACGTCCTTTTTGCCATTTATGTCACTTTACCCAAAGTGGGGAAGGTTTATACATTCAACTGATGCTTGATGGCATCTTCTATTACTTTTTTCTCTTCATCATCCCGCGTGTCAGGATCCTGTTCCCAGACATAACCGAACCCGTCATATTCATTTTCATACCTAGGAATAAGATGGAAGTGAATGTGGAAGACAGACTGTGAAGCGTACTCACCATTATTTTGAACGACATTCAAACCTGCAGGCTCAAATGCCTCCTTGATTGCGTTTGAAACTTTAGTAATCACTTTCATGATATGGGCGCCGGTCTCTTCATCCAGCTCATAAATATTTTCAATCGGCTTTTTGGGCACTACCAGTGTGTGGCCTTTTGAAAGCGGAAAAGCATCAGTGAATGCAATACATGCATCGTCCTCATACACGATATTTGCGGGAATTTCACGATCGGCTATTTTCTCGAAAATTGTTTTACTCATTCATTGTACCTCCATTGTTCAGTTATGATATATTAATTTTAATACAAGTATACAAATAAATGATCACAAATAAAAGGAAGTCGGTTATGGTACTGCAAATAGAGCACTTAACAGGCGGGTATTCAAAGACGCCTGTCATAAATGATATATCACTGAATATAAACAAAGGTGAAATCGTCGGCCTTATCGGACTGAATGGTGCGGGTAAGAGTACGACGATCAAACATATACTCGGCCTTCTGAGACCGCATTCGGGCGAAATCCGAGTGGATGGCATTACTATAAACGATGATACCGAAGGGTATAGAAGACATCTGGCATATATTCCCGAAACACCGGTATTATATGAAGAGCTGACTTTGAAAGAGCATATCCACATGACCGCGATGGCCTACGGCATCGATGAAGAGACAGCGTTGAAAAGGGCGGAGCACCTGCTCAAAATATTCAGGCTGGATACTAAGATCAATATGTTTCCGACGCATTTCTCAAAAGGGATGAAACAGAAGGTGATGCTGGTTTGTGCATTTTTGGCAAAACCGGATTTATATATCATCGATGAACCATTTTTAGGACTGGATCCATTGGGGATAGATTCCCTGATCGAGTTGATGGTTGAAGAGAGAAATGATGGGCGGTCCATATTAATGAGTACGCACATTTTGGCTACGGCTGAAAAGTATTGTGATCGCTATGCAATCATTGACAGCGGGGAGATGATTGCAGACGGAAGTCTGGATGAATTGAGGGATGAATTCAATATGCCTGAGGCATCATTGGATGAAGTTTATCTGAAGATTACAGGAGGCGGCATAGACAATGCCTGATAATCTTTTTAAACCAAGGATGAAAGCCGACATCGAGCGCCGCAGCTATTACAGTAAATTCATATTCAACAGTCATTTTCTGATTTTTCTTACGCTTGCCGGCGGTGTGTTCCTCTATACACTGCTTGGCGTCCTGCAGACACTGGAACCATCGTTATGGCTGGATATGATCGCTGCACTGCTCATGAGCATACTTTTATTACCGGGATACCGTTCACTCCTTAAACCGGCCGACGGATTATTTTTACTCCCTTATGAAAGCCGGATGGCTTCATATTTCAGGGATTCCAGCCGGTATTCTTTAATGCTCGGTGTATCGAAAATCATTACAGGGGCAGTAATTGCCCTTTTGATTTTGATGGTAGGCCACACCCCTTTGACCATTGGATTGTTCATACTGTTATCTTTCCTCCACTATATCGCCAACTTCCATATAAAAAGGAGTGCCATCAATACTGAAATACCGGGAACCGCAGTACTGATCACACTTTTTGCCGTCAATATACTCAGTCTGATGCTCCTGCTTCAGCATCCATTCTGGCTGGTACTGTCCATTGTCCTGCTGCTTCTGATGAGTAGATATGTAAAAGGGCGGGAACACCAAAATCTGGACTGGTACGCCTATATAAAACACGAAGAAGTACAGCTCAACCGTTATTATAGAAATGTATCAATGTTTACAAATGTCAGCCATATTGAAAAACAATTTAAAAGAAGAAAGTATTTAGATCCGCTGTTATGGAAACCGAAAGGCAAATCATTTAATAAAGAAAAAATGTATGAATTCCTGTTCTACAGAACATTTGCGCGGGATTATGATCTGCCGATGATCATATTGAGGCTCCTCATATTATTCGGAGTAGTGATGATATGGATAGGCAACATATATCTGTCCATCGTCATCGCACTGTTCGGCATATATGTCATCGTGCTTCAGATGTCTCAAATATATTCTGCCCAGGCATATCTGCTTTGGCCGAAAGTATGGCCGGTGGAGAGGGTCTTCATACAAAAGAGCTATGTCACATATTCCCATAAAATGGTGTTTGCCATATCGGTGATATTCAGCATCATTTTTGGAATCGTCCATCCTGCATTTATCTATATCGCGATTATTTTCCCTGTGTGGGGATATTTGACGAACAGGGTATTCAGCAAAACTGTATATAAAAAAGAACAAGAATTAAGCGACTGATTTGGCAGTCGCTTAAAATTCTTGTTCAGGGTCTTCGGTATTTTCCTCATTATCTTTCATAGGAAGGAAAAACTTAGTGGAAATTGACTGATGGAATAAAGATTCCGCAGTCCGGAATTTCTTCAGCGCTTCAGTGCTGAGATAATTCCTGTAATCATCCGTCTCTTTGAAATCATTGTACGTTGATGCTGCCGCCCACTGGATAAGTACAGCATATGATTCGTCGTTGACGGATTTGCCAATTCTATATGACATCACACCATTGACCTTCTGTAATTTTTCATTCAGGTCTGACAGATGGCCAAGCATCACTCCTGTTTTATTTTCGGCGATCGGAATGAAATGGACTGAAGTGGCATTGTTCTCACCGAGGTCGCCATCCGAGTGGTCTACAGTATAGGAATGCCGCGAACTGAAAATGGAATCCTTGCTGTCATCTTCGTAATAAAGCATTGCATCCTGTCCCATTGCACCGATGTGGACTTCGGGGTGCTTTTGTTTTATTCCTTCCATGTAGGTTATCGTTCCTGTTGTTAAATGTAATTGCATTATGTTCACCTCTTAAATAGTCTTAATACGTATATACCTTAAATCAAGATACAGTAAACGCACTCTAAATAAATCGATTTTTTGACATTATGCATGTAATTAATAATTATTATCAACAGTATGTTAAAATATTGAGTGATATATAGAATATTGGAGGAAAATACATTGTTCAATGATACTATCATCAAAGCGGCAAGAGGGGAAAAGACCGACTATACACCTGTCTGGTTTATGAGACAGGTCGGCCGGAGCCAGCCTGAGTATAACAAGGTCAAAGAAAAATACTCTCTCATGGAAATTACGCATCAGCCAGAGCTGACTGCATATTTAACGGCGACACCGGTGGAAAACTATAATGTGGATGCAGCTGTCCTCTATAAAGACATCGTTTCACCACTTGCACCAATCGGAATCGATGTTGAGATAAAGGCAGGGGTAGGTCCTGTAATCCACAATCCTATCAGGGATATAAGGGATGTTGAAAAGCTTGGTGAACTCGATCCGTATAAAGATCTTGATTATGTGTACAAAACGATAGAAATTTTGACTAAGGAAAAATTAAACGTTCCTTTAATCGGTTTTTGCGGGGCGCCATTCACAGTGGCCAGCTATATGATCGAGGGCGGTCCTACTAAAAACTATCACAAGACTAAAACAATGATGTATAATCAGCCGGAAACATGGTTTAAACTCATGGAAAAACTGACTGATATGAGCATTCGCTATTTGAAAGCCCAGGTTGAATCCGGCGCAAGTCTCATTCAGATATTCGACTCATGGGGCGGCGCTTTGAACAAAGCGGATTACGCACGTTACCTCGCACCCTATATGAATCAGATAATCGACAGCATCCGGGCGATGGGTGTTCCCGTCATCGTCTTCGGCATCGGTGCTTCCCATCTGATACCGGAATGGAACAAGCTGCATATGGACGTAATGGGACTGGACTGGAGAACATCCATTGCAGAAGCACGCAAACAGGGCGTGAAGAAAGCACTTCAGGGCAACCTGGATCCCGCTCTGCTGCTTGCTGACTGGAATGTCATAGAGGAAAGAACGAAACAGATATTGGATCAGGGTAACAATGAAGGGCATATCTTTAACCTGGGACATGGTGTATTCCCTGAAGTAAACCCTGAAACTTTAAAACAGCTAACTAAATTCGTACATGAATACAGCAAAGGAAAGTGATTTGAATGACTGTGAAAAAAGGACTATTAGTTATGGCGTACGGCACGCCTTATAAAGAAGAAGATATTGAACCGTATTACACACATATCAGACATGGCAGAAAGCCATCTGAAGAAGCACTGCAGGATTTAAAAGACCGTTATGAAGCCATCGGCGGCATCTCACCGCTTGCCGATACGACTAAAAAACAGGCGGAAACATTGGTCAATAAACTGAATGCTTCACAAAACAATGTAGAATATGAGCTGTTCATCGGACTTAAGCACATTGATCCATTCATTGAAGATGCGGTTGAATCCATGAGTAACCATGGAATTAAAGAAGCGGTATCTGTTGTGCTCGCACCGCATTACTCAGAGTTCTCCGTCGGTTCCTATAACAAGAGGGCGAAAACCGAAGGCGAAAAGTATGGCATCGATATAAAATCTGTCGAGTCATTTTATGAGCAGCAGCCATTTATCGATTTCTGGACAGAAGCTGTGAAATATTCCATTAATGAAATACCTGCAGAGGAACTATCAAAAACTGCAACGATCGTGAGCGCACACAGTCTGCCGGAGAAGATTAAAGAACATAATGATCCATATCCGGATCAGCTGGAAGAAACAGCAGCACTGATCAAAAAGAATGCCGGACTGGAAAATGTCCATGTTGGATGGCAGTCTGAAGGCAATACGCCGGACCCTTGGCTGGGACCGGATGTTCAGGATTTGACGAAGGAACTATATGATAAGCACGGCTATGAGCATTTCATCTATCTCCCTGTCGGCTTCGTGTGTGAACATTTGGAAGTACTTTATGACAATGATTATGAATGTAAAGTCGTCTGTGACGAAGTGGGTGCAGGGTATCATCGTCCTGCAATGCCGAATACGGATGATCGCTTTATCCAGGCGATGATTAACGAAATTAACAAACTGTAGTAAAGAAGGCTGATTAAAGTGAAGAAAGTTGCCATTATCGGAGCGGGAATTACAGGACTCTCAGCAGCATATTATTTATCAAAGCAGGATGATCTTGAAATAGATCTATTCGAAAAAGATAATCGTGCCGGCGGCAAAATCAAAACACATCGTCAGGACGGATTTACGATTGAACTGGGACCTGAATCTTATTTGGCGAGAAAGGAAATTTTGACAGAACTTGCCGAAGAAATCGGAATGGGGGATGACCTGGTCAGAAACTCAACCGGTCAGTCCTATATTTATTCAAACAATAAATTATCTCCACTGCCAAAAGGGGCTGTGCTGGGCGTACCGACAGAACTCAGACCGTTTCTGACTACAGAACTTGTTTCAGCCAGCGGTAAGTTGAAGGCCGGACTTGACCTGCTGAAGAAACCTGCACCGCTGTATACGGATGTGTCAGTGGGCAGTTTCTTTAGAAGAAGATTGGGGGACGATGTGCTTGAAAATATGATTGAGCCCCTCCTCTCCGGTATATATGCGACGAATATTGACGAGCTGAGCCTAATGTCCACTTTCCCTTACTTCAAGGAAAGAGAAGAAAAATACGGCAGTCTGATTAAAGGCGCAATTGCAGAAAAACCGCAGCAATCCTCACAGCCCGCAAAGAAAAAGCAGGGACAGTTTCTGCAATTTAAAAATGGGCTGCAATCCTTTATCGATCATCTTCTTGAAGTGATTATTGAAAAGGGCGTAGATGCAAGGTTCAACATGAATGTTGAATCCATTGTTAAAAATGGCAGCTCTTATACGATTGAAGTGAACGGTGAAAGTAAGAAATATGATAATATCATCATCGCGACACCGCACTTCCAGTATAAGAGATGGTTCAATGATCTTCCTTTGGAATACTTTAAGCATATGGGAGCCACGAGCGTGGCAACTGTCGTCATGGCATTTGACAGTAAACAGGTGAAGAATGACATTGATGGCACAGGATTTGTAGTGTCCAGAAGAATGGATACGTCAATTACGGCATGTACCTGGACGAACAAGAAGTGGAAACACTCCACACCGGCAGGAAAGGCACTGCTGAGAGCTTATGTGGGAAGACCGGGAGACTTTATCGTAGGCGAAAAAAGCGACGATGAGATTGCCCGTCTGGCAAGAAAAGACCTCGATAAAATCATGGATTTAGAAGGAGAGCCGGAATTCACAATAGTAACGAAACTCGAGCACTCCATGCCGCAGTATAAAGTGGGGCATAAATCCAGAATTGATGCGATTCATAAATATATGGCAGAACATTATCCAGGCATCATACTTACAGGCGCTTCACACTATGGAGTCGGTTTGCCGGATTGTGTGAGCCAGGCGAAAGATGCAGCAGACCAGATAACTAAATAAATGGAAAGTTATGGCCAGGATGTTATTATAATAATATCTGGCCATTTTTTAAGGAGGAAAATATCGTGAAGTTTATATCAAATAATAACATCACAGATCCGATGATTAACTTAGCAATGGAAGAGTATGTACTTCGGGAAATACCGACTGATGATTCATACTTTCTTTTTTATGTGAACCAGCCATCGATTATCATCGGGAAGAACCAAAACACTATCGAAGAAATAAATGAACCCTATATTAAAGAGCATGGCATTAAAGTAGTGCGCCGGGTTTCCGGCGGGGGAGCAGTATACCATGATAAAGGGAACCTGAATTTCAGCTTTATTACAGAAGATGACGGTAACAGTTTCCATAACTTCAGTAAGTTCACTCAGCCGATTGTCGATGCACTGAATGATATGGGAATCCCAGCTGAGCTGTCAGGCAGAAATGACCTTGAGATTAATGGTAAAAAAGTATCAGGTAATGCCATGTTCAGCCAAAAGGGCAGGATGTTCTCGCATGGCACACTGATGCTGGACAGTGATATCTCAGAAGTTCAGAACGCACTGAAAGTCAATCCTAAAAAAATTGAATCAAAAGGGGTTAAATCTGTCAGAGGCCGTGTGGCTAATATTAACGATTTCATGGATGAAAATTTGGATATAGAAAAATTCAAGCAGAAAATTTTGGAGTATATATTTGATGGTGAGGAGAACATCGAAGAATATGTACTTACAGAAGAAGATTGGAATAAGATTTATAAACTTTCTGAAGAAAAATATCAGACCTGGGACTGGAATTACGGTAAAAACCCTAAATATAATTATAATGTGTCGCATAAATTCACGGCAGGACTGCTTGATGTTAGATTGGATGTCAAAAAAGGAAGGATTGAGCATGCTAAAATTTTCGGTGATTTCTTCGGTGTCGGTGAAGTTGACGTAGTCGAAGAGAAATTAATCGGAGTGGAGCATAATAGAGATGCGATTGCAGAAGCATTAAAAGATGTGGATATTTCTCACTATTTAGGGCGCATTACCAGAGAAGAATTACTGGAACTCATCGCATAATATAAATAAGCTGACTTTAAATTATGTACATTGTACATGTAAAGTCAGCTTTTATTATTTCTACTCATTGTCATTTGTATCTTCATCAGTCAATTCCTTTAACAATTTTGTGTAAGTCATGAACTTTTCCTTGTCTTTTTCCAAGAGCGCTTCCTCGATCTTATCATTGTAAAGCTTACGATTATATTCGTCCATCGCTTCCTGGAGCAGCAGTTCAGCAGAGAGGTCGTTAATTGTGTTAATGAAGACACGCAACTGGTTTACTGGATATACTTGTTTGTTCATCACTAAATCCCCCTTCATCAATTGGTTGTTACAAATTATATAACACGTTTTAGGGTTGGTCAAACAGTGTTTTGAATATTTAGACTATTTATTAATGTAAATTTACAACTTAAAGTATATAATTAACCAATTTTTAATTTATTTTTATTTTTGTTAACAATAAAGTTAACATGTGATATGATATATTTAGAATATTTAAACAGGGAGGATCAACATGAATCGACTCCAATATCAAATACATGAAGAAACGATGTATGTTGTATCAATTAATAACAATGGTATTGTAGAAAGCAGGATTGGTGAAACTTATGGAGATAGTCTGGAATGCAGACTGACTCCAAATAAGGTAATAGAGAGAAATTGCCGGAACCATTCTCAAAACTATATAGCGAGGAAAGATCTGACTAAATCATTAACAAGCATTACCAGCAAAATACCTGTAATTATAGATTTATTTGGGTCCTACATATATTTCTGCACACATTCGGACAGAGTACGTGAGAACAACTGGTTCAATATAAAACATATACAATCGTATTGGGATAATAAAGGAATGACCCGCATACAGTTTTCCAATAATGAAGAATTGGAAGTGGATATCTCTTATTCTTCATTTAATAATCAATATTTGAATGCACTTAAATTACATTACCGATTTAATCAACAGAAAGAAAAATATCAAAAGAAAGAGGCAGGGATGCATTTTCAGTATCCTTCACTGGGGAGGGGAGATACAGCTCAAATTAATGAAACGATCTACCATTCTTACATAAATTATATCAATGGCCTGCAAGCGAGGGATAGAGTGTAAATTGAACATAAAACTTATTGATAAAAGGTTGAAAAACTTTGTGGGAATAGATATAATTGTAAATGTTCGATTGAAAAATAACATTGTTCCACAGTAGCTCAGTGGTAGAGCTATCGGCTGTTAACCGATCGGTCGTAGGTTCGAGTCCTACCTGTGGAGCCATGGAGATGTACTCAAGTGGCTGAAGAGGCGCCCCTGCTAAGGGTGTAGGTCGTTCTGCGGCGCGAGGGTTCAAATCCCTCCATCTCCGTTTTATAATTTCTCACAACTTATCAGTTGTGAGATTTTTTATTTATATTAAATTTAAAAAATAAAATACTCAATTCAGTAAGAGGTCCAGTAATAGAGACAGAAAAAGCCAGCCATGGTGTACTTCCATTGGCCAGCTGGTAGCATAATATTTCACAGCGGTTTCTATTCTTCGGAGTTTTCTTCTGTAGTCGGTTCTTCGTTAGATGCTGGTTCGTCTGACGGTGCCGGTTCTTCATCTGTCCCGCATGCGCCCAGGATCAACACAGTGGAAAATCCACTTGCAAGCAAGAATTTTTTCATGAAATCCCTCCTATATATTAGTTTATACCCGCCCCTACACTTATTTAAAGTAATGGACGGGATAACTGAGTGGAAAAATAGAATTATAATGTTTATGAGTCCTTTCAAATATGATCAGGTTATGATAATCAGAACGATTAAAATCATTCGAAACGGCACTATCACAGGTTTAATTATTTGATAATTTATAAAAATACGATTAAAATTAAATGTATAGAGGCGTGATTGGGAGGGATACCTATAAAGAAATTCAGGATTATTTATAAAAATCGTATGAGACAGACGATTTATACCAATATCCATACATTGGATAGTTTAAGGAAAGATATTAAAAAGGCCAAAGAGGAAGGCAAGGGCCACCTCATGCTTAACGGAAATGAAATTTTTCCTCTTCAGGTTAAGAAAGTTAAAGAAATTAAATAGTCTTATCTTACATTTATTTGGATAACACCATCCAATATTAAAGTGGGAACGACTGGAATTCTAAATTGACATCAATATATGAAACAGCCTTTATGTATAGAATCTACCATCATAATCAAAAATGACCAATCTCAATATAAAGATTAATCTCAACTAAATATTTAGGATTTTATCGTTCTTCTTTTTATTCTTTTTCAATCCATTCACTTTTTAATATAGACATAAATGCAGCATCTCTATATTTCCCTTTTGCATAAAAGTGTTCTCTTAGAACACCCTCAGTTTTAAAACCTTGCTTTTCGTATATTTTAACTGCTTTTTCATTTTCAGTATCTACATATAGATATACTTTATGCATATTCAGCACCTCAAAAGCATATTTTGTTGCTTCTTTGAATGCGAATTTAGCAAAACCATTTCCACTAAACTCAGGTTTAATGATAATCATTATTTCACAATTGCGATGTTTGAAATCTATAAAATCGAGATCCACAATTCCAACTAAGTCACTTTCATTCTCTATAATGAACCTTCTTGCAGACTCATTTGAATTATTGTTCTGATAAGCTTCTTTTAATTTTGCCAATGAGTTGTATGGCTCTTCAAACCAATATGACATTATGGAGTAGTCATTGGCGAGTCCATGTATAAATTCCAAATCTGTTTCTTCCAGCGGACGTAGTTTCATGATTGCCTCCTGAATATTTTAAAAGTTTTTCATTCATAAATTCATATCACTATATTAACAGTTAATACACTGGAATAGTAATACAGGCTAAAAAAGCTATCCTTTTTCTTCTGAAAGGATAGCTTTTTTGAAATATTAATCTAAATTTAAAATGCCATTTCTACGCGATTGCCTGAGGGATCCATAGAGAAAACCTTGTCATTTTCTGTTGTTACGGTAAAGCCATTGTCTTCAAGTCTCGAAATCGCTTCATTCCGTGATGTTTCATCAGGATATCTTAATAGATAATGATTCAGTCCGACGCTGTTTTCCTCAGGTATGGGAGCGCCTCTGCCATTCCAGATATTAATAGCAATATGGTGATGGTATTTTTCAGTGGACATGAACATGGCCTGACCTGCAAAGTCCAATACCACTTCAAGACCGAGACCTTCAGTATAGAATTTAACGGCAGCGTCCATATCTGAAACATGAAGATGAAGGTGGCCCATAATCGTATCTTTTGGCATGCCGTTCCATTGCTGGTCAGGATTGAAATTCTTTAAAAGGGTTTCGAAATCCAACGGTTCAGTCGTCATCTCCACTTTGCCATTTTGCCAGTTCCATTCTTCATCCGGACGATCGATATAAATTTCAATACCATTTCCATCCGGGTCATTTAAATATAGTGCTTCACTGACTCTGTGATCGGCAGAACCGAACCGGACATCCTTATGTGCAAGGTGCAGAGTAATTGCGGCAAGATCAGTCTTACTCGGCAGCAATATCGCGAAATGGTATAACCCTGAAGTTCTTCCTTTTGGGATTGTATTCTCGGGCTGATATAATGACAGGATACTTGTTTCCCCGTCTGTAGTCAGACTTGCTGATTGTTCATTTTTATCCAATACTGAGAATCCCAGTGTTTCTGTATAAAATTCGAGGGCTTTCTCCAGGTTGGAAACATTTATTTTAACGTGCTCTACATGCGTTGCAGGTGCTTTGTGGAATTTCATAATTATAGCCTCCAAGTGATTTATCAAGTTACTTTATGTAACATAGTATATAATAAATAATTAATGATGTAAAGGAATATAATTTCATTTAATTATAAAGTGATTTATGGTATAATACTGTCAAAGGAAGTGATTAACAATGAAACAATCAACAATTTGTCCAAGGTTTGAAAAAGCTGTTTCATTGCTCAGTCAGAGGTGGACAGCACTGGTGATCTATCAGATGCTGGATGCACCACAACGATTTGGTGAAATACAGTCTGCCATCGGTGTCAGCGGAAAGGTGCTCTCCGACAGGCTTAAAGATATGGAGCAGGAAGGGCTCATTAAAAGAGATGTCTATCCGGAAACTCCTGTCGTGATAGAATATTCCCTTACAGATAAAGGCCGCTCACTTGAGCCGGTCCTCAGAGATATTGAGCAATGGTCCCAGGATTGGATTCCGCCCAAAGAAGTGGATGCACCAGAAACGAACCAGACTCAGCATTAGCAGTAAGCGTGTCATTCATCATGTTAAGTGATGAAGATGACACGCTTATTTTATTTCAGCCGCTGTAGATTGTCGATATATTATAGTAGTAATAATGATATGAAATAATATTAAATCAATAAGTTACATGAGTTTAAGAACTTTAAAACGTTGATATTATAGGCTTTGGCGTTTTATCCTTCCGTGCCAGTAAGCAACCGTTCATTATATTTTAGTCACATTGCAGTCACAATGCAGCGAGTGCTTTCAGCGCTTTTTCCTCTTCCAGATCTTCCTTCTCTTTTATCAGATGACTGTAGACCCTCAGAGTGATGTTTACGTTTTTGTGCCCAAGCCGCTTGCTGATGTAGTGTACGACACATCTTTAAAAATAAGCAGACTGCAATGTGTATGGCGCAGTCCGTGGAAGCCGATCTCTTTTATTTTTATCTCTCTGCACAACTTCTTCAAATAGTACCCCATCGTGCCGGCTTTAATTGATGAGCCGCGATCTCTGAATACATAGCCGTTCATATTCCGAGGCAGGGCAGCGATAAACGTTTGGATTTCTTTCATGTCTCATGCCGTGACTTTGACTGTCCGGGCTTACACTCCCTGGGTGGGCATACATATTTTTTAATCAACGAACATCCACAATATCGCCTATATAGACATAACAAAACCGCCCCGAGAGGCGGTTACTTTAAAGGTTAGTATAAATTAAAATCTACTGTTTCGTTAGAGAACATATTATCTTTATATCTTAATGTTAAATCTTCATCACCTTTCGGTACTTCAAAAACAACGGTGCCTGACACATTCCCGCCAGGGGCCAGAGCCCCCGAACTTAGTTGCTCTCCAACACCATCAAGTGAGACGGTTCCGAAAGTGTCAGTGATGTTGCCATTCCCATCCTGTAATTCAAAGTTTAAAGCATTATAATTAATTTCTTCATCTGATCCATTTACTATATCAAGATTTATAATGACAAATTCATAACCCTCTTTTACTACTTCAAATTCCCCCGGTTGGCGTTTTTCTACATTAGTGACAGTGATCTGTTTGCCATCAATATCTGCGGTATCACCAACGCTGTACTCTTGTGCTTCGGGTGCTGTTTCTTCTTCAGTAGTCTCTTCGGATTCTTCCTTTGTTGCTTCCTCAGTCGTTTCTTCTGTAGACGTTTCTGATGATGCAGTTTCTGAATCCTCTGTAGTAGATGTATCTCCGCCACCACTAAATGCAGCGGTACAGGCCCCGAAAAGAATCAGTACACCGATAATAATAGCCGCCCATTTTAGACAGCCGCCTTTTTTCTTTTGCTTTTCTTCTTTCATATGTAATACCTCCTAAATATTGTTAAATTAATTGTACCATGAATTTACTTATAGTAAGTAGTGAATTTTATAATATTAACTTGGACTTGCTATGCTGGTGTTTTTTTGGTCACAGAGCAGTCACCAAATCCGCGCCAATACTGGTGCTATGCACGGCGTTCATGTTATTAAATAATATAAAAACCCTTTGGAATCGATCCAAAGGGTTAATTACTGTCTGACCAGATCCCGATATTTTCTGCCTGCGCTTCTTCTTGAGCAGCATTAAGAATATCGACATGTGTGTCATTGGGTGGGTTAACATACTTCACTTCAGCCAGGCCTTCCCGCACCAGTGTCTCATTGATCATCTCACCATCTGCATAAACATAGGCCAGATATCTGTCATAGTCATCCTGATTGGGCCCCTCATCAAACTCCACTTCGATTTTTTCCGCATTTGATAAAAGCTCTTTTGTACGCCCGGAAGCTTCTTCGCCATAGGGTTCTTCACCATGCCTGGAATGTCTGGACTCAGGTGTATCAATTATCAGATATCTGAAACTTTCATTTGATCCATTGTAATTAAAACGTGTCGTATCGCCGTCGATGAATTCTGCCACAGTCACTTCGATTCTGTCATCAGCTTCCTCATTGCCGGAAGCTTCTTCTTCAGTCCTTTGCTCCCGGGGCTCTTCCTCCATCACTAAAGTAGAGATCACAACAACAATTAATAATAGTATTATGGATGGGATTGTTAATTTCTTTTTTCGTCCGGCATTCTTTTTGGGCATAAAAAACATCCTTTAGTAAATAAAATCTTAACTATTATAATACAGTGTGAAAATAAATTATGGAATAAGAAAAAAATATAAATATAAATGTTGACCATGACGTAACGTGATACTCTATAGTTTTAATTGCAGGAGGAGATAGATATGAAAGTCAAAGAAGTCGCAGGTCTTGTGGGTGTCAGTGTCCGGACACTGCACCATTACGATAAAATAGGACTGCTTGAGCCGGATGAAGTGACTGAGACCGGATACAGGAAATACTCGGAAGAGGATTTGGAATTGCTGCAGCAGATTTTATTCTTCAAAAAGCTCGGGTTTTCTTTGGAGAACATCAAAAAAATGATTTATAATCCGCATTATAATCGTCAGGAAGCATTGGAAATGCAGAAAAGGATGCTTAAGGACGAAGCGGCCAAAATTGATCAGATGATTAAAACTATCGATAAGACACTTCTGCATATGAAAGGAAATATAGAAATGACGAATGAAGAAAAATTCGAAGGCATCGATTTTACAAACAATCCATATGAAGAAGAAGCAAGAGAAAAGTGGGGCAATGATGCAGTTGATGAATCAGAAAGACGCATTAACAGAATGGCCGGCCAGGATCAGGAAGAACTGAAACGCCGTTTTGATGAAATATACAAAAATATTGCTGAAATCAGGCATACAGATCCGGAATCTGAAAAAGCCCAAAAAGCAATAGAAGAATGGTATGAGTACTTGAATGATATAGGGAACTACTCACCGGAAGTTTTCATGGGACTTGGTCAGATGTATATTGCTGATGAAAGATTCACGAAAAATATTGATCAGTATGGTGAGGGACTCGCACAATTCATGAGCGAAGCCATGAGAGTATTTTATGAAAAGAGAAAATAAGTAATCCCCCTAAAGCAGTTCACTTTTTCAAGTGTCTGCTTTAGGGGGGTTATAATTATTCTTTTAAATTTTTAATTTCACTGTCAAGATTTTCAACGGCAGGTCCTTCAATAACCTCTCCTTTATAATTGAACCGTGAGCCATGGCATGGGCAGTCCCACGTCTTATCGTCCTGGTTCCAGCCAAGACTGCATCCCATATGTGTACAGCGGTTGTCGACGACGTAGCAGGCATCCTCATCTCTGTAAACACCTTTCTTCGTAACACCGTCGCTCACTAC
The DNA here is from genome assembly GCF_046736035.1 of Salinicoccus sp. HZC-1. Lineage (GTDB taxonomy): Bacteria > Bacillota > Bacilli > Staphylococcales > Salinicoccaceae > Salinicoccus. Next base: position 1,843,285 of record NZ_CP177130.1, on the reverse strand, counting down.
TTTGCCCTGACCTGCATCCAGCTCAACTTCTGTAATATCAGGGTGCTGTTTCATCATATTTTTAGCTTCAGATTCTGCTACATGCATCGGATTTGAAATATGCTGTTTAAGCTGCTGGAAGGTTCCTTTATTTCTGTGCGGACTCAGTAGATCAGTATATCTGTTATTATTCCCTTCAATTAAATCGCTGATTATCATTGAAGAAAGCACACCATTGGTCATGCCGTATTTGTTGAATCCGGTTGCTACGAACCTGTTGTTGTGTTCCCGGTCGAAATGACCGATGAAAGGGAGGGAGTCTGCCGTCATTAAATCCTGGGCTCTGTATGCATAAAGCGTTTCTTCATTGGTGGTTTTCTGATCGGCATAGAGTTTCAGTTTTTTGAGCTGTTCAGTCATATCTTTCATTTCATATGACATATGTCCCATACCGCCATACAGAATAGTCGGCTGTTCTCTGTTTGGGTTCATTATATTCCTGGTTGAAAGAGAAGCGCCGTCATACCCGTTAAGCGAAAGATTTTCAGATGGGGGAGTGGATGACGTTACAACAAGCCCGTATCCATAGCTGATTTTAAAACTGTTAAAGTATAAGCCGTCAAAATCAAGAAATGGAAAGTGGGTCGCAATTACGAGGGTATTAAATTTTATATTAATGCCTTCGGTTGTAGTTAATGTATCATCATCTGCGGATTCCCCGCGTGTCTCTTCATACACTTTAACGCCTTTTTCTTTCAGGACTTCCAGGATGCCATTTAAAAACTTGAGAGGGTGGTACTCAGCCTGATTTCTCATTACCAGTTCAGCTTTTGTTTCAAAAGGAAGGGTCAGCTCATTTTTGAATAAGGCGCCATCAATCCCGATATCATTATAAACTTCAGCTTCTTTTTCAAGATCTTTGATGGAGTCTTCGTAAACAGCATAGATGACACCATCAACTCTCCTGAAATCACAGTCGATGTCATGCTTATTAACTATACTTTCGATTTCATCAATTGCTTCCATTTGTGAATCATAATAAAGACGCGCCGAATCCTTATCTTTCTGCTTACTGATTTGACCGTAAAGCAATCCCTGCTGGGCCATAATTCGTGCAGTAGTATGCGCAGTGGTTCCACTCAGCACTGTGTTTCCCTCGATGACAGTAACTTCGTGACCGCGCATAGCGAGCTGATAGGCATTCATCAGACCACTGATTCCTCCGCCTACAACAAGTACATCTGTTTCAATATCCTTCTCGAGCGCAGAGAAGGAGGGTAGTTCAACAGAATCACTCCAAAATGAAATATTTTCATTCTTGAATTCACTCATTTTTAGCCTCCTAAAGTATTTCTAGTATTATACCCAATATGCATGTGTTGTACTTATACTCCATAGAGTTTTATGAAAGTGTAAATTTGGTATAACAAAGTTATAAAAAACACTTGAAATGAACTGATAAAACCTTTAGTATATATATCAGACGTTGAAAAACGAACTAAATACTATTAGCGCGGGATGGAGCAGTCTGGAAGCTCGTCGGGCTCATAACCCGGAGGTCGGTGGTTCGAATCCACCTCCCGCAATTTTTTTTGTTCTATATGAAGGTCCCGTGGTGTAGCGGTTAACATGCCTGCCTGTCACGCAGGAGATCGCGGGTTCAATTCCCGTCGGGACCGCCATTTTAAAAAATTTATACATAACAAGGTTCAGTAGCTCAGTCGGTAGAGCATGTGATTGAAGCTCACAGTGTCGGCGGTTCGATTCCGTCCTGAACCATATTGAAATTATGGCGGTTGTGGTGAAGTGGTTAACACACCGGATTGTGGTTCCGGCATTCGTGGGTTCGATCCCCATCAGCCGCCCTTATATTTAAATATTAATAATTTAGCGGGTGTAGTTAAATGGTATAACCCCAGCCTTCCAAGCTGATGTCGTCGGTTCGATTCCGATCACCCGCTCCATTTTAATATTCCACAGTAGCTCAGTGGTAGAGCTATCGGCTGTTAACCGATCGGTCGTAGGTTCGAGTCCTACCTGTGGAGCCATGGCCCGTTGGTCAAGCGGTTAAGACACCGCCCTTTCACGGCGGTAACACGGGTTCGAGTCCCGTACGGGTCATCATCCAGAAGTGAGCGTGCTCACTTCTGTTTTAATTAAAACATGGACAGTTGGCCGAGTGGCTTAAGGCGCACGCCTGGAAAGTGTGTAAACGGTAACCCCGTTTCGAGGGTTCAAATCCCTCACTGTCCGTTATAACCCCTTGAGACCATGCGGTTTTGAGGGGTTTTGTGCCATTTATGTGCCATTTTAATTTGCTTCCAGATATTCAACGATCTTTTTATCATCTTCCAATTCCCTCTCTTCCAACAGATGGGCGTACACCCGCTGGGTAATCTCCATGCTTGAATGCCCCAACCGCTTACTCATTGTTGATAGTAAAATACCCTCGTCCAGCATGATAGAGCAGAATGTGTGCCTTAATCCGTGTAATGTAATCCATTTATCCTCCGGGATATCTATGTGCTTCTGTGCGGTCCGCAGTGCTTTCAGACAGGCGTTGTGTGAAATGGTGAAGGGTGCACCGCTTATTCTGGTCGGGTGCCGGTCCAGTCTCTTTTTGATGTATGCAATATCTTTTCTGCTGACAGGCACGATGCGATCTGCGGTATCTGTCTTAGTGCCGGGCAGATGGATCTTATTATCCATTTGGATATCCTCATACTTCATGTTTGCCACTTCGCTGAAACGCGCCCCAGTCACCATCAATATATAGATGACCAGGTAAGACATTTCACTTCTCGTTTTTACATATGCTTTTAGATTCTCGAAATTCGTTCGACTTAGATACTTGGATTCTTCCGTTGCAGAAGGCTTCTTCCCTTTGACTACAGCCCCCTTTGCCGGGTTGCGGGCAATGATGCCCTCGTCATGTGCATGGTTGAAGGCCGCCTTCAGAAAATTGTTCAGCTTCCGTGTGGATTCCTGCGTTCTATTTTCAGCATACTTATTTAATAACCGCTGGTAGTCATTCTTGCGGACATCCTTTAATAATTTATCTTCTCCAAATTCCTCGATGAAAATATTCAAAGCGTTTAAATACCACTTATACGAACTCTTGCTGATATGTGGCTTCTTGTGAATGTCTACCCATTCCAGATAAAACTCTTTGAATTTAATGGCGTGGTCCAGCTGCAGACCCTGCTCATGATCATTAATGTATTTACGTGCCGCAGCTGTTGCCTCTCGCTTTGTGTTGAATCCACTCTTACGCTTACGCTTGTCGTTGATGTGGAGATCGTAGGCCCATTTGTCCTCTCTTTTGTAAATTCTCATGATAGTAGCCTCCTTAAAATTTCCTGTGCATACCGATCACTTTTCCAATGATGCATACTTCATCTTGATTATTATAAATCTGCGGATCGTGTTCCGGGTTGTCTGATTGTGGCATTAAGACGATGGAATCATTTACATATTTAATCTGCTTCAGAGTGGCATTATAACCATTTACCATGACCACGCCCATTTCGCCATTCTCTACAATGGAATCCTTCTCGATAATCACAATGTCATTTTCTTTAAATTCTTTATTCATGCTGTCGCCGGAAACAATTAAACCAAACACCTCTTTACCGGGTCTTACTTCATCGGCCGGCAGATATATGTAGTCTACAATATTTTGCTCGCTGTAGATCGGCATACCCGCAGAGACTTTGGAAAGTACAGGAATAGTGGAAACTTGGATGGTAGTTGGCGCCGTTATATCTTTTTTCGCTACGTTGTAACCCATTAGCCACTCACTTCTTACGCCTAGCACTTTAGCGAGGTCATATACTTTATCCTGCTTCGCTTCATATCTCCCTTTTAAGTAATCAGTGATTGATCCTCTACTGATCCCAGAGCGTTTAGATACTTCCGCTTGTGATAACCCACTCTCCTTTATCGCCTGTTTCAATCTTTCTTGAAAAATATTTTCCATAATTTTTTTGCCCCTCTCTTATATAGGTAAGAATACCACATGTACGGAAAAATGAACAGTATCTGTTCGGAAAACTTTTAAAAAGATGTTGCAATAATTGTACAGTTAATGTAGCATAGGGTTTGTAAGGAAATCCGAACAAAAAGTTAGTCGCTGATATGATGGATAATAAGCGAGAGCGAGCGATGATATGAGCCGCGCCTTAATACATGAATGGTCATTGCCACGCGTTGTCCATGATATGAGCGACTAACAGAAAAGAGGTGAGAAAATGGCTGAACAATTTGATTACGATGCGTTGCTTAAACGTATGGAGGAATACCGCTACTCGCAAAGCAGGTTGGCGAGAGATATGCCAATCAGCAGAACGTCAATGAGTGCAAAAATGCATAACAAAAATGCATTCACTCAATGGGAAATTAGACGTATTTGTCAGTTGTTAGAAATCCCAGATGAAGAAGTAGGGAAATATTTTTTTAACAAAGTTGTACGGAAATCCGTATAAAGGAGGCGAAGTGAATGGAACAGTTACAAGTTGAAAACAAACAAACTTTAATACCAGTGACTGAAAACGAAGAAGGTCAGCTTTTCATTAGTGCTAGAGAACTTCATGAATTCCTCGAATCGTCAGAAAGATTTTCAAAATGGTTTATCCGCATGATCAGTTACGGCTTTGTTGAAAATGAAGATTTTACAAGTGGTCAAAAAAGTACGGTTGTAAATAATGGTGCTTTAAGGAAACTGGAAGACTTTAATTTAACAGTTGACATGGCCAAGGAAATATCAATGATCCAACGGAATGAAAAAGGCAAGCAGGCCAGACAATATTTTCTGCAGATAGAAAAGGCTTGGAACAGCCCGGACATGATTATGAAAAGAGCGCTTCAAATTGCAGATAAGAAAGTTATGAAACTAGAAGAAAAGATTCAACTCGATAAACCGAAGGTGCTTTTTGCAGATGCAGTGGATTCCAGTACATCATCTATTTTGATTGGTGAACTCGCAAAGTTGATTTCTCAAAACGGATATGACATTGGACAAAATAGACTGTTTGAATGGTTGAGGAAAAATGGTTTTCTGATCCGTAAGAAAGGCGAGTCATTCAATCTACCCACTCAACGCAGCATGGATATGGGGTTGATGGACATAAAGAAAAGGACAATCAACAATGCTGACGGTTCCATTAGAACGACAAGAACAACAAAGGTTACCGGTAAAGGTCAGCAATACTTCATCAATAAGTTTCTAGGAGAGTGATCTAAATGCTCATAGACGAACAGGCATTCAAGCAACTCATTCATGAAGCGGTCAAAGAGGCATTGCCACAACAAGCGCAGCGTGAGTATCAGGAGTACGCAACGATCAACGAATTCCTCGAAATCAGTGGCATGAAAGAGACGTGGTTCCGGGATAACGTCCTGTCACACCCAGACTTCAAAGAGTGTGTGTTCCGACCCGGCAACAAGTATTACATCCACGTCAGTAAAGGCCTGGCAAAACTGGAACACATATTAAGGGATCTGGAAAGAGGTGCATGACAATGGGAGAAAACCAAATCTGCATTATCTTCGGTACGGTACTCGGCATTGTACTCACACTCACGGCGCTCGGCATATTGCCCGGAAAAATATTAGTCATCGGCTTCCTGGTGACACTGTTTATCTTGGTCCCGACCGGCATGATTGTATCAGCGAAATATGAAAATTGGAGGACGAACAAATGAAGAAAACATTCATCGAAGTATCAAATGAAAAGTTCGAAAGAGTATGCGAGAGCGCACTGAAGTTGAAGGACATCTACGGCACAGATTACGGCACATCTTATGAAACATTCGATCAATCGAAAGGGTACGGTCACATGATCTTTAAGAACAAGCAGGAAGCCATGGCGTATCTGAAAAATAAAGGAGTGGCAGTGGAATGAAGAAATTAATCATCGGAACAGCGGTCATTGTTGCAACTGGACTCATCGCAAAGAAGTTGAATAAGAAACGGCCTGGCATTCGTATATCCGAACATGGAATTTCTGGATTGAAATGGGAGCGAGGACCAGGTGGTTTATCAACGCTACTCAACACTAAAGACATTGCAGATGCAATCGAACGACAAAAACACCTAGAGAGGATAAACAGAAAAATCGCATTAGGAAGGATAGATTTCTAATGAATAAGAAGGAACTAATAACTCAACTGGAACACATCATCGAAACGCTGAAAGAAGAGGATGTAATCATCAACCGGGTGTCATTCGATCACTCGCCATTTTATGAAGTTATAAAAGGTCACGACGGAGATGGACGAACGGGTACTTACGTCACTTTTAAAGGCGGCGAAGACTTCGATATTCACATCGATCTGGAACACCGCATCGAGAAAGAGGTGGAGTAAATGTCAGTCGAATATATCAAAGTACCTTACAGCCTATTCAAATCAATGGTGCTGGAAGCGAAAGAGAAGGACGTTCAAATATTTGAAACAGAAAGTGACCTGCGCGTTATTAATGAACGCCTGGAACACAGCGAGGAAGCTTATGAGAAGTTGAAGGAGGAATTGGATGCTCAAAGAAATTGAAGCGGTCAACGCTGACACTGGCACGAAGGAACATTTTGAACTGCACAAGGTCAATCAGGACAAACGCGGAAAGATTAAGTCAGTCGAATTATTCCAGAACGGCGAACTCGTCACTTACTTTAAAACCGGTACGATGCTTTTCTATTCAAGCACCAAAGCAGTGAGCATACCAGCGTATGAACTTGAAGGGAGGTGATGACGATGATAGAAGAAATTCTCAAGCAGAAAGCTGAAGTGGATAAGTTGGATGAGGAGTATTTGGAATCTCTTGAGGGATTCGATGGTTTTGAACAAACGGAGGGAATGATGGAGGTGTATGACGCAGATAGAAAATATATTCAAATGCTAGAGATAGAACTCGGCATATAAAAACGCCACTGCTACCAACAGCGGCGAATAAGCAAATAATATTATACCGGAATTATAACATGGAGGGCTAATAAATGAAATTACGATTACAAGCACTCGACATCGTCGACTTCGCAGGCATCAAACATCAGACATTCGAGTTTGAAGGCAAAGATGCCAAGATCTACGGCGACAATGCCACAGGTAAGACTACAACAGCGCTCGCGCTTTACTGGTTACTGTTCGACAAAGGTCTGGAATGGCAGAAAGTCGACATCGTACCGAAAGATGAAACCAACCAGCACATCCATGAAAAGGTGCCAAGAGTGTCCGCCATTTTCGACATGGACGGCACTGAACTCAAACTCCAGAGAGAATCCCATCCCAATTATGAAAAGGTCGAAGGCTCCACCAAGAAGCACTACAAAAACTCCAGGACCACAAAACAGTACATCGACGATGTGCCGTTCCCAATTACGAAATACAAAGCAGAAATCAATAAGATCATCGATGAAGAAGTATTCAAACTCGTCACCAACCCGGATGCCTTTCCGCAACTCCATTGGGAGGACAAGCGCAAGATGCTATTTGAAATCACTGGCGACATTACAGATGAACAGGTGATTGAATCCAGTAAAGAGTTAAAGCCGCTGCTCGAAGTTATTAATAACCGCACGATAGAGGACCATAAGAAGGTCATCAGCGAGAAGTTAAAGAAGGCAAAAGAGGACCTGGAACATATTCCCGTTAAGATCAATACGCTCAATGAGCAGCTGCCGGAATCATCTGCAGACGTTGATATCAATAAAGTCAATAAACAGATCGAAACCCTCCAGGAAGAGATTACGGACCTGGAAGACAAGCGCAGCCAAGCCAGGAACGGTGGGGCAGTCACAGATATTAAACGGTTGATCTCTGATAAACAATTTGAAATGGACAACATCAAGCGCAGCGTTGAAGGTGACACACTAGATAAAAAGAACGGTCTGCAGCGTAACCTGTCTTCACTCGAAAGTGACATCGATATTTTCAAATCACAGTATAAGCGAGTGGATAACGAGATTGAGAATCTGAAAAAGTCTCGAGAAAATGCTTTAAACGAATATCACGAAATCAAAAAAGAACGCGATGCCGTTGAAATTGAAAAGTTCAATGCGGATGTTACGGATACTTGTCCATCTTGTGGTCAGCCTTTACAGGACCACAAGGTCGAAGAAGCCAGGCAGCATGCAGAAGTAGCATTTAATCAAAAGAAGTCCCGCCGATTGGAACAACTGGATCAGGACCTGCAGAGACAGGTTAAAGCCGGCAGGGATATCGTCGCATCCATCGAAGCGAATAAAGCCAAATTGAATGATATTGATAACAGTCTGACGAATACGAAGCAGGAAATCAGCAAGGTATCAAAGCAGCTTGAAAAGGTCTCCGGAGCCGTTGTGAGCGCCGAAGACACCGACGAGTATGAAGCCTTACAGAAAGAGATTGAAGAGCTAGAAAGCAAGCTGACGAATGAACAGGCGAGTGTTTCCGAATCAGTCCAGACAATCGAATCAGACATCGAGAAAGCGAGAGCTGACCTGGATGCACAAAGAGAGCTTCTGGCAAATCATAAATCAACCGAACGTATCAAAACATCCATCCAGGAATACCACCAGGAAGAGGATAACCTGTTAGATCTGATCGAAGAATTGAAACATCAGAAATATATCATCGACGAATTCACGAAAACCAAAGTCAATCTGATTACCGAAAATGTCAATGGCATGTTCGACCTGGCACGATTCAAATTGTTCCATCAGCAAGTGAACGGTGACATTAAAGAGACGTGCGAGATCATGGTTGACGGTGTGACGTATGACGGTGGACTGAATAACGCTGCTCGTATTAATACCGGAATCGACATTATAAATACACTCTCGAATCATTTTGAGGTAGAGTGCCCGATGTTTATTGACAACGCCGAAGCAGTCACGCAACTAAAAGAAACAGACTCACAACAGATTGAGTTGATCGTTTCAGAGCGGGACAAAGATTTGAGGATGGAGTTGGTTTAACGGTGGACATCAATCAGACCGTCGCAATGAATATCAGAGCGATCCGCAGGCATCGAAAACTCACACAAAAAGAATTGTCAGAAAGGGTTGGAATATCCCGTGGGTATCTGGGCGACTTAGAAAAGAATCGTAAACACTCAATGTCATTAAGAACATTATCAGGCATAGCACAAAAGTTAGATGTACCAATCGAAGAATTAATAAAACAAAGGAGAATGAATAATGACTAAAAATGAAGTGCTCGTAAAAAACCAAAAGATGGGCGATAACGTCCTTGCCAGAGTGAAAGAACTTGAAGGGCAAGGCAACCTTAACTTCCCTGCCAACTATGCTCCAGAGAACGCAATGAAGTCGGCAATGCTTATCCTGCAGGACCTCAAAGGCTCTAAGAAAGACGGTTACAAGCCGGCATTAGAGTTTGTCAATCCAAACAGTGTCGCTAATGCGCTGATGGACATGGTGGTCCAGGGATTGAATCCACAAAAGAGCCAGGGGTACTTCATTGTCTACGGAGACAGGGTGCAGTTCCAACGCTCTTACCTCGGCACAATGTCAGTCACTAAACGTGTCACAGGCGCTAAGGAAATCAACTCGGAAGTAATATTCGAGGGCGATGACGTTGAGTACGAAACAATCAACGGTAAAATCACAAACCTCAAACACAAAACAAAATTCGGTAACAGAGATACAAAAAATATCATCGGCGCATATGCAACCATCGTCTTCGAAGATGAGAGCAAAAACTATACAGAGATCATGACTACAGATGAAATTGAAACGGCGTGGAAACAGTCGCAGATGGTGTATAACGGCGAGCTTAAAGCAGATGGCACACACAGGAAGTACCCGCAGGAGATGTCTAAGAAGACAGTCATCAACCGTGCATGTAAGAAGCTGCTTAATAGCAGTGATGACTCCAGTCTCTTGAAACAGCAGGTGTACAACAGTGACGAACGTCAGAGAAAAGAAATATTCGATGTTGAGGTTTCTGAAAATATGGCAACAGAAAATCTCGACTTTCCGGAAGAAACTGTGGATGCAGAGTTCAAAGAGGCTGACCAGGGACCGGAACCGATGCAGAAGCCAGTCGATTATGACGAAGAAACAGGAGAAGTTAAAGAAGACGATAAAGATGATAATCCATTTTAGGAGGAGTTGTCGTGCAAATTAAAACCATAGGCAGTGGATCATCAGGAAACGGATATTTCGTTTCCGATGGTTACACTCAAATACTCCTGGAAGCTGGAATTAAATTTGACAAGGTGCAAAAAGCATTAGATTTCAAAACTCGAAAAGTGTCAGCTTGCTTTATAACCCATAACCATTTAGACCACGCTAAATATACCGAAGATTATTTAAAGCACGGACTTGCATGCTACACAACGGCTGGGACGAGCCAGGCGCTCGGATTACAACACCATAGGCTTAAAATGATTGAGTATAAAAAAGTGGTGCGTGTTGGATCGTTGAGGATACTTCCTTTTGACACACAGCACGATGTCGCAGAGCCGTGTGGTTACCTCATACAAAGCGACAACGGCAGCAAGCTACTGTTTGCCACAGATACGTACCTGATTAAATACCGCTTTCCTGGTCTCACTCACATGCTCCTGGAGGTCAATCACGACTACGACTACATGATGGAACGTGTCGAGAGCGGCGCACTGCACAAGGCGCTTGCCAATCGGATCATGAAATCGCACCTCAATTTAGAGAATGCAATCAAATATCTGCAGGCAAGTGATTTATCGCAGCTGAAAGAAATCCATCTGATACACATATCTAAAGACAACGGATTGAAAAATAGATTCAAAGACGAAATACAAAAAGTGACTGGGGTGCCGGTCAAGATAGCGGGTGATTAAATTATGAAAAAGAGCAATCAGGAGTATGCGCTTTATAAAGGCGAGGATATTATCTGCATCGGTACAACGGCAGAGATTTCAGACTTCCAAGGCGTTCAAGAGAAAACAATCAAATTTTATCTCACACCGACCTATAAAAAGCGCATTGAGAAACGAAAGAAACCGAGGAACTATTTAGTTCTGGAAAGATTGGAGGATGATTAAATGATTAAAAAACCATCACATTCAAGGTGTGTGAGAGCACAAATGTTGGATGGATTTAGAGTTAAAGCGGGGTTTGTTTATGTGATTGATGGTATTTACATTGCTCTAATACCGCAGAGTCCTGATGGTGTCTTTGGTTTCGGTGTTACCGAAATGAGGACAGGCAGAAAGTTGATAAGTGATATAAAAGCACCGAATGCCGTTGACTTTGGAAAAAAAGATTCACACGTTTTGATGGATTCAATAATTGAGGATATCGTCGCTCCAAAGATACGTTGGATTGGTGCTGAAGCAGTAAATAAACAAATAGATAAATTTAAAGGTGTGAGTTAAATGTCTTTATTCACCGGCCTCTTACATCGCAAGCACCTTAATAAAGATGGTGAGAAGTTCGCAACGATGATACCAGGCACGGAAACAGTCAGTATTACACAGCACATGTATCACATGGTAATGAATCAGAAGCGTATGACGATGACTTACCCAGAGTATGAGCAATGGTTGAAAGACAATAATTATGAAGAGGTGGAGTCGAAACAATGGAAAAAATAATTGAAAAACTGAAAGACGAAGCACGTAGAAGTTGGAGGGGTCCAAAAGGTGAGGACAGGGCTAAGGACTTAGAGAAATACCTGAGGATCAAATTGGAAGAGTATTCTTCCGCTTTAGATACTTCTCAGGAGGAGATTTTAGAAAGGTGGGAAGAACTCAGAAGTTATTCCGCTATTAATTATTATCAGGAAGCTAATCAACCAAAACTAGATTCAGATAAAGTCAAAGTATTTGAAACAAAGACAGACATATTAATGTGGGCAGCAGGAAAAAAATTCAGTTGTCCAAAATGTTCAGGACATTCAAATAATCCAATAAAATGCGATAGACCAAATTGCGATTGGAAAGCTCATGGCTTATTCAAAACTTTAGGAGAAGGAATTTATGTATTCAGTAAAGCAGAAATGGCTGGTCAAGATATATTCGCACCGGTAGAAAGTGTGAGTGCTAAATGAAAACCACACCAAACCTAATTGACGGCGAACTGATGATTGTAGAACGTCACATGAGACTCTATGGATTGACTACGCGCATGTACTCGAAACAATCCTATGAGCGCAGTTTCATCCATGCAATGGGCAAGACGGTAGCACGAAATTATAAAACTAAATATGTGACAACATCTGAAACCAATGAACACTACATTTTGAGAGTGAGGAATTGAATATGCAGACACTGGAAGAAAAGGATGCACGGATAGAAGCGCAGGCGGAGAAGATTAAAGAACTGAAAGACGAGAATCAGCTGTTGATGGATGAAAAGCATGATTTAACGATGTGCCTGAACGATGTCTCGAAAGAACTTGATACACAAAAGACTATCAATCAACAGCAGCGGCTCAAACTGCACCAAGTGCATGCGAATTATACACGCAGTGATGCGAATTGGGATAGCCGGCCGAGAGAGGTGTCGGAATGAGTAGAACTGTAATAACAAGACTTGAAATTATGTTGCCAGAATCATTAGAACTTTATTTAAAAGGAACGAATGGCGTTAAATCAATTTATGATGACGGCGACGGTTTTTCAATAATATTCGAAGATGATACAGTGCGATTTTTCAATAATGCCGTCCCTTTAAAAGTTGATTGGGAGATGGGGAGTGAGCAGGATGGAGTATGAAAAAGAAATAGCACGTCTAAAAAAAGAACGAAATAAATCTGCTGAAAAATACAAGGAAGCGGAAGATGAATGTTATATAACTGATTCAGAGATTTGGTTGAACGACATCGAAAATTTGGATTATCAAATATATATTCATGAGCAAGCTGCCAAAGCAGATGCGAATGAAGCTAAGGCGCAGGCGTTTGATGAAATAGCACAAATTTACGATGAAAACACTGGATTGGGAGAACAGGATGAAGATTCAACTAACTTTGAAACGCTTGTAGGAGAAGTGGGCTCCGTTATTAATAGTGTAGAAAGCGGTGGTTCTGAATGAAATATGGATATATCGTGAGAATTGGACATTGTTTTTTCAGGCACGGAAACACGGATGCTCATATAACCAAAGAATTATCAAGAGCCGTGTTCTTCACTAAAAAGAAGGAAGCAATTGAGACGGCTAATAGGTATGGCGGTAGAGCATTGGAAATTCAACTGACTGGTATTGAAGGGAGTGATTCAGATGGCTCGCACCAATCGTAAATGGGAATACACAGATGAACACCTGGCCATTGCTGCAGAGAACGGAATCAGTAAGAGAGTGTTCAGGCAAAGACTATATCAAGGGATGTCGGTCGAAGATGCGATGACACGGCCGATAGGCAAACAGGGGCCAAAGCAGATAGCGGACAGGGTGGAAGTGGTTACCGTAGTCAAACCAACACCTTGGTACTTGTATCAATATTACGGAATGTTTGGGAAGTGGTGAATAAGACATGAGCAAACACAGATTCGTGCACGTCTCATTTTGGCAAGATTCGTTTGTACTGGATCTGTCTCCGGAAGAGAAATATTTTTATCTGTATCTGATGACGAATTCGAAAACCTCACAGATCGGCATATATGAATTACCAAAAAGAGTGGTCGAATTAGAAACAGGTTACAACCGTGAGACCGTTGATAAATTACTCAATCGATTTATCGAATACGGAAAGATTCAATACAACGATACTACCAAAGAAATCATGCTCATCAATTGGGTGAAGCACAACTGGAATTCAAGTCCGAATGTATTGAAGCATATCGCAGCTGCCCTCAAAGAAGTGAAACATGAGGATTTTATAAAAGAATACCTCAAACAAGCGGCTGTCATTGAAGATGATGATAAAAAGATACGTCTTATAAGCCCCTTGCAAGCCCCTTATAAGCCCCTTGGTGAGTCTATGGAACAAACTAAACTAAAGAAAAAGGAAACTAAAGAGAAAGAAAAAGAAAAACTAAAGCCGCAGAGAGAGACAGATATCAGAGATTTGGTTGATTATTACGAAAAACATTATACAACCATTACAGGACCGTCAGTTGTCGAGTCGTTTGAAGAAAAACTAGATAAAGGATTCACAAAAGAAGCAATTCTTAAAGCGTATGAAATTGGTAAGGAGAATGACAAAAAAGAAAACTGGTATATCAACGGTATTTTCAAGAATTGGGATAAGGCAGGCACATATACTCTTGAAGAAATCAATGCAGCTGATAAAAAAAGGGCGACATCTAAAGCGGGCAAAGATCCCCTTGCTGACGTATGGAACCTATCCGATGAAGAATTACAGAGGAGGTACGGAGAATGAGTGCGAACGAAGCGAAAGAGATACTGCACGAAATATATATCCTTTATCCAAACTTCAACAGAAACAATTTTGATAAATTCAATGAGACCTGGCTGATGAAACTGATGAAGGGTGACTACAAAAAGACTAAGCGCAAACTGATGGAGTATTCGGAGGGTAATCCTTACCCACCAGCACTGGCCGATGTCCTGGTCAAAGAACATAAACCGCATCAGCAAGTGGATATGACCATCAAAGAAGACCGCGAGCGCGTCGCTGCAGAAATGGCGGACCCGAAGAAGCGTGCGGAACGTGAAGAGAAACTAAAGAAGTTGGCAGCAATGGAGGAAAGGATGAGGAAAGATGTTTACGAGCGAACCGATACTTGATGAACTGGCACACCATGAGACACAAGTCCTTTCCCGCACACTGCAATACCCGGAATTAAAAAATCAGCTTAAATTGGATCCTTCATGGTTCTATGACCAGCGCCACCAAGCGATTGCCAAAAAAATAATGAGCGACCCGGACTTCAACAAAGAAAAACTCGTGACCGAATCCATCCGCAATAAACAGAAATATGGGGATGTCGAATTCATTCAAACGATTATCAACTATGGTGTCGCTTCCGGTTCCTCTGCAGAACATCTGACTGATCAGAAGTTCGTCCTGCTTAAATTCGTAGAACGTGAAGTGGCCAAAGCAGTGAATGAGTACCAGCAAGACCCAACCACTGAAAGTCAACTTAAATTAAGCAAGCGCATTGAAGCATTGAATAAACTCGATTTCGGAGACAGTGATCAAAAGTTTGAAATTCTAAGAGAAATTATGGGCGACCTCACCTCTGAAGAGAAACGCGCCATCATGAAGACCGGATTCAAGGAACTGGATGATATCATCGGCGGCTTTGAAATGCAGCAGCTGAATGTAGTGGCAGCACGTCCAAGCATGGGAAAGACAGCTTTTGCACTGGAACTCGGAAAGAACCTGGCAGACAGCGGTTCAGAAGTCATATTTTGTTCAATCGAATCCACAGTGAAAAACATGACCCAGCGGTTACTTTCTTCAATCTCACACGTCGGTCTGTACAAATTTAAAGAGCCGGTGAAGCTGATGAGCAACGAAGAGGTAGATAAGGTGATGGGCGCGATTGATATTTTCTACAACAAGGATATGAAGATCGTAGAGGAAGCAGTCGTCACACCGAATATGATCCGTAAAATGGCCAATAATATACCGGAAGACAAAACCGGCTTTATCATCATCGACTATCTGCAGCTGATGGAACCGGATGAAAAACTCAAAAGCAAGTATGAAGAGGTGTCACAGGTGTCCAGAGAACTCAAAATCATTACACAGGAGTTCCCGAACGTGACGATTATCGCGCTGGCCCAACTCAACCGCGGTGTCGAAATGCGCCAAGACAAACGGCCGATGATGTCCGATTTAAGAGAATCCGGCCAATTGGAACAAGATGCGAACATGATTATGATGCTGTACCGGGATGACTACTATCACGATGAGGAAAATGCACAACCCGGCGCGCCAAGTCCATTAGAGTTGATTGTTGCTAAAAATAAAGACGGGGACCGCGGCACGGCAAACCTTAAATTCTATAAGCATATCCAAAAAATATATTAGGAGGGACGGTGATGAGCATCCTGGAGTTACTCAACAGTTTTAACGGACATATAGAATCAGCCAGGAAGTTCCAGGGTGATGATGCCGCTGCTGTTCGAACGTTCACGATATACAAGGATATTATTTACTACCTGGTCGATTCCGGAAAATTAGAAATGACGGATGATCAAGAGAAGTTCTGGGCGTTCTCGAAAGAATTCACGATATCCGCCATGTACCGTGTTGCCAATAATTACCGCCGGAAAGAGGGGTTGCCGCTTCTGGACTTTAAGGAGCCGGCATACCACAACAAAGAAAATAAACTGGAAGACTGGAGGGCTAATCAATGACCGCGCTCATTACACTCGTATTCATCGCGCTAGTCGCAATCATTATCACTGCCGTTGTTCTAACCGCATCTGAAATACAAACGATGCTCATCAAACGCAGGCATGAAAGAAGGTGGCGCGAATGACTGAAATACTAGCTGGAGTATTATGCGCACTTTTATGGATAACGATACTCATTTTCGAAACCGACATTTTCAAAAAGCATATAGTGCCTTTGATATCTAAGAAAGAACCGGACGAAATAGAGATGTTGGAACAAACGCTTTGGAGGAAAAATGAAGAACTTAACCGCAGAAATCAAATAGAGATGTTGTCCAGTGAAATAGAACGTCTGGATGAACATTTATACCCGGAATATAAAGAAGAGCGTAGAGAGCGTTTAAATGACTCTATGGATGCTTTGATGTATTCCCTAGATAACGAATCCAAACGACCGTCTAACCCGAAACGGAAACAGAAAGCCGAATCCATTCGGTATGGCGAGAAACCGCACACACCGATCAATCAATTAAAACCTGTGTTCTGTGCTCAATCGAATTGCGACAGAGTGTTTCTTGCAGAAATGCCGCATTCCTTCTCGAATTGGTTTTGCGATGAATGTTCAGCCAAGAAAGCGAAAGAACCAGGGCCGACGTATCCGGAGAAAACGAAAGCATATGCAGATAGCGTTGTAATCGAAGAATCAACCACTTATCCACCACTTAAAAATGTAGGAGGGACAAAATAAATGACACTCACGTTAAGCCTTAAATCGATTAGGTATCTGCTTAAACAGCAGAACAAGTTGGATCTGCAGATAAAGAAATCTAAAGACATTACGAATAAAGAGTGGAAAAACAATTTTATTCATAAGCACTCTCTAGCATTAAACGTCGAGGTATCCGAGTTTATCAACGAATGTACGGACATCTGGAAGTATTGGAAAGACAAAGCACCTGATTTGGATCAAGTGCTGGATGAAGCGATAGACGTTATCCACTTCCTAATGTTGCATTGGAACAAGCAAAGTGGTGCGCCAGCTGCGTTGAAAAATACTCACTGCCTTTATGCTAAAGGATTTGATGATTTACCTGTGGATGACGAAGCATTGGAACAATTACAAAATAACGATGATATCGCAATGAAGTTGATGATAGTGCTTAAAGTCCTTGAACATTACGGCTTCACCGAACAGGACATCATTGATCAGTATGACAAAAAGAATGCTATAAACTTCCAACGATTGGAGAGTGGATATTAATGAAAATCTATAAAGTAACCTTTGATTGCCAAATGAAAGATATGCCGCTGGTTATGCAACCGTACAGTACGTATGTAGAAGCCGACAGCGAATACCATGCAGTTAAACGCGGATGGATGGTTATCGAGTCCAATGATGAAAACTTGAAGAAGTTAAACATTTCATGTGCTGCTGTCAAAGAGGTAAATGAAGCGCGATCAGTCAGTGTCTTTATGCTAGATGGCAACGAAACAAAAACATCTGTGAGTGAATAGGAGGGATAGTAATGGACAAACACCGAGGCCATAAGATATATCAGACACACGATGGCATATGGGCTTACGCAGACAATGATATACCGGTTGCTTATGACCCTAATCGTTCATGTGGGCATTGTGGCTTGACTAACACACCAGAAGGACACGACGGATGTCTCGGCACATTACCTAGAGTGATGAATGCTTGCTGCGGACATGGACATGATTCACCCTATGTGCAATACACAGATGGCAGTAGCGTTCATGGTGGATCAGCCCGATTGGATATACTATATCTGAAAACATTGAAGGAGTGACATCATTGACCAAATACGGCGCACAAAAGATAACAGTCGACGGCATCAAGTTCGACTCAAAGGTCGAAGCTGAATACTACGAACATCTGCTGCTTAAACAAAAGGCGGGATACATCAAAGAGATAGAGCTACAGCCAGTGCTCAATATCCATCCAGCCTTTGAGTATTACGGCAAGAAGCGACAACGGATGTATTACAAGTTAGATTTCCGAGTGAAGTATCATGATGACTATGAAGTATGGATTGACATCAAAGGCATGGCGACACCGGATGCAAAGATGAAACGCAAGATTACTGAGTACATGCATAAGGATAAACATATCATCTGGATCAGTAAGTCGATTAAATACGGCGATAAGTACGGCTTCATAGAGTATGACGAACTCGTAAAGATTAGAGCAGCGAATAAACGGGCTGCAAATAAAATGAAGAGGGGTAAATAAATATGACTGCAATTATCGATAAAAACAAAATGAGAAACATTAACCATGCGAGCGAACTGATATTCAAAACATTTGGGATTGATTCCATGTCTGTGAAGTTGAAGAAGCTGGAATTCACAGACATGCATACGCGATTCATTATCGAATGGACAGGACTTGATGTATCACTCGATGCCACTGTAAAGAGCGGGCAGATCAAAGACAAATGGGTGCGCAGTAAGTATGATGTCGAGTTTGAAGCCGAACAGCATGAGCGCCTGAAGCATCTGCAGAATGAACTGTATAACCAGGACGATATCAATGACGATGTATTCGAAGATCAAGAGTATGATCCGGCTCGGGGCTATGTGGAGAAGGATAAGGCAGACGAGCAGGAAGCACTGGAGTTGGATAGAGAAGAGACAGAGTAGAAAGGGTGCTGCACCTTGTACTTGATAAACGACATAAGGCAAATCATAAACGATTATCATTGGAAGAAGAGGCTGATACAGTCTCAAGTGTATGAGATGGATAGTACATCCACTGCACAGTACGGCATCGAGTCTGCCATGCCGAAGGCGCAGGGAGAGACAGGAGACAAGGTCGCATCCATTGTAATGCGCAATGAGAAGGAGCGACAGAAGCTGGAGAAACTAATCAATGAGGTGTCCTTCATTGATATACATGAGTCGCATATCCACAGTGATAAGAACTATCACATCCTTCAGCTGCTCAAGCAGGGGGAGAGTAAGCAAAGAATAAAGGTGCTGCTGAACATGAGCAATGGCAATCTGTATAAGCGGATTGACCAGATCGTCATCATATTATTCAATGCGCAATCGGATATAGAAAAGAAGGATAAGAAGAAATGGAAACATTAGAGGGAATGGAAGGTCTGACAGGGATTATTCTTTTTAATATCAATCGGGTTATACTGTGGTTGTAAACAATTAAAGCAGCAGATAAATAGTATATGTGGTATCCGGCTCACTTGCTCACGCAGGTGGGCCTTTCTTAATTCAAAGGGGATGGTGGTATGTCTCATGAGGATGAAGCAATAGCCTATGCAGTGAATAAGTTCCACGGCTTAGGTGTGGCGGTGAGCCACGAAGGGATAGAGACTGTACTGGACTATGTAGATGAGTATTACGAGAAGGTATATGTACCGGAGAATGATGTGGATGTCGTGTTCTTTACACCGGAAGATGTAGTCAGCTACATCAGTGACACCAGGCCAGACATACCAGACACAGTGATCCATACGATACTCGATGCCAGGCAGGCGTTCATTGATAGCCTGACAGTAGCAGAGCGCGAAGACTGAAAGGGTGAAGCATATGATTACTCAATGCAGTAAGACACTATGCCAAAGCTTGAGAGGATGTGATCAGCTATGTTGATAAGAGTAGCTGTATCTTGATAGTCATAGAGGTGACTGATGATGGTCAGGCATAAGCAGGAGTACGATTGGTTCTATCAAAAGAAAGCTTGGAAGTTGACAAGAGCAAAGGCATTGGCAAGAGATAATTATACTTGTCAAAAATGTATGGAAAGAGGAGACATCAAGTCTGCGGAATTGGTCCATCACATTGTTTATGTTGAAGAGGATATCCAAAAAGCATTGCAGCTGGATAATCTCATTTCTCTTTGCCATACATGCCACAACAATATTCACAAGCACGACAACAAAAGAAAGTCAAAACCCAAAACAGAAAAAAGAAATGTCCGAGTGATAAAAATTTAATACCCCCCTACCCAAAAACTGTGAGATCAGCCGCTAAAATAGCGGCGTCAATCGCTTCGCTCGCACCGCGGAAGGTTTTCTCCCATAAGGGGGGGTTAGGCAAATTCTTTAATTACATGATGAAGGTGGTGAATCTATTGGCAAAACTCTCAGCTAAGAAGCAAGACGAATTGATTGATGAAATTATCGAGAAATGGAACGAAATCCTCTCCGATATCGATGTGACAAAGCTGGAAGCAGCTCAAAACTTGATAGAAGAAGCGGCCTTCATGCAGGTCACCCTCTCGGAACTGAAGAACAAGATCAAAAGAGAGGGCGCAACCTACGTCATGAAAAACGGAAAGCAGAATATGCGGGTTGAGCACCCGGCGCAGAAAAGCTACAACACTATGATTAATAGATACACTACCGCCTGCAACCATTTGATTGCCCTACTGCCGAAAGATGAAAAAGTGGTTGTGACAGACAAAGATGGCGACGACTTCGACGACTTCTAAAGCAACCACTGGCGTACTGAAGGTGCTGGCTAAACCTTCGAAAAGGTTGCTCACTACCTGGTACGCCGAGCAGGTCGCAAAGGGCAACATCATGGCTGCAGAATATGTAATTAAAGAATGCGAAAGACATTTGGAATTTCTGGCACGTGACGACCACGAATGGGAATTTGACGAAGCACTTGGCCATCGGCCGGTTCGGTTCATCGAGAAATACTGCAAGCCTACAAAAGGGGACTACGACCAACTTATTATGCAGGGGTGGCAACACTTCATATTGGGATCTCTTTTTGGTTGGGTGCATAAGGAAACAAAGTTGAGGCGCTTTAAAGAGGGCCTTATTTTTGTGGCCAGAAAGAATGGAAAGTCGACAATCGTCAGTGGAACGAGCATCTACGGCGTGTCCAAAGATAATGAACGCGGCGCTGATGTAGTCCTTCTGGCCAACTCGATGAAGCAGGTCAAACGAACCATCTTCGACGAAACGAAGAAGATGATAAAGAATTCTCCTGCACTACAGAAGCGTTTCCGTGCGCTTAGGGACATCATCCATTTCGATGCGACCGATTCATCCATTGAGCCGCAGGCGAGTGATAGCGAGAAGCTGGACGGCCTCAATACGCATCTGGGCATCTTTGATGAAATCCACGAATTCAAGAACTATAAATTGATTTCCGTCATCAAAAACTCCAGGCAATCCAGGAAGCAGCCACTACTGATTTACATCACGACTGCGGGCTATCAGCTTGATGGCCCACTTGTAAAAATGGTGGAGCAGGGGAAAGACGTGCTCGATGGATTGTTCGATGATGAGCGCACCTTTTATTATTTGGCTTCACTGGATGATAAAGATGATATAAACGACGCTGAGAATTGGATTAAGGCGAATCCGAACATGGGCATCAGCCTTAATCTGGAGGAAATGGAAGAGGAATGGCGCAAAGCAAAAAGAGATCCTGAAGAACGTGCAGATTTCATCACGAAGCGCTTTAATATTTTTGCAAACAACGAAGAAATGGCACTGCTTGATCTCGACACAATAAAGAAAAACGATGGCACAATCGATTTCGAGGAACTGCGCGGTGCAACTGGCATCGGCGGATATGATCTGAGTAATACAGAAGACTTCACTGCTGCAAGTGTGGAATTCCCACTGCCAAATGGATCCATTGCAGTGCTTTCTCATACATGGATTCCAGAAGAGAAAACGAAATACGACAATGAAAAGATTCCTTTCAAAGCTTGGGAAGATGCCGGACATCTAACGATTGTTCCAGGTACGCACATCAAGCATGAATTGGTGCTCGAATGGTTTGAGGAGATGGGGGAGAAGTATAACATCGAAGTTATTGCATACGACCCTGCAAATGCTTACAGGCTAAATACTGAAATGGAAAACAAGGGTTTTAAAACGCAAGTGGTCCGTCAAGGCGCAATTACATTGAGCCCGGTATTGAAGGATATTAAGACGATGTTCCGCGAAGGCAAAGTAATTCACAATAGCAATCCGGTGCTTAATTGGTACTTGAAGAACGTAAAACTGGTGGCAGACCGCAATGGCAATTTGCTGCCGTCCAAACAGAACAGATACAGAAAGATTGATGGTTTTGCAGCATTGCTTAACAGTCATGCACATACAATCGATAAATTGGTCACACCAAAAGGCAATGGCAACATGAGCGTTGTCTCTCTTGATGATTTGATGGGCTAGAAAGGTGGTGAGAGAGTGAAATGGTGGCAAAAACTAGAACAGAGATTAGGGAGCACCGCATACAGCGGTCCAAAGCAGCAAGTCACAACGACTGCTTCAAGCGATTTATCAGTGTTTGAAAATCGTTTGTTCTGGGGAATCGAAAACGCTGAACTGGCAAACAATGAAACAATCTTCAGTGCAATTACCCGGTTGTCGAATACAATGGCATCCCTACCGATAAAGTTATATCAAAATTATGAGACGTTGAATAACGATGTGGCAGACTTGCTGACAACGCAGCCGAACAATTACACGACACCTTATAATTTCATCAATCTAATCGAGACGACACGAAATGAAAAAGGCAATGCGTATGTATTCATTGAGCGTGATGTGTATGGGCAAGCGGTGCAACTGCATTTATTAAACTCTGACATTGTTTCGATGGCCATGGACAAAGATAAAAAGGATTTGTACTACATTGTTAAGGGCAATACAGACAAAAAGATGATCATACATCAAATGGAGATCCTGCACTTTAAACACATTCATGGTGCATCAACACTGAAAGGCATTTCCCCAATCTCCGTGCTTAAAGGCACGATTGATTTCGATGTGTCAGTCAGAGAGTTCAACATGAAGGAGATGAGTACGCCTGACAGTTTTAAGATTGAATATGGTGCGACAATTACTGATGAAAAGAAAGCAGAGATTGTTGAGAACTTTAAAAGTTTTTATAAAAACAATGCAGGTATTCTTTTTGAAGACGACGGCATCAAAATCGATCGATTGGAGAAAAAGTACGTTAGTGAAGATTTGATAAAAACAGAAAACATTACACGTTCCAGAGTGGCCAACGTCTTTCAAATGCCGTTGGCTTTTTTACATGGAGAAAATGCAATGAGTTTCTCGAAAACGGAAGATTTAAACCGCTATTACCTGCAGCATACGATCATTCCGATGTGTAAGCAGTATGAGGAAGAGTTCAATAAGAAACTACTTACCAGGCAGGACCGGAAGAACGGCATGTATTTCAAGTTCAACGTGCATGCGCTGCTGCGTGGGGATGCATCCACACAAGCGGAAGTGTACTTCAAGAAAGTGCGCAGTGGCATCAATACAATCAATGAAATCCGCGCATTGGAAGATTTACCACCTGTTGAAGGAGGAGATGTGGCAATGATCAGCGGAGACTTATATCCAATTGATACACCGATTGAAGAGCGTAGAGGACTTGCATCGAAGGGAGGTGGAAACAGTGCCGAAGGAACAACAGAGGGAGAAAAATAAATACTTCAAAATGAAACGTAATGGAAATGTCGGAGAAGTTTGGATTTACGGTGATATCATGCCTTTCAAATGGGACGACACAGACGTAACAGCGACTGATTTTAAGAATGAGTTAGATGAACTGGAAGATGTAAAAGAATTGAACGTCTACATCAACTCTGGTGGTGGCTCGGTATTCGAGGGCATCGCAATCTACAACATGTTGAAACGTCATAAAGCAAAAGTAAATATCTATGTGGATGCATTGGCTGCATCCATCGCAAGTGTCATCGCAATGGCGGGTGACACTATTTTTATGCCGAAAAATAGCTTAATGATGATCCATAACGCGTGGATGATGGCGGTTGGAAACGCTGAAGAGCTCAGAAAAACGGCCGATGACCTGGATAGAATCAACGAATCATCCAATCAGGCTTACCTGGAAAGGGAGCTTACGATTTCAGAAGAGGAACTTCAACAGCTGCTCGATGCCGAAACTTGGTTGAGTGCTGACGAGTGTCTGGAATATGGTTTGTGCGATGAAGTGATTTCATCCAACCAGGCAGTTGCAAAAGTGTCTGACGATGTGATGAAAGCGTACAAAAAGACCCCGAAAACGGTCAAAAACATGGTTGAAACACCTGAAAATGCGACGATTTCCGATGAAGAACGCAAAAAAATACAAGATTATCTGCAGACAGTAGATACAAAATTACAAAATATAAATTTATAGGAGTGTTTATCTATGCCAACTATTTATGAAATGAAAGAAAACCGAAATAACATTGGCCAACAACTGAAAAAAGAAAAAGAAGCGTTATACCAAATGTCTAACGATACTAGTGTATCTATGGAGGATATCCAGGCGAAAAAATCCCGTATTACGGACATTGAACAGCGTTTTGACATTGTTTCAGAACAATTGCAGGATGCTGAAAAACTTCAGAATGACCAAAATAAGAAAATGCAGTCCGATTTTTCCCAACTTGATGACGAAGGTAAAAAAGTAAAAGCCAAAGCGGAGGTCTACAGAAGTCTCCTGGCCCCTGACACTTATGGCAAGCCTTCAAACGAAGCGCTTCAGCTGCTTCATGCACTTCCGGATGGTAACACTTCAGGTGGGGAAGACCTTCTTCCTACAAACATGATCAAAGAGGTAATCACTGAGCCGACTGTCACGAACAAGCTCAGGGAACTGTCTCCAGCGTCCAATATCAAGGGTCTTGAGATGCCGAGAATCATGTTCACAATTGACGACGATGATTTCATCACGGATACACAAACTGCGAAAGAGGTTCAAGCGAAAGGTGACTCCGTAACATTCGGACGCTTCAAAGCCAAACTGAAAGTTGAAGTTTCCGATACTGTTATTCATGGCTCCGACATCGACCTGGTATCATACATCGAAAATGGGCTGAAGTCTGCTGCAGCTGCCAAAGAAAAGCGCGGTGCCCTCACTACTACGCCAAAAGCCGGTGAAGAGCACATGTCATTCTATCAGAGTGGCGCCATCACACAGGTGGACGGCGAAGATATCTACAATGCGGTGCTCAACGCACTTTCTGATCTGCACGAAGATTACCGCGAACAGGCATCTGTTGTAATGAGATACTCTGATTTTGTCAAAGTAGCGAAACAACTTTCCAACGGTACGACCGATTTCTTCAATGCACCACCTGAACGCATCTGGGGTGTGCCAGTAAAATTCATGGACGGTGCCGTGAAACCAATCGTCGGCCAATTCACTTACTTCCGCCTGAACTACGACGGTTCCACATACGATACTGACAAAGATGTGGACAAAGGCATCTACAAGTTCGTGCTTACTGCTTGGTACGATCAGAAGCGTCTACTTGACTCTGCATTCCGAATTGCAAATGTAGCTGGAACTACTACTACAACCACTACAACTGCAGCAGGCGTTTAATAGCACATAGAAGCATTGAAGTGGGTGATGTAAATGTTAATGACTGGACTTAAAGATTTTCTCCGAGAGGATGGCGTTCTGAATGATGGATTGATTGAAATGTTACAAGATAGCGCCGAAGCAGAATTACTTGCTTCGGGCGTTCCTAAGTACGTTGAGACTGATCCGGAATATCCTGTATACAAAATATGCTTATTTCTCATGGTTTCGCGGGATTATGATAAGCGCGTTTTGGAAGATGTAGAGCAGCGGACATTGGATAAGAACATCCTCCGCATCAGGAAGTTTCCATCCTCTACAGAAGAAGGTGGTTCCTGATGAGACGATCACTTAATAACAGAGTGAAGTTCTTCGAAATCGGTTCATCTGGTCCTGAAGCGCACGGAGAAGAGTATATAGAAGTATATGAGTGCTATTGCGAAGATTATGAACCATCAACGAAGGATTACACTGTGTTGTCTGCTCCGGCAGGTAAGAAGACAGTGACAATCATCATTCGTGACAATTACAAAGAATTCAAGCCGGATTACAACCATTCATTTGAGTTGCAGTCCGGCTATTTTAGTGGGACGAAATTCAATATTCAAAACGTATCTCCGGATGACAGTAAAACACCGCAGATAAAGATCGTAGGTGAGCGCTAATGTTCACATTCAATGTTGACGGCATCGAACAAACGCTTGCAGACCTGGAATCAATATTCAGCGAACAGAACCTACAAAAGATTAAGGATAAGGCACTTGAAGAGGGCGCAACATTCATGAGAAACAAAATTCATGCTGCTCAACTCAAAACCAAAGACACCGGCGCAATGGCAAGTGAAGTGACATTCAGTGACCCTCAAACCATAGATGGTGAGCGCGTTGTCACCATCCACTGGAAGGGTCCAGACAATCGTTACAGAGTGGTTCACCTGGTCGAAAACGGATTCTATGATCGCAGCGGCAAGTTCATCAAACCGGCTGGATACGGGCAGATAGAAAACGTCCTGGCATCCAATCAGGCGAGATATATACAAATCGTTCAAAATTCCATTGCCAGACAGATTGGAGCGTGACCGGATGGATATTCTCGGAGATATTTACGAACTGATTAAAGATGACCCGCTGCTCATTGAGTATGTGGGTCCTAATTATATGTATAACGACATGCCAGATGTTCAAGAAGTCGAATCTGCGTATATCGCAATCAATCCAATCGTAAACGGTGTGCCAGTCGATTATGCAGATGGCAAACGCATTGCAGACGCCAAATCGGCGCGTGTTGATGTGTTGCTTAAAACACTGGCAATCACGTCAGGTAACCCGCGTTTAATCACTGCAGATATCATGGAGCGCATCGCAGACATTCTGGATGATAACTACTACTCACAAACAGCAAGCTTTACACCGGAATATGACAAAGACCACCAGCTATACCGCGAATCAAGAAGTTTCGAAATAAACTATTATAGGAGTGATTATTAATGGAACAAGCTAAGACACCGAAAGCGTATATTAATATCAAAGATTTAGGCTTTGCACCAATTGCAACAGAAGATGGCGGCACAGCCACTTACGGCGCACCGATTCAAACGCGTGGACTGAAAACGGTCGGACTGCCTGCGGGCGGCGAAATCACAGTCGCATGGGCGGATGGCGCACCAATCGAATCCGCAGTCGGAGACGGTGAGCCAACGCTCACACTCGGTCTGCACCAACTCTCCCCGGAGATTGAAGAAATGATTTTCGATAAAACGTTTGATGCATCAGGAATCTCTGAAGAAAACTGGGGCCATCAGCCAAAACCGGTCGCAGTATGGTTCAAGTCTGAACGCAAGGACGGCAGCTATAGATGGACCGGATTCAAGAAAGTCCTATTCGCACCGCCGGAAGAAGAGCGCGCAGCGAAAGAAGGCGAAATTGAATTCGGAGAGTATTCCATCGAGGGCCGTATCATGAAAGTGGAAGGCTCTGAGGCTAAGAAAATAATGGCAGATACCAGACGCTCTGGCGAAACACCGTTTAACGATGACACATTCTTCACGCGTCTGCTTGGTGATTCTTATACGCCTAACACAACAACAACGACTACAACTGCAGCAGGCGTTTAATAGCATATAGATTGGAGGTGGCAACATGAAATACATCATGTGCCAGCCCTCAAACAATCGGTTCAAGTGGGAAGTAGAAGTGGCGGTATCAGACCTCATCAATCATGGGGCGGCTGATATCGTCCTTTTATTTCTGAAAGAGAATGATTCCGTGGTGCGATACTTCGAAGAGAAATACGATGTGGCAGTGCATGTGTACGATGACAAACGATATGACAAGGCATATATCCCATCGATTAAACCGTATCTGTTTTACAGATATCTATCTGAAGATCCCGCCAGGGAGTCATTCGATTATTTTTTCATGGACAGTGACATGGTGTTCAGGCAGCTTCCAGACTACGATCGAATGCCTGCTGATAGTAATAATTGGTATGGCTCTGATTGTAATAACTACATGAATCTGGAGTATTTAAAACAATGCACCAATTCGGAAACCTTAATTAAAGGCATGACGGACATTGTCGGTGTGGATAGGCAATCTATCGAGGATATCAACAATGACTCCATAGGCGCACAGTATGTCATTTCTAGACCTACTGCCGAATACTTCGAGAAGGTGTACCGGGACAGCATCAAGCTATGGCAGTTCGTGAAAGATTTAGATACTAGCTTCCAGAAGTGGACAGTCGAGATGTACGCGACGCTTTGGAACATGCTCTATTTCGGCATCACACCACACGTTCATGAAGAAATGTATTTTGTATTTCCAACAGACGATATTGATATATATGAATCCGTAAACATATTGCATAACGCAGGCGTGACGCCCGGACACAACGATCTTTTCAAGAAATCAGATTATATCAACAAAGATCCCTTAACGGTCAATCACGACTACGTTAATAAAAGCAAAGCAAGTTATGCCTACGTGCAAAAAATGAATACATTAAAACAAGGAGTGAATGAAATGGCTGTACAAGTGCATGGCGTTTTAAGGAATTTTACAGACCTCCAGGATGGCGACAAGGTCTACCTGGCGGACGAGCATTATTACATTGGGGATTCCGACGATGACAGAACGAAAGAACTTAGAGGCTCCAATAATAAGCAAGGCGCACCAGTTATCGAAGCATTGACGAAGGATGAGCTTCTGAAGGTGGCTGAAGATGAAAATATCGATGTCGACAAGAAGGCCAAAGTCGCAGAACTGCACAAAGCCGTAGCGGATCACTTGAACAAGTAAGAGCGGGGAAACCTGCTCTCTATTTTTTTATACATGAAAGGGAGAATTACACATGGCGAATAAACTCAAAAGAAATTATATCCAACTCGTAGAAGGCGAAAAAGACAACGGGGAGCCAATCCTCGAAACATATTTGACACCGCACTTTATCACAGCTGACCTCTGGTATGAATGTATCGACGTGATGGACGAACTGGAGCAGATGGAAGAAAAGCAGAAAGCAGCAGAAGGCGAAGAGAAACAGAGCATGGCTTCCATGATGAAGAAACAGATGGATATGCTGATGGACACTACGGTGAAAATCTACGGCAAGCAATTCACTAAGAAAGATTTAAGGAGTAAACTCCATGCGCCGAATATGATTGAAGACTTGCAGGAACAAATCCAGTTTATCGCAATGGGTCAACAAGACGAAGCAACAAAAAAGTTCGTGGAGAGCAAATCCTAAGAACAGAAGATTTCTCCTGGAGGAAGCAGCGTGAGAATTTCGACAAGATATTGAAAGACGGCATGAAGGACGGCAAAGACATCAACGAGATGTTGAATATGCCGATGGCGTACATGCTTTCAATACTGTCTGAACAGAATACTAATATGACAGATGAAGAAGAGGAAAGAGTCCTCGATCGCTTCCTGGATTCTATCTAGCACTCGCATGAGTGCTTTTTTATTTGTTGGAAAGGAGGTAACACATGGCAGATCGCATACAAGGACTTTCCATTGGACTTGGCATGGATTCGACGGAAATCAGTCGCTCGATGTCTGAAATCAAACGGTCTTTCCGCGGATTAAACTCCGCAGCGAAAATCACGACCAACAATTTTAAGTACGGTGCGAAAGATGTTAATTCTTACAAGAAAAACCTCGCATCATTAAGCGACACAACTGAAAAGCAACGGAAAAATGTTGATGCACTCGGCAAGCGGTACAGCGCGGTTGTAGAAGAACAAGGCGCATCGTCCAAAGCGGCGCAGACACTCGCTGCGGAATATAACAAGCAAGCGGATAGTCTGAACAGACTGGAGCATCAACTGAAGGCGGCTGAAGATGGATTACGCGGCGTTTACGATGAATCCAGTCGATTGTCCAAAATCGGGGACACATTCGGCGGCATCAGCAAGTCGCTCGGCAATGTGGGAAGTTCACTTCAGAATGTCGGCTCGCAGATCAAAGATGTCGGCGGTAGTTTAACACGTAATATCACGTTGCCTGCCTCTGCTGCAGCACTCGCTGTAGGGGGCCTAACTGCTAAATTCGGCTGGGATCGTCTGGTCGGCCTGGACAGTGCACAAGCGCAGTTAAAAGGGCTTGGATACAGCACTGAAGAAGTCGGTAAAATATCCGATCAGGTAACATCCGCAATCGAAGGCGGCATGACCACAATGGCAGAAGGGACATCCGTCGCAGCCGGTGCACTCGCAGCCGGTGTGGAAGAAGGCGCAGAACTCGAGAAGTATATCAAACTGGTTGGCGATGCCGCCGTCGGTGCGAACAGGCCCGTCAATGAAATGGCAACCATATTCAACCGTGTCCAAGGGACTGGGCAGTTAATGACTGGCGAATTGAATCAAGTGGAAGACAGTCTTCCGGGGTTCTCCCAGGCCATGGCAGACCATTTAGGCGTTTCTTATGAAAAGATGCGTGAAATGGTCACCGCAGGCGAAGTGACATCCAATGACTTTATCACTGTCATGGACGGGTTTGCTGGCGATATGGCCGCAGCCTATTCAGATTCATGGGCCGGTATGGTCGCAAATACCAAAGCTTATATCGGAATCATTGGAGAAAACTTACTCGGTGGCGTATTCGAGCAATCGAAAGCGTCCATTGCAGAGTTTATTGATTTTCTTAAATCTGATGAAGTGGTCGAATGGGCGAAAACAACCGGTGCTGCAATTGGAGAAACATTCAGTAATATTGTGACGAAGGTTCAAGAAGGCATTACATGGTTCAAGAATCTCGACACTGAACAGCAAAAACTAATTGGAAAACTTGCGCTCGTCGCAGTAGCGGCTGGACCATTACTGACGGTATTTGGTGCAGTAACCATATTCGTTGGTAAAGTGGTCAGCGTGTTCGCTGGCCTGTTCGGTGGTCTAAGTACATTATTCGGGTGGTTCGGGAAGTTGTCGGGCGGTATTCAAATGATGATTAAAGAGGGGAAAAGCTTCGCGCAAGTATTTCCTAAATTAAGTAAAGTCATCACTCCGATAGTATCCATTTTCAGTCGTTTCGGCAGTATCGCCATGACAGTAATAAGACCGGCATTCACAGCAATCAGAATCGCTCTAGTCGCTCTCACAGGTCCTGTCGGCATCGTCATTGGTGTAATATCCGCGCTTGCCGCCGGATTCGTATTTGCATATAAACGATCTGAAACATTCCGAAACTTCATAGATGGATTAAGAGATAAATTCATGCAAGGAATAGAGTGGATTACTAAATTCAAAGATGGTATCCTCGGACTCTTCAAAGACGAAGGGGATTCCGGCATTGATATTCTCACGTCTATCGGTTTATCAGACGGCATGGTACAAAGGCTGTGGGATATATCCGGCAAGTTTATGGAGTTCTACCACAAAATTAAAGGCGGTATTACCGGGATTATCGACATGTTCAAAGGCGATTGGATGGGCGGTCGAAGTATTCTAGAAAGAGTCGGGTTTACACCGGACCAGATTCTCGGCATAGAAAACTTTGTCATCAAAATAACCTATTCATTCCATTTATTGAAGGAGCGTATCGGTACAGCACTCTCGGCAGTTAAAGGTGTATTCACTAGCATATTCAATGCTATTACTGCCTGGTGGGATGCGAACGGCCCGGCCATTATCGGTGCGGTAACCGGCGCCTTCCAACGGGCGAAGAATTTAATCGGCCAAGTTTGGTCTTCCGTGAGCGGCGCATTCATGGCGGCTTTCAACTTCATCAGAAATTGGTGGGCTTCGAATGGCCAAGCGATACTTGGTGCGGTCGTATCCGGATTCCAGTGGATGAAAGAAACGGCGGGACTGGTCATCAACTTAATTGTTGCAGTCATCCGTCGCGCGTTCATCATCGGACAGACATTGTTCAATACTTTTTCAACCGTAGTCAGCTTTATCTGGTCGAAATTATGGAACGTACTGGTTGAAGCGGTTCGCATTTTTGCTCCGATTGTACAAGGGATTTGGAATACTTTATGGTCCGTCATTAAAAATACGATTCAGATTTTCGCTCCAATAATTTCCGGAATTGTAAAGACGGCCATTAATATTATCACTGAAACTTTCCGGATTTTTAAACCAATTGTTATGGGAATCTGGAATACTTTGTGGCCGATTTTGGTCAACGTGATACAGGGCGCCTGGTCCCGCATGAAGTTAATTGTGGGTATTGGTATGGACCTCATACAGGGCATCATAAAGACAGCGACAGCCATTTTAAACGGCAACTGGTCCCGCGCCTGGGAAATGATTCGGCAGACTGTGTCCTCAATCAAAGACAGAATCGTTACGCATATTACAGGAATGAAAAATAGAGCGATTGCATTGATTCAGCAACTCGCTGGGGGTGCGATTCAGTGGTTCCAGAATATGTGGACTAATTTGACGAATAAAGCGACTGACTTGAAAAACAGAGTGGTATACACTTTTAACTCACTCAAACTACTGGCTGAATCGAAAATACGTGAGATGGTCGCCAATGTAGTTAGATGGTTTATTAACCTATACAACAGAGTATCCAACACGGTAACCGATTTGAAAAATCGAGCGGCCAGAATATTTAATAGCCTCCGTGACCTAGTGGTCGGCGCAGTCACTACACTACGCGACAGATTGGTTCGCGGGTTCACTCGGATTTACAACACGATACGAGACAAAATGCAGGCTGCGAGGGATAAAGCAGTCAGCTTTGCAACATCCATGAAAGACGGCGCGATCAACCAATTCAACAACTTGGCAGACGGCGCGCGTGACATGATGAATAAAGTCGGAGAATGGATTGACAACAAAAAGCAGTGGGTAGTCGATAAGGCAACTTCACTCGGTACTGGCATCGCCAACGCCGCCATTGGTGGCTTCAATAAGATGATTGGCGGTATCAACAACGTTGCAGGCATGCTCGGCTTCGATGGTAATCTCATCAGCAAGATTCCGACATACTCCACAGGTACAAAAAACCACAAAGGTGGCGCAGCCATCGTCGGTGATAAAGGACCCGGTAACGGTCCGGGCGGCGGCTCCAGCACACGCGAGTTGATCGAACTACCGAACAAGAAGCGTTACCTGGCAGATGGTAACCTATTGATTCCGAACCTGCCGCGCGGTGCGAAAGTATTTAACAACAGAGACACAGAAGGCATTCTCGGGAGCGGCTCCGATGAAAATAGCGGATTCTTTAAAACCATCGGGGACTTTGCGAAGAACACGTACAATTCAGCAAAAGAAAAAGTCTCCGGCGCATTCAATTCAGTGAAGGGGTTCGTTTCTGACATCTGGGATTACGCAACAGATCCCGGTGCATTGGTCGGGGACCTCATCAGCAAGCTTGACTTTGGTTGGGACTTGCCAGATGCAGCACTCGACTTTGCCAAACTTGGCGTGAATAAACTAAAAACTGTTGCCACAGACTTTATCAAAAATCTGTTCGAGGAATCAGGCGGACAAGGCGACGGCTCCCACATCTTAGGCAAGTCCACGACGCAGACGTTCGGACGCTACTCTGGCGGTCTAAGCTTCAATGGCGGGCGACACTACGGTGTGGATACGGCGCACGTCTATGACAAGCTATTAAGCCCGGTCAGCGGTGTCATCACTAAAATTTGGAAAGACTTCGGTGGCGGTAATTCCATCCAGATGAAAGCCGGTAAATATAACTGGTGGTTCATGCACATGAAGAGTATCGCCAAGAAAGTCGGCGACAGTATCAAGGCCGGCGACACCTTGGGGGTCACTGGTAACACAGGGAACTTCACAACTGGTCCCCACCTGCACACGCAGGTTATGGAAGGTGGCGTAGGGAACAAATACGCTATCGATCCAGTACCTATCCTAAAAGGATTGACAGGCTACGCCACAGGCGGCCTGGTAGGAAACGGCATCTATCGACTTGGCGAGGGCGGCTATCCGGAATATGTAATTCCTACTGATCCAAGCAGAGCGACTGAAGCAATGAAACTGATTGCACTCGCTGGTAAAGATGTTGGGAATAAACGTCCGAATCAACTGCCGAACGTCGGTGGCTCTGAGGATAACGATAACGATGTAGTCAATGCGCTCGTAGAACAAAACGGCATCCTCATGAAGATGTTGGAAAAACTGACCGGCATTGAAGCGAAAGACTTATCCATCGGAGACGAAGAAATCGGACGGTCAAATGACAGGTACAATCAGAAGAAATCAACCAAGCATTCACTATTAGGAGGTCGACCAAGTTATGTTTAAAATTTATGATTTAGAATATAATCCAGTCGGCTTTCCGGTGGATAAACTGGGATATGGATTGAAAGGGCTCGATATCAGTATCGGGCCTGTTTTATATAACTCCATCTATAGTGAGTCAGACGGCGGCAGTGACGCGCCCATTAAGCGTTATCCATCAGACAGGAGCGCAAGTATTCAAATACTGTTTACTGCCGCAGACACCATCGACTGGCGTTTAAAACGCAGTCAGATATACGAGTTCTTCAGGCGGCTCGGCGTATTCTATATCGCAGAGAGTCATGAACCGTTCAAACTGTTGAAAGTCATTGTGGATGAGGATTATGAATTTGAAAGACCCGTCACGATCTGGGGACAGGCAGAGGTGCCATTGAAGGTGCTTAAACCGATATTCCGTAAATCCCTCCACACGTCAATGACCATCGACGAGGAAGGCATGAAGTTTAACGATAAATGGGCCTATGGCATGGGAACCTGGTTCCCAGAGAACTATTGGCAGTATTCATTCACGAATGAAGACCCTACCTTTTATAACGCAGGCACAGAAGCAGTGAAGCTGATTCAGCAGAAAGACAGTGAAATCACTTTAATCATCAACTCTGCGCCACCGAATGACCTGATTGATATTGACGACGGTGTGACGACATTCAAGCTATTTAAAGCATGCGTTCCAGGCGACGTGTTGAAAATCAGCGGACACAAGGTAACCTTGAATGGTGTGAATGTGATGGGGGATACCAACGGTAATTTCCTTACCGCTAAAAAAGGGTGGAATTATTGGGATATCCGAGGTGTGACTGATTTTGAATTCAAGATAGACTTTAGATTTTTATATGACTAGTCTGCGGACTGGTCATTTTTCATTATGGAAGGAGTGGTAATGTGTTACCAGAATTACAAAATGCGCACGATCCATCTGCTAGGAATATATTAAATGCGGCAATTAAATCAGTGAACGTACAAGGCAAATCAATACAGGACATTGTGGCATATGGTCAGTTGACTCCGGCACAATATGCGGAATTAATAGAAGTTATCAACGGATTAATAAAAAAGGGACATGTATCAATTCATGATATAGACATGAATAAGGGGAAAATCACCCTGAAACATCTTGATTCAAATGTTAAAGAAGCGATGTCTGGAAATACTCCAATTCTTTCAGAAGTCGCAGACGGAGCAGTGACAAGATCTAAAATTTACGACGGAGCAGTCACACCTAATAAGACTAGTTTTATCGACTTGGGCAAGAATAAATTCGATAAAGAAAGCATAACAACAGGCGGTTTCATCAGAGAAACTGATGGAGATTGGAGAGTTCATGAATCGTTCGACACGTCTGATTTCATTCCCGTCAAAGCGGGTCAGACTTTTACGGTAAGCAGTGCGAGCTTCATTATTTACTATGATGCCAACAAAAATTTTGTCAGTGGCGTCAGCCAATCAGAAGGCGAATATACGGGAAGTGCAAATCAAGACGGTTATGTGAGATTTTCAATTGATGGACGGTATACGGATTATAATAATGTCCAATTTGAATTCGGTAGTTCTGTTACGGAATACGAACCACATCAATTTGTACTAAATCAGAATGTGGCTGTAGAAAATGCGAAAATAACAATGTTATCCCCAGGGAGTGTGAACGAGGAAACAATTCAAGACAGATCAGTTACGCCCGAAAAGACGGATTTCATTATTAAAAGTAAAAATATATTCAATCCTGAAGAAGTGCATTTCAACAAAGTGGCAACTAGTGTTGGCATGGATGATTACACGGGGTATCACGTTTCTCCTAAAATCTACATTAAAGAAGGAGAAACAGTGACAACCACAAGGATTAGAAATTTTTATTTCTTTGACACAAACGGTAATCATGTTACCAATCAAAAGGATACGCAAAATAAGTATACGTTCACAGCGCCTCAGGACGGATATATTCGGCTTACTATATTCGCTGAAGATTTATATTCCACACAAGTTGAATACGGCAGTACATCTACTGCTTTTGAACCCTACGCGATAAAATTGAGAGAAGACATTCAAGTAGGCCAACAATCTACACAATCCAGTAAATTTACCGTTTCAAAAGACGGAGGCCAATTTGATATAAAGACGACTTTAGATGACAAAGAATTATTGTTCCGCTCGCAACAATTCGGTAGTGCAAATGGCGGCTATAATTTTGAATCTACGACTTTCGATAATACGCTCATTCATAGTACAAATGATGATATCACGCCAGTCAGGACATTTAATACTGTGGGCGCGAATCACGGGTACACCTCAATTATTGATTTGCCAAACACAGATAAAGTAACCGCAGATTTAGGGTCTGTATGGACGGACGGCACGAATGAATTCGTATTATTAAGGATTGTTGATGGAAGATTATTATTATCGATGCCATACACAGAAGATAGTAATGGCGTAACCGTGTCTGATACTGCCCCAACAAGTGATTTAACGCACGTCAGAAATGCAACAAATACTCAAGCAATTCCCATCAGTGGCGCGCAAAATTCGCAACTATATCCATCCACCGGCCATGTTGTCAGTCAGTATAAAATTGGCGGCAGACTCATCACAGAAGACGGGGATCATAGCGGTGATGAAGTGGTGATCGTTGATGCTTATGATATTCTCGATTATAAATCAATTGTGGAATGGGCGAAAAATAATGTAGGCATAGATTATGCGCGTTACAGAAGCTCGATAGATGGTGTATTACGCATAAGT
The DNA here is from genome assembly GCF_046736035.1 of Salinicoccus sp. HZC-1. Taxonomy (GTDB): domain Bacteria; phylum Bacillota; class Bacilli; order Staphylococcales; family Salinicoccaceae; genus Salinicoccus. The sequence goes on along the minus strand of NZ_CP177130.1, from coordinate 1,806,279 downwards.
AATACTTACACATATTACGAAGCCGGTAAGTGCTTAACCACTCATTCAATTTACGCTCTTAAAACAGTTCTATTGAGACGGACTGGCGTGCTGCAATCTGTGGCATTGCGACATCCGACAAGCGCGGTTTATCGATATGTTCACAACGTCGATACTGTCAACGGAATCAATTTTAAGGCTCCGATTAATCTAACCAATTATGCCACGACATGCAATGTGGAGCGTGATAATCTGATTGATAGCACTAAGCCTGTGGATCGGTATGTCGATTACATTGGCAGCAGCTCTAATAAGATCATTGCTTTCACTATGGGACACGTCATCGACAAAACGAACAGTAAGCATTCAGACAGAATGGGTAATATCCCGAACGTATTCTGGGATTTCAGAAGCACAAAAAAATCTTATCCGACAGTGCTCGAAAATAAAGTATTGCAATCTGGAGATTATTATAATTTCCAAGGATACAGAGATTATTATATCCCTAAAAGTTCGACGGAAAACAGTAATATTTCAAGTGATAAATCTGCCGATTATATCTATATCGATGAGCAGTCCAGTAGCAGCTTTAAAGCGTTGAAAGATGAGTCGTTGATTGGTAAAGAATTAGAGTTGATTGACAGCCGAGGCTTTACTTTGTTAAGCGATGTAGTGGATTCTCAAGGTATTGCTTATAGAACAACAGGAGACAATGCTTACGGTGTAGTTAAAGCGAAGTAGAAAGCGAGGTGAATCACCATACTCACGATTAGAGACTACAACGACAACGAATATATTTGATGGTATCAAATATAAGAGGGGATCTATTAATCGCGTTGTACTTTTAGAAAATTAAATATACAATAATGAAAGCACTCACATATGGGCGGTAACCCTGTGAGTGCTTGGTATGATAGATGTTTAGTTACTCCTATTATACCACAACATAAAATCTATGGAAGTGGGGAATATTAATGGGAGATTTCGTAGGGACAGTCGGCTCTCCAGGGTCAAAAATACCGATTGAGTTATCAGGTAAAATAGTCATGAGGGCGACATACCCCTTGACAGAACATGAAGCCTTTTTATTTACGGCAGCCTTAAACGGAATTGTTATACAAATGAAAAAAGAGTGCTTTGAAATAAGTGATCTCAGACAGGTGTTTGTCTTATGTACAGAAGACGGAAAATTTACATTTGCAGATAAAGAGGGCATGGGATATTACCTGCCGCTTATTATATTGAATCTAGGAAATTGGAGAACAGGCAATTGGTCTGATGTGCATATTATAGCGACATTAGTAGAAGAATTTTGTCATCATTTTTGGTCCATAGATGACGAAGAGATAGTCAAGCACAAAGTATTAGAAATACTTAATAGAATATTAAATTTCGAAGTTACGTTTGATTCGTTATATGGTCCGAGATGGAAAGAAGCTTATCCTACAATATATGGTGATGATATAAAATAAGGCAATAATTAGGAGGTGATTATCATCATATTTATAAAATCGAAAAATCACTTCAATTTAAAACATGATTTTAAAGAGGTAGTATCATATAAGGACTTAACAACTGAAATGCAAGATAAAATACCTCCTAATATACAGCCCGGGAAAATCCGTAAAGGACCAATACAACCAGAAAAAGAAGAAACGAAATATGAAGTAATTAAAAATTAATTGACACCTCTCACCAGGTGTCTTTTTTATGCAGAAAACGAGGTGAACCATCATACTCACAGTAAAATCACTCGACGGCCACACCTATCCGGCAATCGCCAGCTTAAATAGAAACAGACGTGTCAATGGAGAGCGAGATATTTCGCTCTCTTTTTTATGGAATGACATCAACGCAGATTTCCTCGAAGACATTGAAACCGGATGGAAAGTGAACTTCCAGGGTGACTGGTATCACTTGTACAGTCCGAAAGAGGACAAGCACGGCGTAAAATCATTTGAAGCCGTTCTGGACTTCTTTCATTATTTCAATGGCATCTGGCATGTGGACGAAGCAGAGAACAAATCCATGATGATTGAGGGCAGTATTGCGCCACTGTTCATCAATAAGGATTATATTTTAAATATCATTGATAATTTCTACGCCAATACGATGAGTTATTCCAAGCAGCAGTCATCCACGGAGCGTTTCCTATACTTCATCGGACGGCACAACGCAGAGTTTAATATCCCGATTGGCACACAAACGGTGCAGGTCAGAAACAGAATTGGTATTAAGCGCGATGACATCATCATTCATGAAGATGACAACCTGATTGATTTGAGTATTGATACAGACACCGGCTCATTCTGCACAGCCATCAAAGGGTATTACGACTTCCAGGAGACCGGTGGAGAAGATAGCACAGAGAAAGAGCCGCAGAAGGTATATGACTACATCTCTCCAATGGCGAGTAAGTACGGCGTGTACTATGGCGAACCCATCTATGATGAACGTTACAGTGATTTAGAGGGCATTAAAGAAGCCTGTAAAATTAAACAGGAGTCTACATTCAAAATGTCCTTTACGCTTAAAGCTTCTCTATTCGACATCGCATTAAATGAAGGCGATGAAATCCGCCTGGTCTACCCATCGAAAGGCATCAATATGTATATCAGAGTTGTGGAAATATCAGAGGACTTTGACTCGGACGGCGACCTGATAGATGCGGAGTACACCTTTGGGAATGAAAACATCTCCGCGCAGTACAGGAAAATGCAGTACGACGCGATCATGGACATCAATGACATTCTACTGGGCAAGAAGCCGATTCCTTATTCAGTCCTTCCTGCCGCGATTAAACAGGCGACACAGGTGATTAATGATGGGGACAATACACAATTTTATTATCGCGCCAATGAAATATACGGTGTGAATCTGGATAACCCTCTGGGTGTGACACGATACAATGCCAACGGCTTAGGATTCAGTCAGGACGGCGGAGAGACGTACAGCAACGCCATCACGTACTTAGGCGTGGTCACTGAAGCATTGACCGCCGGCACGATAGATGCGAACAGGATTACGATATATGGCTCTGAAGGGTACAATCGGATCGAGATTAATGGCTCACGCATCAAGGTGTGGGATAGCAGAGAACCAGACGAATATACACTCATCAATAATGGACGCATTGAAGCAAGGGGTAAGCACCAGCGCACATGGCTTGGACAAACCAGCACGCATGACGTGTCATTGAGATTTGAGCATGGTTATATTCGAGCGAGAAATAACTCGCTCAACCGCTCCCTGTACTTCTCGGACTACGGCATATCGACATATGCAGATGCCGAAGGGAACAACGATGCCTCCGGTTCGCTATTGTTCCGAGATCCGGAGTTTTCCGGTGCAGAGGGTGGTGGCTTAACTGTCCACTCCACGTATGGCGCTGTGGCGATGAAATCTGAATACAGTAAGGCGGTCATTAATTCAGATGATACCGTCAATTTGGAAAGTCGTAGCTATTCCGTTTATGTCAGACCTTTCATGAATACGAGGAATGGTTTGAATGAATTCCAGTTCTATGTTAAGGAGAACGAATCATCTTCAGATACTGACGGTGCGTTGCTATATGGTAATATCAACGGTGGCGCGACACACGGCTCCGGTATTCGATTCAGTAAAGCTTCCAGTGATTCCATCGTCTATGCGACGAATATTAACGGAGATTTTGGTACAGGTAAATTCCATGCAAGTGAATTCATAAATGCGTCTCTCGAAGAATACAAAGAAAATATTCAAGAGTGGAATGGCGATGCCTTATCCTCATTAGTGGAAACGCAACTATATGAATACAATCTCAAAGATGATGCCAACAAAAAAATAAAACGTGGCATGGTCATTGGCAGAGAGTATGATACACCGATTGGTTTAACCAGCGGTGGCGGTATCAGCATTTATGAGTTGACTACATGGCACACCAGATCGATTCAGCAGTTGAACGAAAGAGATAATGATTTTGAAGCGCGCATTAAGAAACTGGAGGCGAAATAATGGAACAGGATTTCGGAAGAAAAATGGCATTTGTGAATGGCGAGTGGTCGCAGGCACTGTCTCGATCTTACGATAAAATCGGAGGGCTGATTATGGAACTTGAAGCCAAAGATGTAGAGATTGGAAAACTGCATGAAGAAAACAAAAATTTGCAGAGTGAAGTGAATCGACTGAAGGACAGTAGCCAGTAGGCGCTGTTCTTTTTATTTTGAAAGGCGGGTGTTTATATTGGAATAATATTTTCGCCCCTCATATCGATTGGAAAGGGGGAATCCAGTGTTGCCAATGAGTCTGGAAGGACACGACCGAAGATTATCGAGACTGGAAGAACGGGATAAAAAATATGACGATAAATTTGAAACGCTGAACAAAAAGATAGACGAGAATGAGAAAAAGGCGCAAGAGGATTACAAGCGTTTATTTTCTTCCATGGAAGAGATAAAAAACGGAATGCACTCGCAGGAACTCATTAATCAAAAAATGAACTTTACCCTGGACTCTATCAACAAGGAACGGGCAGCAGATATAGAAGCCAAAAGAGAACGGGAAGAAAAGGACGAAAAGATTAAAGATGAGCAGCGCAAAAACACCCGTAAAGTGGTGTGGTCATTCTTCGGACTGGCCGGCACAATCATTACATCTTTGATTATATCAGCGCTTAGATTATGGATTGGCATATAAAGGGGGGTGGAAAACCATGATGGAATATATTCCTGAAGTTGCTATACTTGGCGCGAATCTGTGGGGCTGTTTCTGGTTTGGGATTTGTAAGTAATCTGTGAGAGGGGGTTATCCCCTCCACATTTGTTAGGAGGATTCCATGGATGACAAATTCGACATAGCGATACTCATAGTTATGACGCTTGTCATGACATTTCTCATAAACGTATTTATATAAAGGAGGGCGAGTAAATGGAAACAATTATTATATTCGCAGGTGTCATATCAGTATTGACAGTGGCACTTGTACAATTGATTAAAAAGACAACGACTGTACCCGATAAGCTGATGCCGTTGGTATCACTGTTCGTTGGTCTACTGGTCGGTGCAATTGCTCTAGTAGTGCCGGAGATAACAGCTGACTTGTCAGTGGGTGGTCATCTTCTGGCAGGAGGCATATCAGGACTGTCAGCTTCAGGGTTGTATGATATAGCGACAAAAACGAATAGAGGATTTAAAGATACAGAGAAGTAACTGTTCGGTAATTCCGAATGGTTTCTTTTTTATTATGAGAAAGAGGTGACAAAGTGAGCTTCTTATCAAAGATTAAGCCACATGCCATAGCCGCATACAGTAAATCCGGCGTACTGCCATCCGTCCTAGCGGCTCAAGCCATACTTGAAACGGGGTGGGGCGAATCGGAACTAGCGGTAAAGGCCAATAACTTATTCGGGATCAAAGGTTCGTACAACGGTCAATCCTATACTGTGAGAACGCCTGAACAAGATAAGAATGGGAACCAATTCTTCATTGATGCAGCATTCAGGAAGTATCCATCTTTCACTGAATCATTCAAGGATCGTGCTGCCTTCTTCACATCGACACCGTGGCGCACAAAAGTATACGCCGGTGTGACAGCATCGAAAGATTATAAATCTCAAGTTAAGGCACTGGATGCGTCGCCATACGCTACTGATAAAAAATACGGCAAGAAATTACTCGATATCATCGAAGAAAACCGACTGTATGAATGGGATAACGAAATTAATCAAAGGAGTGTTAATGTGGGAAAAGTAATTGCGTTAGACATTGGACATGGTAAAAACACGTTTCCACCAGGTAAAGGCGTATACAAAGGCGGCAAAGGCTATTCAGAATTTAGCTTCAACAACAAACTAGCGAAACGTGTAAAAGGATTATTGGAACACAACGGTTTTGATGTCATCATGGCACAACCCTTTGACGGTAATGATGTATCTCTGATCCGTCGGACGAATTACTATGATAGCAAACGTCCTGACTTAGGTATTTCTCTACATGCGAATGCCGGAGCGGCGAAAGCTGGCGGGCGTTGTGCTTTTTACTGGTACACAAGCAAGCAAGGAAAACAGTTTGCGTCAAATATCATCAACAACATGATAGACATGGGCTATGGCATTCACGGCAACGGTCTGCATGCTTCAAAGTACAACTCATGGACTAACCTCCACATGATAAGAGAATCAACCACATTCCCGATGGTACTGGTCGAACATGGATTCATGACGAACGCTTTGGACTTCCCTTTAATATTCGGTAAGTATCAGGACGAGTACATCGAAGATATGGCAGAGTGCGACGTTAAAGCGGTATGTCAGTATTTCGGTGTAGCATTCAAGAATACGAAATCTGCACCAAGTGCGCCACCTAAACCATCATTAAACAAACCATCTGTCAGCGGTTCGACGTATACGGCTAAAAAAGGTGATACGCTATGGGCGATTTCGCAAGCTGCTGATGTGTCCGTACCTGACTTGAAGTCTTGGAACAATTTGAAATCGAATACTATTAGTATTGGACAGAAACTTAGGGTTAAAAAGCCTGCGGATAAAACAAAAAAAGACGCTCCATCCACAGATACTTCAGAACTCGACTGGCAAACCAATGAACACAATACTCAATGGGCACCAACTGAAGGTGTTTGGGTTAATGGAAGCGAGCCTATTAAGAAACGCAAAGGCAGCCCGAAATTAGACGCGCCTTCTACCGGATGGATGAAGCCCGGTCAGAGACTTGATTATCGTGAGATTGCACGTTCTGACAATCACATCTGGTTGCTCGATAAGTATTCTCCGCAATGGACTCCGGTTAAGCGATGGAATCCTGTTACAGGTGAAGTTGGGGATGATTGGGGCGATTGGAAGTAACCTAAGCCACTAACGCGAAACACCATATGTAATACTTTGCACCTCTCCAGGACTTACACACCTGGGGAGAAATACATAAAAAACACTGGTATTATTTTCATTAATTATATATAATCATCTTAGGTTGTCGAGACTCAACCTGTCTTATATGTACACCTGGCCGGACATCCACCGGTTGGGTGTTTTTTATGCTATAATAGAGATACTATATTGTGCTAGTCAGACAGCCTGGAAACCTGCTGACAAAGAAACCACCCTACATTGATTTGTAAGGTGGTCTTTTTTTATTTCTTTTTATCAAAGAATGCTTTCTTGATAATCCATATTGGAATCATAATCGGGAAGGCGAATACCCACAACGTAATTAGACAGCCTTGTTTCATCATGTCGCTTCCGGCGTTCTGCATGGAGTCTCCTGTGGCCTGCATATTATTCCCGGCACTTTCCATCTTGTCCCCCATCTTGGTAAACATACTGTTCTCCACATATTCCTGCTGAATCTTATCGAAATGTTCCGGATCGTCCAGGTACATTTTCTGATTGTGCAGGAAGCCTTGTTTCTTCTCCAGTTTCTTTTCCAGTTTATCGCGTTTGCTTTCTTTCAAACCATCATCTGCAAGCAGCGTGTTAATTTCTTCGATTTCCCCATTCAACGTGTCGATCGCTTTTTGTACCTCTTCTCTTCTTTCCTGTTCAGTCATATTCATGTCCCCCTAAAAATTGTTAAGTCTATTCTAACTTATTGTGCCACTCTTGTGCCATTTTACTTGATAGGTTACGAGAGATAACGGCAAACACTCAATCATGAAACCCTATTAAATCAACGTTTCAAACCAATACGGTAAGTTACGGTAGCTATCATCAATCCCTCACTGTCCGTTATAACCCCTTGAGACCATGCGGTTTTGAGGGGTTTTGTGCCATTTATGTGCCATTTTAATTTGCTTCCAGATATTCAACGATCTTTTTATCATCTTCCAATTCCCTCTCTTCCAACAGATGGGCGTACACCCGCTGGGTAATCTCCATGCTTGAATGCCCCAACCGCTTACTCATTGTTGATAGTAAAATACCCTCGTCCAGCATGATAGAGCAGAATGTGTGCCTTAATCCGTGTAATGTAATCCATTTATCCTCCGGGATATCTATGTGCTTCTGTGCGGTCCGCAGTGCTTTCAGACAGGCGTTGTGTGAAATGGTGAAGGGTGCACCGCTTATTCTGGTCGGGTGCCGGTCCAGTCTCTTTTTGATGTATGCAATATCTTTTCTGCTGACAGGCACGATGCGATCTGCGGTATCTGTCTTAGTGCCGGGCAGATGGATCTTATTATCCATTTGGATATCCTCATACTTCATGTTTGCCACTTCGCTGAAACGCGCCCCAGTCACCATCAATATATAGATGACCAGGTAAGACATTTCACTTCTCGTTTTTACATATGCTTTTAGATTCTCGAAATTCGTTCGACTTAGATACTTGGATTCTTCCGTTGCAGAAGGCTTCTTCCCTTTGACTACAGCCCCCTTTGCCGGGTTGCGGGCAATGATGCCCTCGTCATGTGCATGGTTGAAGGCCGCCTTCAGAAAATTGTTCAGCTTCCGTGTGGATTCCTGCGTTCTATTTTCAGCATACTTATTTAATAACCGCTGGTAGTCATTCTTGCGGACATCCTTTAATAATTTATCTTCTCCAAATTCCTCGATGAAAATATTCAAAGCGTTTAAATACCACTTATACGAACTCTTGCTGATATGTGGCTTCTTGTGAATGTCTACCCATTCCAGATAAAACTCTTTGAATTTAATGGCGTGGTCCAGCTGCAGACCCTGCTCATGATCATTAATGTATTTACGTGCCGCAGCTGTTGCCTCTCGCTTTGTGTTGAATCCACTCTTACGCTTACGCTTGTCGTTGATGTGGAGATCGTAGGCCCATTTGTCCTCTCTTTTGTAAATTCTCATGATAGTAGCCTCCTTAAAATTTCCTGTGCATACCGATCACTTTTCCAATGATGCATACTTCATCTTGATTATTATAAATCTGCGGATCGTGTTCCGGGTTGTCTGATTGTGGCATTAAGACGATGGAATCATTTACATATTTAATCTGCTTCAGAGTGGCATTATAACCATTTACCATGACCACGCCCATTTCGCCATTCTCTACAATGGAATCCTTCTCGATAATCACAATGTCATTTTCTTTAAATTCTTTATTCATGCTGTCGCCGGAAACAATTAAACCAAACACCTCTTTACCGGGTCTTACTTCATCGGCCGGCAGATATATGTAGTCTACAATATTTTGCTCGCTGTAGATCGGCATACCCGCAGAGACTTTGGAAAGTACAGGAATAGTGGAAACTTGGATGGTAGTTGGCGCCGTTATATCTTTTTTCGCTACGTTGTAACCCATTAGCCACTCACTTCTTACGCCTAGCACTTTAGCGAGGTCATATACTTTATCCTGCTTCGCTTCATATCTCCCTTTTAAGTAATCAGTGATTGATCCTCTACTGATCCCAGAGCGTTTAGATACTTCCGCTTGTGATAACCCACTCTCCTTTATCGCCTGTTTCAATCTTTCTTGAAAAATATTTTCCATAATTTTTTTGCCCCTCTCTTATATAGGTAAGAATACCACATGTACGGAAAAATGAACAGTATCTGTTCGGAAAACTTTTAAAAAGATGTTGCAATAATTGTACAGTTAATGTAGCATAGGGTTTGTAAGGAAATCCGAACAAAAAGTTAGTCGCTGATATGATGGATAATAAGCGAGAGCGAGCGATGATATGAGCCGCGCCTTAATACATGAATGGTCATTGCCACGCGTTGTCCATGATATGAGCGACTAACAGAAAAGAGGTGAGAAAATGGCTGAACAATTTGATTACGATGCGTTGCTTAAACGTATGGAGGAATACCGCTACTCGCAAAGCAGGTTGGCGAGAGATATGCCAATCAGCAGAACGTCAATGAGTGCAAAAATGCATAACAAAAATGCATTCACTCAATGGGAAATTAGACGTATTTGTCAGTTGTTAGAAATCCCAGATGAAGAAGTAGGGAAATATTTTTTTAACAAAGTTGTACGGAAATCCGTATAAAGGAGGCGAAGTGAATGGAACAGTTACAAGTTGAAAACAAACAAACTTTAATACCAGTGACTGAAAACGAAGAAGGTCAGCTTTTCATTAGTGCTAGAGAACTTCATGAATTCCTCGAATCGTCAGAAAGATTTTCAAAATGGTTTATCCGCATGATCAGTTACGGCTTTGTTGAAAATGAAGATTTTACAAGTGGTCAAAAAAGTACGGTTGTAAATAATGGTGCTTTAAGGAAACTGGAAGACTTTAATTTAACAGTTGACATGGCCAAGGAAATATCAATGATCCAACGGAATGAAAAAGGCAAGCAGGCCAGACAATATTTTCTGCAGATAGAAAAGGCTTGGAACAGCCCGGACATGATTATGAAAAGAGCGCTTCAAATTGCAGATAAGAAAGTTATGAAACTAGAAGAAAAGATTCAACTCGATAAACCGAAGGTGCTTTTTGCAGATGCAGTGGATTCCAGTACATCATCTATTTTGATTGGTGAACTCGCAAAGTTGATTTCTCAAAACGGATATGACATTGGACAAAATAGACTGTTTGAATGGTTGAGGAAAAATGGTTTTCTGATCCGTAAGAAAGGCGAGTCATTCAATCTACCCACTCAACGCAGCATGGATATGGGGTTGATGGACATAAAGAAAAGGACAATCAACAATGCTGACGGTTCCATTAGAACGACAAGAACAACAAAGGTTACCGGTAAAGGTCAGCAATACTTCATCAATAAGTTTCTAGGAGAGTGATCTAAATGCTCATAGACGAACAGGCATTCAAGCAACTCATTCATGAAGCGGTCAAAGAGGCATTGCCACAACAAGCGCAGCGTGAGTATCAGGAGTACGCAACGATCAACGAATTCCTCGAAATCAGTGGCATGAAAGAGACGTGGTTCCGGGATAACGTCCTGTCACACCCAGACTTCAAAGAGTGTGTGTTCCGACCCGGCAACAAGTATTACATCCACGTCAGTAAAGGCCTGGCAAAACTGGAACACATATTAAGGGATCTGGAAAGAGGTGCATGACAATGGGAGAAAACCAAATCTGCATTATCTTCGGTACGGTACTCGGCATTGTACTCACACTCACGGCGCTCGGCATATTGCCCGGAAAAATATTAGTCATCGGCTTCCTGGTGACACTGTTTATCTTGGTCCCGACCGGCATGATTGTATCAGCGAAATATGAAAATTGGAGGACGAACAAATGAAGAAAACATTCATCGAAGTATCAAATGAAAAGTTCGAAAGAGTATGCGAGAGCGCACTGAAGTTGAAGGACATCTACGGCACAGATTACGGCACATCTTATGAAACATTCGATCAATCGAAAGGGTACGGTCACATGATCTTTAAGAACAAGCAGGAAGCCATGGCGTATCTGAAAAATAAAGGAGTGGCAGTGGAATGAAGAAATTAATCATCGGAACAGCGGTCATTGTTGCAACTGGACTCATCGCAAAGAAGTTGAATAAGAAACGGCCTGGCATTCGTATATCCGAACATGGAATTTCTGGATTGAAATGGGAGCGAGGACCAGGTGGTTTATCAACGCTACTCAACACTAAAGACATTGCAGATGCAATCGAACGACAAAAACACCTAGAGAGGATAAACAGAAAAATCGCATTAGGAAGGATAGATTTCTAATGAATAAGAAGGAACTAATAACTCAACTGGAACACATCATCGAAACGCTGAAAGAAGAGGATGTAATCATCAACCGGGTGTCATTCGATCACTCGCCATTTTATGAAGTTATAAAAGGTCACGACGGAGATGGACGAACGGGTACTTACGTCACTTTTAAAGGCGGCGAAGACTTCGATATTCACATCGATCTGGAACACCGCATCGAGAAAGAGGTGGAGTAAATGTCAGTCGAATATATCAAAGTACCTTACAGCCTATTCAAATCAATGGTGCTGGAAGCGAAAGAGAAGGACGTTCAAATATTTGAAACAGAAAGTGACCTGCGCGTTATTAATGAACGCCTGGAACACAGCGAGGAAGCTTATGAGAAGTTGAAGGAGGAATTGGATGCTCAAAGAAATTGAAGCGGTCAACGCTGACACTGGCACGAAGGAACATTTTGAACTGCACAAGGTCAATCAGGACAAACGCGGAAAGATTAAGTCAGTCGAATTATTCCAGAACGGCGAACTCGTCACTTACTTTAAAACCGGTACGATGCTTTTCTATTCAAGCACCAAAGCAGTGAGCATACCAGCGTATGAACTTGAAGGGAGGTGATGACGATGATAGAAGAAATTCTCAAGCAGAAAGCTGAAGTGGATAAGTTGGATGAGGAGTATTTGGAATCTCTTGAGGGATTCGATGGTTTTGAACAAACGGAGGGAATGATGGAGGTGTATGACGCAGATAGAAAATATATTCAAATGCTAGAGATAGAACTCGGCATATAAAAACGCCACTGCTACCAACAGCGGCGAATAAGCAAATAATATTATACCGGAATTATAACATGGAGGGCTAATAAATGAAATTACGATTACAAGCACTCGACATCGTCGACTTCGCAGGCATCAAACATCAGACATTCGAGTTTGAAGGCAAAGATGCCAAGATCTACGGCGACAATGCCACAGGTAAGACTACAACAGCGCTCGCGCTTTACTGGTTACTGTTCGACAAAGGTCTGGAATGGCAGAAAGTCGACATCGTACCGAAAGATGAAACCAACCAGCACATCCATGAAAAGGTGCCAAGAGTGTCCGCCATTTTCGACATGGACGGCACTGAACTCAAACTCCAGAGAGAATCCCATCCCAATTATGAAAAGGTCGAAGGCTCCACCAAGAAGCACTACAAAAACTCCAGGACCACAAAACAGTACATCGACGATGTGCCGTTCCCAATTACGAAATACAAAGCAGAAATCAATAAGATCATCGATGAAGAAGTATTCAAACTCGTCACCAACCCGGATGCCTTTCCGCAACTCCATTGGGAGGACAAGCGCAAGATGCTATTTGAAATCACTGGCGACATTACAGATGAACAGGTGATTGAATCCAGTAAAGAGTTAAAGCCGCTGCTCGAAGTTATTAATAACCGCACGATAGAGGACCATAAGAAGGTCATCAGCGAGAAGTTAAAGAAGGCAAAAGAGGACCTGGAACATATTCCCGTTAAGATCAATACGCTCAATGAGCAGCTGCCGGAATCATCTGCAGACGTTGATATCAATAAAGTCAATAAACAGATCGAAACCCTCCAGGAAGAGATTACGGACCTGGAAGACAAGCGCAGCCAAGCCAGGAACGGTGGGGCAGTCACAGATATTAAACGGTTGATCTCTGATAAACAATTTGAAATGGACAACATCAAGCGCAGCGTTGAAGGTGACACACTAGATAAAAAGAACGGTCTGCAGCGTAACCTGTCTTCACTCGAAAGTGACATCGATATTTTCAAATCACAGTATAAGCGAGTGGATAACGAGATTGAGAATCTGAAAAAGTCTCGAGAAAATGCTTTAAACGAATATCACGAAATCAAAAAAGAACGCGATGCCGTTGAAATTGAAAAGTTCAATGCGGATGTTACGGATACTTGTCCATCTTGTGGTCAGCCTTTACAGGACCACAAGGTCGAAGAAGCCAGGCAGCATGCAGAAGTAGCATTTAATCAAAAGAAGTCCCGCCGATTGGAACAACTGGATCAGGACCTGCAGAGACAGGTTAAAGCCGGCAGGGATATCGTCGCATCCATCGAAGCGAATAAAGCCAAATTGAATGATATTGATAACAGTCTGACGAATACGAAGCAGGAAATCAGCAAGGTATCAAAGCAGCTTGAAAAGGTCTCCGGAGCCGTTGTGAGCGCCGAAGACACCGACGAGTATGAAGCCTTACAGAAAGAGATTGAAGAGCTAGAAAGCAAGCTGACGAATGAACAGGCGAGTGTTTCCGAATCAGTCCAGACAATCGAATCAGACATCGAGAAAGCGAGAGCTGACCTGGATGCACAAAGAGAGCTTCTGGCAAATCATAAATCAACCGAACGTATCAAAACATCCATCCAGGAATACCACCAGGAAGAGGATAACCTGTTAGATCTGATCGAAGAATTGAAACATCAGAAATATATCATCGACGAATTCACGAAAACCAAAGTCAATCTGATTACCGAAAATGTCAATGGCATGTTCGACCTGGCACGATTCAAATTGTTCCATCAGCAAGTGAACGGTGACATTAAAGAGACGTGCGAGATCATGGTTGACGGTGTGACGTATGACGGTGGACTGAATAACGCTGCTCGTATTAATACCGGAATCGACATTATAAATACACTCTCGAATCATTTTGAGGTAGAGTGCCCGATGTTTATTGACAACGCCGAAGCAGTCACGCAACTAAAAGAAACAGACTCACAACAGATTGAGTTGATCGTTTCAGAGCGGGACAAAGATTTGAGGATGGAGTTGGTTTAACGGTGGACATCAATCAGACCGTCGCAATGAATATCAGAGCGATCCGCAGGCATCGAAAACTCACACAAAAAGAATTGTCAGAAAGGGTTGGAATATCCCGTGGGTATCTGGGCGACTTAGAAAAGAATCGTAAACACTCAATGTCATTAAGAACATTATCAGGCATAGCACAAAAGTTAGATGTACCAATCGAAGAATTAATAAAACAAAGGAGAATGAATAATGACTAAAAATGAAGTGCTCGTAAAAAACCAAAAGATGGGCGATAACGTCCTTGCCAGAGTGAAAGAACTTGAAGGGCAAGGCAACCTTAACTTCCCTGCCAACTATGCTCCAGAGAACGCAATGAAGTCGGCAATGCTTATCCTGCAGGACCTCAAAGGCTCTAAGAAAGACGGTTACAAGCCGGCATTAGAGTTTGTCAATCCAAACAGTGTCGCTAATGCGCTGATGGACATGGTGGTCCAGGGATTGAATCCACAAAAGAGCCAGGGGTACTTCATTGTCTACGGAGACAGGGTGCAGTTCCAACGCTCTTACCTCGGCACAATGTCAGTCACTAAACGTGTCACAGGCGCTAAGGAAATCAACTCGGAAGTAATATTCGAGGGCGATGACGTTGAGTACGAAACAATCAACGGTAAAATCACAAACCTCAAACACAAAACAAAATTCGGTAACAGAGATACAAAAAATATCATCGGCGCATATGCAACCATCGTCTTCGAAGATGAGAGCAAAAACTATACAGAGATCATGACTACAGATGAAATTGAAACGGCGTGGAAACAGTCGCAGATGGTGTATAACGGCGAGCTTAAAGCAGATGGCACACACAGGAAGTACCCGCAGGAGATGTCTAAGAAGACAGTCATCAACCGTGCATGTAAGAAGCTGCTTAATAGCAGTGATGACTCCAGTCTCTTGAAACAGCAGGTGTACAACAGTGACGAACGTCAGAGAAAAGAAATATTCGATGTTGAGGTTTCTGAAAATATGGCAACAGAAAATCTCGACTTTCCGGAAGAAACTGTGGATGCAGAGTTCAAAGAGGCTGACCAGGGACCGGAACCGATGCAGAAGCCAGTCGATTATGACGAAGAAACAGGAGAAGTTAAAGAAGACGATAAAGATGATAATCCATTTTAGGAGGAGTTGTCGTGCAAATTAAAACCATAGGCAGTGGATCATCAGGAAACGGATATTTCGTTTCCGATGGTTACACTCAAATACTCCTGGAAGCTGGAATTAAATTTGACAAGGTGCAAAAAGCATTAGATTTCAAAACTCGAAAAGTGTCAGCTTGCTTTATAACCCATAACCATTTAGACCACGCTAAATATACCGAAGATTATTTAAAGCACGGACTTGCATGCTACACAACGGCTGGGACGAGCCAGGCGCTCGGATTACAACACCATAGGCTTAAAATGATTGAGTATAAAAAAGTGGTGCGTGTTGGATCGTTGAGGATACTTCCTTTTGACACACAGCACGATGTCGCAGAGCCGTGTGGTTACCTCATACAAAGCGACAACGGCAGCAAGCTACTGTTTGCCACAGATACGTACCTGATTAAATACCGCTTTCCTGGTCTCACTCACATGCTCCTGGAGGTCAATCACGACTACGACTACATGATGGAACGTGTCGAGAGCGGCGCACTGCACAAGGCGCTTGCCAATCGGATCATGAAATCGCACCTCAATTTAGAGAATGCAATCAAATATCTGCAGGCAAGTGATTTATCGCAGCTGAAAGAAATCCATCTGATACACATATCTAAAGACAACGGATTGAAAAATAGATTCAAAGACGAAATACAAAAAGTGACTGGGGTGCCGGTCAAGATAGCGGGTGATTAAATTATGAAAAAGAGCAATCAGGAGTATGCGCTTTATAAAGGCGAGGATATTATCTGCATCGGTACAACGGCAGAGATTTCAGACTTCCAAGGCGTTCAAGAGAAAACAATCAAATTTTATCTCACACCGACCTATAAAAAGCGCATTGAGAAACGAAAGAAACCGAGGAACTATTTAGTTCTGGAAAGATTGGAGGATGATTAAATGATTAAAAAACCATCACATTCAAGGTGTGTGAGAGCACAAATGTTGGATGGATTTAGAGTTAAAGCGGGGTTTGTTTATGTGATTGATGGTATTTACATTGCTCTAATACCGCAGAGTCCTGATGGTGTCTTTGGTTTCGGTGTTACCGAAATGAGGACAGGCAGAAAGTTGATAAGTGATATAAAAGCACCGAATGCCGTTGACTTTGGAAAAAAAGATTCACACGTTTTGATGGATTCAATAATTGAGGATATCGTCGCTCCAAAGATACGTTGGATTGGTGCTGAAGCAGTAAATAAACAAATAGATAAATTTAAAGGTGTGAGTTAAATGTCTTTATTCACCGGCCTCTTACATCGCAAGCACCTTAATAAAGATGGTGAGAAGTTCGCAACGATGATACCAGGCACGGAAACAGTCAGTATTACACAGCACATGTATCACATGGTAATGAATCAGAAGCGTATGACGATGACTTACCCAGAGTATGAGCAATGGTTGAAAGACAATAATTATGAAGAGGTGGAGTCGAAACAATGGAAAAAATAATTGAAAAACTGAAAGACGAAGCACGTAGAAGTTGGAGGGGTCCAAAAGGTGAGGACAGGGCTAAGGACTTAGAGAAATACCTGAGGATCAAATTGGAAGAGTATTCTTCCGCTTTAGATACTTCTCAGGAGGAGATTTTAGAAAGGTGGGAAGAACTCAGAAGTTATTCCGCTATTAATTATTATCAGGAAGCTAATCAACCAAAACTAGATTCAGATAAAGTCAAAGTATTTGAAACAAAGACAGACATATTAATGTGGGCAGCAGGAAAAAAATTCAGTTGTCCAAAATGTTCAGGACATTCAAATAATCCAATAAAATGCGATAGACCAAATTGCGATTGGAAAGCTCATGGCTTATTCAAAACTTTAGGAGAAGGAATTTATGTATTCAGTAAAGCAGAAATGGCTGGTCAAGATATATTCGCACCGGTAGAAAGTGTGAGTGCTAAATGAAAACCACACCAAACCTAATTGACGGCGAACTGATGATTGTAGAACGTCACATGAGACTCTATGGATTGACTACGCGCATGTACTCGAAACAATCCTATGAGCGCAGTTTCATCCATGCAATGGGCAAGACGGTAGCACGAAATTATAAAACTAAATATGTGACAACATCTGAAACCAATGAACACTACATTTTGAGAGTGAGGAATTGAATATGCAGACACTGGAAGAAAAGGATGCACGGATAGAAGCGCAGGCGGAGAAGATTAAAGAACTGAAAGACGAGAATCAG
The DNA here is from genome assembly GCF_046736035.1 of Salinicoccus sp. HZC-1. GTDB lineage: Bacteria > Bacillota > Bacilli > Staphylococcales > Salinicoccaceae > Salinicoccus. The sequence continues at coordinate 1,788,520 of NZ_CP177130.1, read as the reverse complement.
CTGTTGATGGATGAAAAGCATGATTTAACGATGTGCCTGAACGATGTCTCGAAAGAACTTGATACACAAAAGACTATCAATCAACAGCAGCGGCTCAAACTGCACCAAGTGCATGCGAATTATACACGCAGTGATGCGAATTGGGATAGCCGGCCGAGAGAGGTGTCGGAATGAGTAGAACTGTAATAACAAGACTTGAAATTATGTTGCCAGAATCATTAGAACTTTATTTAAAAGGAACGAATGGCGTTAAATCAATTTATGATGACGGCGACGGTTTTTCAATAATATTCGAAGATGATACAGTGCGATTTTTCAATAATGCCGTCCCTTTAAAAGTTGATTGGGAGATGGGGAGTGAGCAGGATGGAGTATGAAAAAGAAATAGCACGTCTAAAAAAAGAACGAAATAAATCTGCTGAAAAATACAAGGAAGCGGAAGATGAATGTTATATAACTGATTCAGAGATTTGGTTGAACGACATCGAAAATTTGGATTATCAAATATATATTCATGAGCAAGCTGCCAAAGCAGATGCGAATGAAGCTAAGGCGCAGGCGTTTGATGAAATAGCACAAATTTACGATGAAAACACTGGATTGGGAGAACAGGATGAAGATTCAACTAACTTTGAAACGCTTGTAGGAGAAGTGGGCTCCGTTATTAATAGTGTAGAAAGCGGTGGTTCTGAATGAAATATGGATATATCGTGAGAATTGGACATTGTTTTTTCAGGCACGGAAACACGGATGCTCATATAACCAAAGAATTATCAAGAGCCGTGTTCTTCACTAAAAAGAAGGAAGCAATTGAGACGGCTAATAGGTATGGCGGTAGAGCATTGGAAATTCAACTGACTGGTATTGAAGGGAGTGATTCAGATGGCTCGCACCAATCGTAAATGGGAATACACAGATGAACACCTGGCCATTGCTGCAGAGAACGGAATCAGTAAGAGAGTGTTCAGGCAAAGACTATATCAAGGGATGTCGGTCGAAGATGCGATGACACGGCCGATAGGCAAACAGGGGCCAAAGCAGATAGCGGACAGGGTGGAAGTGGTTACCGTAGTCAAACCAACACCTTGGTACTTGTATCAATATTACGGAATGTTTGGGAAGTGGTGAATAAGACATGAGCAAACACAGATTCGTGCACGTCTCATTTTGGCAAGATTCGTTTGTACTGGATCTGTCTCCGGAAGAGAAATATTTTTATCTGTATCTGATGACGAATTCGAAAACCTCACAGATCGGCATATATGAATTACCAAAAAGAGTGGTCGAATTAGAAACAGGTTACAACCGTGAGACCGTTGATAAATTACTCAATCGATTTATCGAATACGGAAAGATTCAATACAACGATACTACCAAAGAAATCATGCTCATCAATTGGGTGAAGCACAACTGGAATTCAAGTCCGAATGTATTGAAGCATATCGCAGCTGCCCTCAAAGAAGTGAAACATGAGGATTTTATAAAAGAATACCTCAAACAAGCGGCTGTCATTGAAGATGATGATAAAAAGATACGTCTTATAAGCCCCTTGCAAGCCCCTTATAAGCCCCTTGGTGAGTCTATGGAACAAACTAAACTAAAGAAAAAGGAAACTAAAGAGAAAGAAAAAGAAAAACTAAAGCCGCAGAGAGAGACAGATATCAGAGATTTGGTTGATTATTACGAAAAACATTATACAACCATTACAGGACCGTCAGTTGTCGAGTCGTTTGAAGAAAAACTAGATAAAGGATTCACAAAAGAAGCAATTCTTAAAGCGTATGAAATTGGTAAGGAGAATGACAAAAAAGAAAACTGGTATATCAACGGTATTTTCAAGAATTGGGATAAGGCAGGCACATATACTCTTGAAGAAATCAATGCAGCTGATAAAAAAAGGGCGACATCTAAAGCGGGCAAAGATCCCCTTGCTGACGTATGGAACCTATCCGATGAAGAATTACAGAGGAGGTACGGAGAATGAGTGCGAACGAAGCGAAAGAGATACTGCACGAAATATATATCCTTTATCCAAACTTCAACAGAAACAATTTTGATAAATTCAATGAGACCTGGCTGATGAAACTGATGAAGGGTGACTACAAAAAGACTAAGCGCAAACTGATGGAGTATTCGGAGGGTAATCCTTACCCACCAGCACTGGCCGATGTCCTGGTCAAAGAACATAAACCGCATCAGCAAGTGGATATGACCATCAAAGAAGACCGCGAGCGCGTCGCTGCAGAAATGGCGGACCCGAAGAAGCGTGCGGAACGTGAAGAGAAACTAAAGAAGTTGGCAGCAATGGAGGAAAGGATGAGGAAAGATGTTTACGAGCGAACCGATACTTGATGAACTGGCACACCATGAGACACAAGTCCTTTCCCGCACACTGCAATACCCGGAATTAAAAAATCAGCTTAAATTGGATCCTTCATGGTTCTATGACCAGCGCCACCAAGCGATTGCCAAAAAAATAATGAGCGACCCGGACTTCAACAAAGAAAAACTCGTGACCGAATCCATCCGCAATAAACAGAAATATGGGGATGTCGAATTCATTCAAACGATTATCAACTATGGTGTCGCTTCCGGTTCCTCTGCAGAACATCTGACTGATCAGAAGTTCGTCCTGCTTAAATTCGTAGAACGTGAAGTGGCCAAAGCAGTGAATGAGTACCAGCAAGACCCAACCACTGAAAGTCAACTTAAATTAAGCAAGCGCATTGAAGCATTGAATAAACTCGATTTCGGAGACAGTGATCAAAAGTTTGAAATTCTAAGAGAAATTATGGGCGACCTCACCTCTGAAGAGAAACGCGCCATCATGAAGACCGGATTCAAGGAACTGGATGATATCATCGGCGGCTTTGAAATGCAGCAGCTGAATGTAGTGGCAGCACGTCCAAGCATGGGAAAGACAGCTTTTGCACTGGAACTCGGAAAGAACCTGGCAGACAGCGGTTCAGAAGTCATATTTTGTTCAATCGAATCCACAGTGAAAAACATGACCCAGCGGTTACTTTCTTCAATCTCACACGTCGGTCTGTACAAATTTAAAGAGCCGGTGAAGCTGATGAGCAACGAAGAGGTAGATAAGGTGATGGGCGCGATTGATATTTTCTACAACAAGGATATGAAGATCGTAGAGGAAGCAGTCGTCACACCGAATATGATCCGTAAAATGGCCAATAATATACCGGAAGACAAAACCGGCTTTATCATCATCGACTATCTGCAGCTGATGGAACCGGATGAAAAACTCAAAAGCAAGTATGAAGAGGTGTCACAGGTGTCCAGAGAACTCAAAATCATTACACAGGAGTTCCCGAACGTGACGATTATCGCGCTGGCCCAACTCAACCGCGGTGTCGAAATGCGCCAAGACAAACGGCCGATGATGTCCGATTTAAGAGAATCCGGCCAATTGGAACAAGATGCGAACATGATTATGATGCTGTACCGGGATGACTACTATCACGATGAGGAAAATGCACAACCCGGCGCGCCAAGTCCATTAGAGTTGATTGTTGCTAAAAATAAAGACGGGGACCGCGGCACGGCAAACCTTAAATTCTATAAGCATATCCAAAAAATATATTAGGAGGGACGGTGATGAGCATCCTGGAGTTACTCAACAGTTTTAACGGACATATAGAATCAGCCAGGAAGTTCCAGGGTGATGATGCCGCTGCTGTTCGAACGTTCACGATATACAAGGATATTATTTACTACCTGGTCGATTCCGGAAAATTAGAAATGACGGATGATCAAGAGAAGTTCTGGGCGTTCTCGAAAGAATTCACGATATCCGCCATGTACCGTGTTGCCAATAATTACCGCCGGAAAGAGGGGTTGCCGCTTCTGGACTTTAAGGAGCCGGCATACCACAACAAAGAAAATAAACTGGAAGACTGGAGGGCTAATCAATGACCGCGCTCATTACACTCGTATTCATCGCGCTAGTCGCAATCATTATCACTGCCGTTGTTCTAACCGCATCTGAAATACAAACGATGCTCATCAAACGCAGGCATGAAAGAAGGTGGCGCGAATGACTGAAATACTAGCTGGAGTATTATGCGCACTTTTATGGATAACGATACTCATTTTCGAAACCGACATTTTCAAAAAGCATATAGTGCCTTTGATATCTAAGAAAGAACCGGACGAAATAGAGATGTTGGAACAAACGCTTTGGAGGAAAAATGAAGAACTTAACCGCAGAAATCAAATAGAGATGTTGTCCAGTGAAATAGAACGTCTGGATGAACATTTATACCCGGAATATAAAGAAGAGCGTAGAGAGCGTTTAAATGACTCTATGGATGCTTTGATGTATTCCCTAGATAACGAATCCAAACGACCGTCTAACCCGAAACGGAAACAGAAAGCCGAATCCATTCGGTATGGCGAGAAACCGCACACACCGATCAATCAATTAAAACCTGTGTTCTGTGCTCAATCGAATTGCGACAGAGTGTTTCTTGCAGAAATGCCGCATTCCTTCTCGAATTGGTTTTGCGATGAATGTTCAGCCAAGAAAGCGAAAGAACCAGGGCCGACGTATCCGGAGAAAACGAAAGCATATGCAGATAGCGTTGTAATCGAAGAATCAACCACTTATCCACCACTTAAAAATGTAGGAGGGACAAAATAAATGACACTCACGTTAAGCCTTAAATCGATTAGGTATCTGCTTAAACAGCAGAACAAGTTGGATCTGCAGATAAAGAAATCTAAAGACATTACGAATAAAGAGTGGAAAAACAATTTTATTCATAAGCACTCTCTAGCATTAAACGTCGAGGTATCCGAGTTTATCAACGAATGTACGGACATCTGGAAGTATTGGAAAGACAAAGCACCTGATTTGGATCAAGTGCTGGATGAAGCGATAGACGTTATCCACTTCCTAATGTTGCATTGGAACAAGCAAAGTGGTGCGCCAGCTGCGTTGAAAAATACTCACTGCCTTTATGCTAAAGGATTTGATGATTTACCTGTGGATGACGAAGCATTGGAACAATTACAAAATAACGATGATATCGCAATGAAGTTGATGATAGTGCTTAAAGTCCTTGAACATTACGGCTTCACCGAACAGGACATCATTGATCAGTATGACAAAAAGAATGCTATAAACTTCCAACGATTGGAGAGTGGATATTAATGAAAATCTATAAAGTAACCTTTGATTGCCAAATGAAAGATATGCCGCTGGTTATGCAACCGTACAGTACGTATGTAGAAGCCGACAGCGAATACCATGCAGTTAAACGCGGATGGATGGTTATCGAGTCCAATGATGAAAACTTGAAGAAGTTAAACATTTCATGTGCTGCTGTCAAAGAGGTAAATGAAGCGCGATCAGTCAGTGTCTTTATGCTAGATGGCAACGAAACAAAAACATCTGTGAGTGAATAGGAGGGATAGTAATGGACAAACACCGAGGCCATAAGATATATCAGACACACGATGGCATATGGGCTTACGCAGACAATGATATACCGGTTGCTTATGACCCTAATCGTTCATGTGGGCATTGTGGCTTGACTAACACACCAGAAGGACACGACGGATGTCTCGGCACATTACCTAGAGTGATGAATGCTTGCTGCGGACATGGACATGATTCACCCTATGTGCAATACACAGATGGCAGTAGCGTTCATGGTGGATCAGCCCGATTGGATATACTATATCTGAAAACATTGAAGGAGTGACATCATTGACCAAATACGGCGCACAAAAGATAACAGTCGACGGCATCAAGTTCGACTCAAAGGTCGAAGCTGAATACTACGAACATCTGCTGCTTAAACAAAAGGCGGGATACATCAAAGAGATAGAGCTACAGCCAGTGCTCAATATCCATCCAGCCTTTGAGTATTACGGCAAGAAGCGACAACGGATGTATTACAAGTTAGATTTCCGAGTGAAGTATCATGATGACTATGAAGTATGGATTGACATCAAAGGCATGGCGACACCGGATGCAAAGATGAAACGCAAGATTACTGAGTACATGCATAAGGATAAACATATCATCTGGATCAGTAAGTCGATTAAATACGGCGATAAGTACGGCTTCATAGAGTATGACGAACTCGTAAAGATTAGAGCAGCGAATAAACGGGCTGCAAATAAAATGAAGAGGGGTAAATAAATATGACTGCAATTATCGATAAAAACAAAATGAGAAACATTAACCATGCGAGCGAACTGATATTCAAAACATTTGGGATTGATTCCATGTCTGTGAAGTTGAAGAAGCTGGAATTCACAGACATGCATACGCGATTCATTATCGAATGGACAGGACTTGATGTATCACTCGATGCCACTGTAAAGAGCGGGCAGATCAAAGACAAATGGGTGCGCAGTAAGTATGATGTCGAGTTTGAAGCCGAACAGCATGAGCGCCTGAAGCATCTGCAGAATGAACTGTATAACCAGGACGATATCAATGACGATGTATTCGAAGATCAAGAGTATGATCCGGCTCGGGGCTATGTGGAGAAGGATAAGGCAGACGAGCAGGAAGCACTGGAGTTGGATAGAGAAGAGACAGAGTAGAAAGGGTGCTGCACCTTGTACTTGATAAACGACATAAGGCAAATCATAAACGATTATCATTGGAAGAAGAGGCTGATACAGTCTCAAGTGTATGAGATGGATAGTACATCCACTGCACAGTACGGCATCGAGTCTGCCATGCCGAAGGCGCAGGGAGAGACAGGAGACAAGGTCGCATCCATTGTAATGCGCAATGAGAAGGAGCGACAGAAGCTGGAGAAACTAATCAATGAGGTGTCCTTCATTGATATACATGAGTCGCATATCCACAGTGATAAGAACTATCACATCCTTCAGCTGCTCAAGCAGGGGGAGAGTAAGCAAAGAATAAAGGTGCTGCTGAACATGAGCAATGGCAATCTGTATAAGCGGATTGACCAGATCGTCATCATATTATTCAATGCGCAATCGGATATAGAAAAGAAGGATAAGAAGAAATGGAAACATTAGAGGGAATGGAAGGTCTGACAGGGATTATTCTTTTTAATATCAATCGGGTTATACTGTGGTTGTAAACAATTAAAGCAGCAGATAAATAGTATATGTGGTATCCGGCTCACTTGCTCACGCAGGTGGGCCTTTCTTAATTCAAAGGGGATGGTGGTATGTCTCATGAGGATGAAGCAATAGCCTATGCAGTGAATAAGTTCCACGGCTTAGGTGTGGCGGTGAGCCACGAAGGGATAGAGACTGTACTGGACTATGTAGATGAGTATTACGAGAAGGTATATGTACCGGAGAATGATGTGGATGTCGTGTTCTTTACACCGGAAGATGTAGTCAGCTACATCAGTGACACCAGGCCAGACATACCAGACACAGTGATCCATACGATACTCGATGCCAGGCAGGCGTTCATTGATAGCCTGACAGTAGCAGAGCGCGAAGACTGAAAGGGTGAAGCATATGATTACTCAATGCAGTAAGACACTATGCCAAAGCTTGAGAGGATGTGATCAGCTATGTTGATAAGAGTAGCTGTATCTTGATAGTCATAGAGGTGACTGATGATGGTCAGGCATAAGCAGGAGTACGATTGGTTCTATCAAAAGAAAGCTTGGAAGTTGACAAGAGCAAAGGCATTGGCAAGAGATAATTATACTTGTCAAAAATGTATGGAAAGAGGAGACATCAAGTCTGCGGAATTGGTCCATCACATTGTTTATGTTGAAGAGGATATCCAAAAAGCATTGCAGCTGGATAATCTCATTTCTCTTTGCCATACATGCCACAACAATATTCACAAGCACGACAACAAAAGAAAGTCAAAACCCAAAACAGAAAAAAGAAATGTCCGAGTGATAAAAATTTAATACCCCCCTACCCAAAAACTGTGAGATCAGCCGCTAAAATAGCGGCGTCAATCGCTTCGCTCGCACCGCGGAAGGTTTTCTCCCATAAGGGGGGGTTAGGCAAATTCTTTAATTACATGATGAAGGTGGTGAATCTATTGGCAAAACTCTCAGCTAAGAAGCAAGACGAATTGATTGATGAAATTATCGAGAAATGGAACGAAATCCTCTCCGATATCGATGTGACAAAGCTGGAAGCAGCTCAAAACTTGATAGAAGAAGCGGCCTTCATGCAGGTCACCCTCTCGGAACTGAAGAACAAGATCAAAAGAGAGGGCGCAACCTACGTCATGAAAAACGGAAAGCAGAATATGCGGGTTGAGCACCCGGCGCAGAAAAGCTACAACACTATGATTAATAGATACACTACCGCCTGCAACCATTTGATTGCCCTACTGCCGAAAGATGAAAAAGTGGTTGTGACAGACAAAGATGGCGACGACTTCGACGACTTCTAAAGCAACCACTGGCGTACTGAAGGTGCTGGCTAAACCTTCGAAAAGGTTGCTCACTACCTGGTACGCCGAGCAGGTCGCAAAGGGCAACATCATGGCTGCAGAATATGTAATTAAAGAATGCGAAAGACATTTGGAATTTCTGGCACGTGACGACCACGAATGGGAATTTGACGAAGCACTTGGCCATCGGCCGGTTCGGTTCATCGAGAAATACTGCAAGCCTACAAAAGGGGACTACGACCAACTTATTATGCAGGGGTGGCAACACTTCATATTGGGATCTCTTTTTGGTTGGGTGCATAAGGAAACAAAGTTGAGGCGCTTTAAAGAGGGCCTTATTTTTGTGGCCAGAAAGAATGGAAAGTCGACAATCGTCAGTGGAACGAGCATCTACGGCGTGTCCAAAGATAATGAACGCGGCGCTGATGTAGTCCTTCTGGCCAACTCGATGAAGCAGGTCAAACGAACCATCTTCGACGAAACGAAGAAGATGATAAAGAATTCTCCTGCACTACAGAAGCGTTTCCGTGCGCTTAGGGACATCATCCATTTCGATGCGACCGATTCATCCATTGAGCCGCAGGCGAGTGATAGCGAGAAGCTGGACGGCCTCAATACGCATCTGGGCATCTTTGATGAAATCCACGAATTCAAGAACTATAAATTGATTTCCGTCATCAAAAACTCCAGGCAATCCAGGAAGCAGCCACTACTGATTTACATCACGACTGCGGGCTATCAGCTTGATGGCCCACTTGTAAAAATGGTGGAGCAGGGGAAAGACGTGCTCGATGGATTGTTCGATGATGAGCGCACCTTTTATTATTTGGCTTCACTGGATGATAAAGATGATATAAACGACGCTGAGAATTGGATTAAGGCGAATCCGAACATGGGCATCAGCCTTAATCTGGAGGAAATGGAAGAGGAATGGCGCAAAGCAAAAAGAGATCCTGAAGAACGTGCAGATTTCATCACGAAGCGCTTTAATATTTTTGCAAACAACGAAGAAATGGCACTGCTTGATCTCGACACAATAAAGAAAAACGATGGCACAATCGATTTCGAGGAACTGCGCGGTGCAACTGGCATCGGCGGATATGATCTGAGTAATACAGAAGACTTCACTGCTGCAAGTGTGGAATTCCCACTGCCAAATGGATCCATTGCAGTGCTTTCTCATACATGGATTCCAGAAGAGAAAACGAAATACGACAATGAAAAGATTCCTTTCAAAGCTTGGGAAGATGCCGGACATCTAACGATTGTTCCAGGTACGCACATCAAGCATGAATTGGTGCTCGAATGGTTTGAGGAGATGGGGGAGAAGTATAACATCGAAGTTATTGCATACGACCCTGCAAATGCTTACAGGCTAAATACTGAAATGGAAAACAAGGGTTTTAAAACGCAAGTGGTCCGTCAAGGCGCAATTACATTGAGCCCGGTATTGAAGGATATTAAGACGATGTTCCGCGAAGGCAAAGTAATTCACAATAGCAATCCGGTGCTTAATTGGTACTTGAAGAACGTAAAACTGGTGGCAGACCGCAATGGCAATTTGCTGCCGTCCAAACAGAACAGATACAGAAAGATTGATGGTTTTGCAGCATTGCTTAACAGTCATGCACATACAATCGATAAATTGGTCACACCAAAAGGCAATGGCAACATGAGCGTTGTCTCTCTTGATGATTTGATGGGCTAGAAAGGTGGTGAGAGAGTGAAATGGTGGCAAAAACTAGAACAGAGATTAGGGAGCACCGCATACAGCGGTCCAAAGCAGCAAGTCACAACGACTGCTTCAAGCGATTTATCAGTGTTTGAAAATCGTTTGTTCTGGGGAATCGAAAACGCTGAACTGGCAAACAATGAAACAATCTTCAGTGCAATTACCCGGTTGTCGAATACAATGGCATCCCTACCGATAAAGTTATATCAAAATTATGAGACGTTGAATAACGATGTGGCAGACTTGCTGACAACGCAGCCGAACAATTACACGACACCTTATAATTTCATCAATCTAATCGAGACGACACGAAATGAAAAAGGCAATGCGTATGTATTCATTGAGCGTGATGTGTATGGGCAAGCGGTGCAACTGCATTTATTAAACTCTGACATTGTTTCGATGGCCATGGACAAAGATAAAAAGGATTTGTACTACATTGTTAAGGGCAATACAGACAAAAAGATGATCATACATCAAATGGAGATCCTGCACTTTAAACACATTCATGGTGCATCAACACTGAAAGGCATTTCCCCAATCTCCGTGCTTAAAGGCACGATTGATTTCGATGTGTCAGTCAGAGAGTTCAACATGAAGGAGATGAGTACGCCTGACAGTTTTAAGATTGAATATGGTGCGACAATTACTGATGAAAAGAAAGCAGAGATTGTTGAGAACTTTAAAAGTTTTTATAAAAACAATGCAGGTATTCTTTTTGAAGACGACGGCATCAAAATCGATCGATTGGAGAAAAAGTACGTTAGTGAAGATTTGATAAAAACAGAAAACATTACACGTTCCAGAGTGGCCAACGTCTTTCAAATGCCGTTGGCTTTTTTACATGGAGAAAATGCAATGAGTTTCTCGAAAACGGAAGATTTAAACCGCTATTACCTGCAGCATACGATCATTCCGATGTGTAAGCAGTATGAGGAAGAGTTCAATAAGAAACTACTTACCAGGCAGGACCGGAAGAACGGCATGTATTTCAAGTTCAACGTGCATGCGCTGCTGCGTGGGGATGCATCCACACAAGCGGAAGTGTACTTCAAGAAAGTGCGCAGTGGCATCAATACAATCAATGAAATCCGCGCATTGGAAGATTTACCACCTGTTGAAGGAGGAGATGTGGCAATGATCAGCGGAGACTTATATCCAATTGATACACCGATTGAAGAGCGTAGAGGACTTGCATCGAAGGGAGGTGGAAACAGTGCCGAAGGAACAACAGAGGGAGAAAAATAAATACTTCAAAATGAAACGTAATGGAAATGTCGGAGAAGTTTGGATTTACGGTGATATCATGCCTTTCAAATGGGACGACACAGACGTAACAGCGACTGATTTTAAGAATGAGTTAGATGAACTGGAAGATGTAAAAGAATTGAACGTCTACATCAACTCTGGTGGTGGCTCGGTATTCGAGGGCATCGCAATCTACAACATGTTGAAACGTCATAAAGCAAAAGTAAATATCTATGTGGATGCATTGGCTGCATCCATCGCAAGTGTCATCGCAATGGCGGGTGACACTATTTTTATGCCGAAAAATAGCTTAATGATGATCCATAACGCGTGGATGATGGCGGTTGGAAACGCTGAAGAGCTCAGAAAAACGGCCGATGACCTGGATAGAATCAACGAATCATCCAATCAGGCTTACCTGGAAAGGGAGCTTACGATTTCAGAAGAGGAACTTCAACAGCTGCTCGATGCCGAAACTTGGTTGAGTGCTGACGAGTGTCTGGAATATGGTTTGTGCGATGAAGTGATTTCATCCAACCAGGCAGTTGCAAAAGTGTCTGACGATGTGATGAAAGCGTACAAAAAGACCCCGAAAACGGTCAAAAACATGGTTGAAACACCTGAAAATGCGACGATTTCCGATGAAGAACGCAAAAAAATACAAGATTATCTGCAGACAGTAGATACAAAATTACAAAATATAAATTTATAGGAGTGTTTATCTATGCCAACTATTTATGAAATGAAAGAAAACCGAAATAACATTGGCCAACAACTGAAAAAAGAAAAAGAAGCGTTATACCAAATGTCTAACGATACTAGTGTATCTATGGAGGATATCCAGGCGAAAAAATCCCGTATTACGGACATTGAACAGCGTTTTGACATTGTTTCAGAACAATTGCAGGATGCTGAAAAACTTCAGAATGACCAAAATAAGAAAATGCAGTCCGATTTTTCCCAACTTGATGACGAAGGTAAAAAAGTAAAAGCCAAAGCGGAGGTCTACAGAAGTCTCCTGGCCCCTGACACTTATGGCAAGCCTTCAAACGAAGCGCTTCAGCTGCTTCATGCACTTCCGGATGGTAACACTTCAGGTGGGGAAGACCTTCTTCCTACAAACATGATCAAAGAGGTAATCACTGAGCCGACTGTCACGAACAAGCTCAGGGAACTGTCTCCAGCGTCCAATATCAAGGGTCTTGAGATGCCGAGAATCATGTTCACAATTGACGACGATGATTTCATCACGGATACACAAACTGCGAAAGAGGTTCAAGCGAAAGGTGACTCCGTAACATTCGGACGCTTCAAAGCCAAACTGAAAGTTGAAGTTTCCGATACTGTTATTCATGGCTCCGACATCGACCTGGTATCATACATCGAAAATGGGCTGAAGTCTGCTGCAGCTGCCAAAGAAAAGCGCGGTGCCCTCACTACTACGCCAAAAGCCGGTGAAGAGCACATGTCATTCTATCAGAGTGGCGCCATCACACAGGTGGACGGCGAAGATATCTACAATGCGGTGCTCAACGCACTTTCTGATCTGCACGAAGATTACCGCGAACAGGCATCTGTTGTAATGAGATACTCTGATTTTGTCAAAGTAGCGAAACAACTTTCCAACGGTACGACCGATTTCTTCAATGCACCACCTGAACGCATCTGGGGTGTGCCAGTAAAATTCATGGACGGTGCCGTGAAACCAATCGTCGGCCAATTCACTTACTTCCGCCTGAACTACGACGGTTCCACATACGATACTGACAAAGATGTGGACAAAGGCATCTACAAGTTCGTGCTTACTGCTTGGTACGATCAGAAGCGTCTACTTGACTCTGCATTCCGAATTGCAAATGTAGCTGGAACTACTACTACAACCACTACAACTGCAGCAGGCGTTTAATAGCACATAGAAGCATTGAAGTGGGTGATGTAAATGTTAATGACTGGACTTAAAGATTTTCTCCGAGAGGATGGCGTTCTGAATGATGGATTGATTGAAATGTTACAAGATAGCGCCGAAGCAGAATTACTTGCTTCGGGCGTTCCTAAGTACGTTGAGACTGATCCGGAATATCCTGTATACAAAATATGCTTATTTCTCATGGTTTCGCGGGATTATGATAAGCGCGTTTTGGAAGATGTAGAGCAGCGGACATTGGATAAGAACATCCTCCGCATCAGGAAGTTTCCATCCTCTACAGAAGAAGGTGGTTCCTGATGAGACGATCACTTAATAACAGAGTGAAGTTCTTCGAAATCGGTTCATCTGGTCCTGAAGCGCACGGAGAAGAGTATATAGAAGTATATGAGTGCTATTGCGAAGATTATGAACCATCAACGAAGGATTACACTGTGTTGTCTGCTCCGGCAGGTAAGAAGACAGTGACAATCATCATTCGTGACAATTACAAAGAATTCAAGCCGGATTACAACCATTCATTTGAGTTGCAGTCCGGCTATTTTAGTGGGACGAAATTCAATATTCAAAACGTATCTCCGGATGACAGTAAAACACCGCAGATAAAGATCGTAGGTGAGCGCTAATGTTCACATTCAATGTTGACGGCATCGAACAAACGCTTGCAGACCTGGAATCAATATTCAGCGAACAGAACCTACAAAAGATTAAGGATAAGGCACTTGAAGAGGGCGCAACATTCATGAGAAACAAAATTCATGCTGCTCAACTCAAAACCAAAGACACCGGCGCAATGGCAAGTGAAGTGACATTCAGTGACCCTCAAACCATAGATGGTGAGCGCGTTGTCACCATCCACTGGAAGGGTCCAGACAATCGTTACAGAGTGGTTCACCTGGTCGAAAACGGATTCTATGATCGCAGCGGCAAGTTCATCAAACCGGCTGGATACGGGCAGATAGAAAACGTCCTGGCATCCAATCAGGCGAGATATATACAAATCGTTCAAAATTCCATTGCCAGACAGATTGGAGCGTGACCGGATGGATATTCTCGGAGATATTTACGAACTGATTAAAGATGACCCGCTGCTCATTGAGTATGTGGGTCCTAATTATATGTATAACGACATGCCAGATGTTCAAGAAGTCGAATCTGCGTATATCGCAATCAATCCAATCGTAAACGGTGTGCCAGTCGATTATGCAGATGGCAAACGCATTGCAGACGCCAAATCGGCGCGTGTTGATGTGTTGCTTAAAACACTGGCAATCACGTCAGGTAACCCGCGTTTAATCACTGCAGATATCATGGAGCGCATCGCAGACATTCTGGATGATAACTACTACTCACAAACAGCAAGCTTTACACCGGAATATGACAAAGACCACCAGCTATACCGCGAATCAAGAAGTTTCGAAATAAACTATTATAGGAGTGATTATTAATGGAACAAGCTAAGACACCGAAAGCGTATATTAATATCAAAGATTTAGGCTTTGCACCAATTGCAACAGAAGATGGCGGCACAGCCACTTACGGCGCACCGATTCAAACGCGTGGACTGAAAACGGTCGGACTGCCTGCGGGCGGCGAAATCACAGTCGCATGGGCGGATGGCGCACCAATCGAATCCGCAGTCGGAGACGGTGAGCCAACGCTCACACTCGGTCTGCACCAACTCTCCCCGGAGATTGAAGAAATGATTTTCGATAAAACGTTTGATGCATCAGGAATCTCTGAAGAAAACTGGGGCCATCAGCCAAAACCGGTCGCAGTATGGTTCAAGTCTGAACGCAAGGACGGCAGCTATAGATGGACCGGATTCAAGAAAGTCCTATTCGCACCGCCGGAAGAAGAGCGCGCAGCGAAAGAAGGCGAAATTGAATTCGGAGAGTATTCCATCGAGGGCCGTATCATGAAAGTGGAAGGCTCTGAGGCTAAGAAAATAATGGCAGATACCAGACGCTCTGGCGAAACACCGTTTAACGATGACACATTCTTCACGCGTCTGCTTGGTGATTCTTATACGCCTAACACAACAACAACGACTACAACTGCAGCAGGCGTTTAATAGCATATAGATTGGAGGTGGCAACATGAAATACATCATGTGCCAGCCCTCAAACAATCGGTTCAAGTGGGAAGTAGAAGTGGCGGTATCAGACCTCATCAATCATGGGGCGGCTGATATCGTCCTTTTATTTCTGAAAGAGAATGATTCCGTGGTGCGATACTTCGAAGAGAAATACGATGTGGCAGTGCATGTGTACGATGACAAACGATATGACAAGGCATATATCCCATCGATTAAACCGTATCTGTTTTACAGATATCTATCTGAAGATCCCGCCAGGGAGTCATTCGATTATTTTTTCATGGACAGTGACATGGTGTTCAGGCAGCTTCCAGACTACGATCGAATGCCTGCTGATAGTAATAATTGGTATGGCTCTGATTGTAATAACTACATGAATCTGGAGTATTTAAAACAATGCACCAATTCGGAAACCTTAATTAAAGGCATGACGGACATTGTCGGTGTGGATAGGCAATCTATCGAGGATATCAACAATGACTCCATAGGCGCACAGTATGTCATTTCTAGACCTACTGCCGAATACTTCGAGAAGGTGTACCGGGACAGCATCAAGCTATGGCAGTTCGTGAAAGATTTAGATACTAGCTTCCAGAAGTGGACAGTCGAGATGTACGCGACGCTTTGGAACATGCTCTATTTCGGCATCACACCACACGTTCATGAAGAAATGTATTTTGTATTTCCAACAGACGATATTGATATATATGAATCCGTAAACATATTGCATAACGCAGGCGTGACGCCCGGACACAACGATCTTTTCAAGAAATCAGATTATATCAACAAAGATCCCTTAACGGTCAATCACGACTACGTTAATAAAAGCAAAGCAAGTTATGCCTACGTGCAAAAAATGAATACATTAAAACAAGGAGTGAATGAAATGGCTGTACAAGTGCATGGCGTTTTAAGGAATTTTACAGACCTCCAGGATGGCGACAAGGTCTACCTGGCGGACGAGCATTATTACATTGGGGATTCCGACGATGACAGAACGAAAGAACTTAGAGGCTCCAATAATAAGCAAGGCGCACCAGTTATCGAAGCATTGACGAAGGATGAGCTTCTGAAGGTGGCTGAAGATGAAAATATCGATGTCGACAAGAAGGCCAAAGTCGCAGAACTGCACAAAGCCGTAGCGGATCACTTGAACAAGTAAGAGCGGGGAAACCTGCTCTCTATTTTTTTATACATGAAAGGGAGAATTACACATGGCGAATAAACTCAAAAGAAATTATATCCAACTCGTAGAAGGCGAAAAAGACAACGGGGAGCCAATCCTCGAAACATATTTGACACCGCACTTTATCACAGCTGACCTCTGGTATGAATGTATCGACGTGATGGACGAACTGGAGCAGATGGAAGAAAAGCAGAAAGCAGCAGAAGGCGAAGAGAAACAGAGCATGGCTTCCATGATGAAGAAACAGATGGATATGCTGATGGACACTACGGTGAAAATCTACGGCAAGCAATTCACTAAGAAAGATTTAAGGAGTAAACTCCATGCGCCGAATATGATTGAAGACTTGCAGGAACAAATCCAGTTTATCGCAATGGGTCAACAAGACGAAGCAACAAAAAAGTTCGTGGAGAGCAAATCCTAAGAACAGAAGATTTCTCCTGGAGGAAGCAGCGTGAGAATTTCGACAAGATATTGAAAGACGGCATGAAGGACGGCAAAGACATCAACGAGATGTTGAATATGCCGATGGCGTACATGCTTTCAATACTGTCTGAACAGAATACTAATATGACAGATGAAGAAGAGGAAAGAGTCCTCGATCGCTTCCTGGATTCTATCTAGCACTCGCATGAGTGCTTTTTTATTTGTTGGAAAGGAGGTAACACATGGCAGATCGCATACAAGGACTTTCCATTGGACTTGGCATGGATTCGACGGAAATCAGTCGCTCGATGTCTGAAATCAAACGGTCTTTCCGCGGATTAAACTCCGCAGCGAAAATCACGACCAACAATTTTAAGTACGGTGCGAAAGATGTTAATTCTTACAAGAAAAACCTCGCATCATTAAGCGACACAACTGAAAAGCAACGGAAAAATGTTGATGCACTCGGCAAGCGGTACAGCGCGGTTGTAGAAGAACAAGGCGCATCGTCCAAAGCGGCGCAGACACTCGCTGCGGAATATAACAAGCAAGCGGATAGTCTGAACAGACTGGAGCATCAACTGAAGGCGGCTGAAGATGGATTACGCGGCGTTTACGATGAATCCAGTCGATTGTCCAAAATCGGGGACACATTCGGCGGCATCAGCAAGTCGCTCGGCAATGTGGGAAGTTCACTTCAGAATGTCGGCTCGCAGATCAAAGATGTCGGCGGTAGTTTAACACGTAATATCACGTTGCCTGCCTCTGCTGCAGCACTCGCTGTAGGGGGCCTAACTGCTAAATTCGGCTGGGATCGTCTGGTCGGCCTGGACAGTGCACAAGCGCAGTTAAAAGGGCTTGGATACAGCACTGAAGAAGTCGGTAAAATATCCGATCAGGTAACATCCGCAATCGAAGGCGGCATGACCACAATGGCAGAAGGGACATCCGTCGCAGCCGGTGCACTCGCAGCCGGTGTGGAAGAAGGCGCAGAACTCGAGAAGTATATCAAACTGGTTGGCGATGCCGCCGTCGGTGCGAACAGGCCCGTCAATGAAATGGCAACCATATTCAACCGTGTCCAAGGGACTGGGCAGTTAATGACTGGCGAATTGAATCAAGTGGAAGACAGTCTTCCGGGGTTCTCCCAGGCCATGGCAGACCATTTAGGCGTTTCTTATGAAAAGATGCGTGAAATGGTCACCGCAGGCGAAGTGACATCCAATGACTTTATCACTGTCATGGACGGGTTTGCTGGCGATATGGCCGCAGCCTATTCAGATTCATGGGCCGGTATGGTCGCAAATACCAAAGCTTATATCGGAATCATTGGAGAAAACTTACTCGGTGGCGTATTCGAGCAATCGAAAGCGTCCATTGCAGAGTTTATTGATTTTCTTAAATCTGATGAAGTGGTCGAATGGGCGAAAACAACCGGTGCTGCAATTGGAGAAACATTCAGTAATATTGTGACGAAGGTTCAAGAAGGCATTACATGGTTCAAGAATCTCGACACTGAACAGCAAAAACTAATTGGAAAACTTGCGCTCGTCGCAGTAGCGGCTGGACCATTACTGACGGTATTTGGTGCAGTAACCATATTCGTTGGTAAAGTGGTCAGCGTGTTCGCTGGCCTGTTCGGTGGTCTAAGTACATTATTCGGGTGGTTCGGGAAGTTGTCGGGCGGTATTCAAATGATGATTAAAGAGGGGAAAAGCTTCGCGCAAGTATTTCCTAAATTAAGTAAAGTCATCACTCCGATAGTATCCATTTTCAGTCGTTTCGGCAGTATCGCCATGACAGTAATAAGACCGGCATTCACAGCAATCAGAATCGCTCTAGTCGCTCTCACAGGTCCTGTCGGCATCGTCATTGGTGTAATATCCGCGCTTGCCGCCGGATTCGTATTTGCATATAAACGATCTGAAACATTCCGAAACTTCATAGATGGATTAAGAGATAAATTCATGCAAGGAATAGAGTGGATTACTAAATTCAAAGATGGTATCCTCGGACTCTTCAAAGACGAAGGGGATTCCGGCATTGATATTCTCACGTCTATCGGTTTATCAGACGGCATGGTACAAAGGCTGTGGGATATATCCGGCAAGTTTATGGAGTTCTACCACAAAATTAAAGGCGGTATTACCGGGATTATCGACATGTTCAAAGGCGATTGGATGGGCGGTCGAAGTATTCTAGAAAGAGTCGGGTTTACACCGGACCAGATTCTCGGCATAGAAAACTTTGTCATCAAAATAACCTATTCATTCCATTTATTGAAGGAGCGTATCGGTACAGCACTCTCGGCAGTTAAAGGTGTATTCACTAGCATATTCAATGCTATTACTGCCTGGTGGGATGCGAACGGCCCGGCCATTATCGGTGCGGTAACCGGCGCCTTCCAACGGGCGAAGAATTTAATCGGCCAAGTTTGGTCTTCCGTGAGCGGCGCATTCATGGCGGCTTTCAACTTCATCAGAAATTGGTGGGCTTCGAATGGCCAAGCGATACTTGGTGCGGTCGTATCCGGATTCCAGTGGATGAAAGAAACGGCGGGACTGGTCATCAACTTAATTGTTGCAGTCATCCGTCGCGCGTTCATCATCGGACAGACATTGTTCAATACTTTTTCAACCGTAGTCAGCTTTATCTGGTCGAAATTATGGAACGTACTGGTTGAAGCGGTTCGCATTTTTGCTCCGATTGTACAAGGGATTTGGAATACTTTATGGTCCGTCATTAAAAATACGATTCAGATTTTCGCTCCAATAATTTCCGGAATTGTAAAGACGGCCATTAATATTATCACTGAAACTTTCCGGATTTTTAAACCAATTGTTATGGGAATCTGGAATACTTTGTGGCCGATTTTGGTCAACGTGATACAGGGCGCCTGGTCCCGCATGAAGTTAATTGTGGGTATTGGTATGGACCTCATACAGGGCATCATAAAGACAGCGACAGCCATTTTAAACGGCAACTGGTCCCGCGCCTGGGAAATGATTCGGCAGACTGTGTCCTCAATCAAAGACAGAATCGTTACGCATATTACAGGAATGAAAAATAGAGCGATTGCATTGATTCAGCAACTCGCTGGGGGTGCGATTCAGTGGTTCCAGAATATGTGGACTAATTTGACGAATAAAGCGACTGACTTGAAAAACAGAGTGGTATACACTTTTAACTCACTCAAACTACTGGCTGAATCGAAAATACGTGAGATGGTCGCCAATGTAGTTAGATGGTTTATTAACCTATACAACAGAGTATCCAACACGGTAACCGATTTGAAAAATCGAGCGGCCAGAATATTTAATAGCCTCCGTGACCTAGTGGTCGGCGCAGTCACTACACTACGCGACAGATTGGTTCGCGGGTTCACTCGGATTTACAACACGATACGAGACAAAATGCAGGCTGCGAGGGATAAAGCAGTCAGCTTTGCAACATCCATGAAAGACGGCGCGATCAACCAATTCAACAACTTGGCAGACGGCGCGCGTGACATGATGAATAAAGTCGGAGAATGGATTGACAACAAAAAGCAGTGGGTAGTCGATAAGGCAACTTCACTCGGTACTGGCATCGCCAACGCCGCCATTGGTGGCTTCAATAAGATGATTGGCGGTATCAACAACGTTGCAGGCATGCTCGGCTTCGATGGTAATCTCATCAGCAAGATTCCGACATACTCCACAGGTACAAAAAACCACAAAGGTGGCGCAGCCATCGTCGGTGATAAAGGACCCGGTAACGGTCCGGGCGGCGGCTCCAGCACACGCGAGTTGATCGAACTACCGAACAAGAAGCGTTACCTGGCAGATGGTAACCTATTGATTCCGAACCTGCCGCGCGGTGCGAAAGTATTTAACAACAGAGACACAGAAGGCATTCTCGGGAGCGGCTCCGATGAAAATAGCGGATTCTTTAAAACCATCGGGGACTTTGCGAAGAACACGTACAATTCAGCAAAAGAAAAAGTCTCCGGCGCATTCAATTCAGTGAAGGGGTTCGTTTCTGACATCTGGGATTACGCAACAGATCCCGGTGCATTGGTCGGGGACCTCATCAGCAAGCTTGACTTTGGTTGGGACTTGCCAGATGCAGCACTCGACTTTGCCAAACTTGGCGTGAATAAACTAAAAACTGTTGCCACAGACTTTATCAAAAATCTGTTCGAGGAATCAGGCGGACAAGGCGACGGCTCCCACATCTTAGGCAAGTCCACGACGCAGACGTTCGGACGCTACTCTGGCGGTCTAAGCTTCAATGGCGGGCGACACTACGGTGTGGATACGGCGCACGTCTATGACAAGCTATTAAGCCCGGTCAGCGGTGTCATCACTAAAATTTGGAAAGACTTCGGTGGCGGTAATTCCATCCAGATGAAAGCCGGTAAATATAACTGGTGGTTCATGCACATGAAGAGTATCGCCAAGAAAGTCGGCGACAGTATCAAGGCCGGCGACACCTTGGGGGTCACTGGTAACACAGGGAACTTCACAACTGGTCCCCACCTGCACACGCAGGTTATGGAAGGTGGCGTAGGGAACAAATACGCTATCGATCCAGTACCTATCCTAAAAGGATTGACAGGCTACGCCACAGGCGGCCTGGTAGGAAACGGCATCTATCGACTTGGCGAGGGCGGCTATCCGGAATATGTAATTCCTACTGATCCAAGCAGAGCGACTGAAGCAATGAAACTGATTGCACTCGCTGGTAAAGATGTTGGGAATAAACGTCCGAATCAACTGCCGAACGTCGGTGGCTCTGAGGATAACGATAACGATGTAGTCAATGCGCTCGTAGAACAAAACGGCATCCTCATGAAGATGTTGGAAAAACTGACCGGCATTGAAGCGAAAGACTTATCCATCGGAGACGAAGAAATCGGACGGTCAAATGACAGGTACAATCAGAAGAAATCAACCAAGCATTCACTATTAGGAGGTCGACCAAGTTATGTTTAAAATTTATGATTTAGAATATAATCCAGTCGGCTTTCCGGTGGATAAACTGGGATATGGATTGAAAGGGCTCGATATCAGTATCGGGCCTGTTTTATATAACTCCATCTATAGTGAGTCAGACGGCGGCAGTGACGCGCCCATTAAGCGTTATCCATCAGACAGGAGCGCAAGTATTCAAATACTGTTTACTGCCGCAGACACCATCGACTGGCGTTTAAAACGCAGTCAGATATACGAGTTCTTCAGGCGGCTCGGCGTATTCTATATCGCAGAGAGTCATGAACCGTTCAAACTGTTGAAAGTCATTGTGGATGAGGATTATGAATTTGAAAGACCCGTCACGATCTGGGGACAGGCAGAGGTGCCATTGAAGGTGCTTAAACCGATATTCCGTAAATCCCTCCACACGTCAATGACCATCGACGAGGAAGGCATGAAGTTTAACGATAAATGGGCCTATGGCATGGGAACCTGGTTCCCAGAGAACTATTGGCAGTATTCATTCACGAATGAAGACCCTACCTTTTATAACGCAGGCACAGAAGCAGTGAAGCTGATTCAGCAGAAAGACAGTGAAATCACTTTAATCATCAACTCTGCGCCACCGAATGACCTGATTGATATTGACGACGGTGTGACGACATTCAAGCTATTTAAAGCATGCGTTCCAGGCGACGTGTTGAAAATCAGCGGACACAAGGTAACCTTGAATGGTGTGAATGTGATGGGGGATACCAACGGTAATTTCCTTACCGCTAAAAAAGGGTGGAATTATTGGGATATCCGAGGTGTGACTGATTTTGAATTCAAGATAGACTTTAGATTTTTATATGACTAGTCTGCGGACTGGTCATTTTTCATTATGGAAGGAGTGGTAATGTGTTACCAGAATTACAAAATGCGCACGATCCATCTGCTAGGAATATATTAAATGCGGCAATTAAATCAGTGAACGTACAAGGCAAATCAATACAGGACATTGTGGCATATGGTCAGTTGACTCCGGCACAATATGCGGAATTAATAGAAGTTATCAACGGATTAATAAAAAAGGGACATGTATCAATTCATGATATAGACATGAATAAGGGGAAAATCACCCTGAAACATCTTGATTCAAATGTTAAAGAAGCGATGTCTGGAAATACTCCAATTCTTTCAGAAGTCGCAGACGGAGCAGTGACAAGATCTAAAATTTACGACGGAGCAGTCACACCTAATAAGACTAGTTTTATCGACTTGGGCAAGAATAAATTCGATAAAGAAAGCATAACAACAGGCGGTTTCATCAGAGAAACTGATGGAGATTGGAGAGTTCATGAATCGTTCGACACGTCTGATTTCATTCCCGTCAAAGCGGGTCAGACTTTTACGGTAAGCAGTGCGAGCTTCATTATTTACTATGATGCCAACAAAAATTTTGTCAGTGGCGTCAGCCAATCAGAAGGCGAATATACGGGAAGTGCAAATCAAGACGGTTATGTGAGATTTTCAATTGATGGACGGTATACGGATTATAATAATGTCCAATTTGAATTCGGTAGTTCTGTTACGGAATACGAACCACATCAATTTGTACTAAATCAGAATGTGGCTGTAGAAAATGCGAAAATAACAATGTTATCCCCAGGGAGTGTGAACGAGGAAACAATTCAAGACAGATCAGTTACGCCCGAAAAGACGGATTTCATTATTAAAAGTAAAAATATATTCAATCCTGAAGAAGTGCATTTCAACAAAGTGGCAACTAGTGTTGGCATGGATGATTACACGGGGTATCACGTTTCTCCTAAAATCTACATTAAAGAAGGAGAAACAGTGACAACCACAAGGATTAGAAATTTTTATTTCTTTGACACAAACGGTAATCATGTTACCAATCAAAAGGATACGCAAAATAAGTATACGTTCACAGCGCCTCAGGACGGATATATTCGGCTTACTATATTCGCTGAAGATTTATATTCCACACAAGTTGAATACGGCAGTACATCTACTGCTTTTGAACCCTACGCGATAAAATTGAGAGAAGACATTCAAGTAGGCCAACAATCTACACAATCCAGTAAATTTACCGTTTCAAAAGACGGAGGCCAATTTGATATAAAGACGACTTTAGATGACAAAGAATTATTGTTCCGCTCGCAACAATTCGGTAGTGCAAATGGCGGCTATAATTTTGAATCTACGACTTTCGATAATACGCTCATTCATAGTACAAATGATGATATCACGCCAGTCAGGACATTTAATACTGTGGGCGCGAATCACGGGTACACCTCAATTATTGATTTGCCAAACACAGATAAAGTAACCGCAGATTTAGGGTCTGTATGGACGGACGGCACGAATGAATTCGTATTATTAAGGATTGTTGATGGAAGATTATTATTATCGATGCCATACACAGAAGATAGTAATGGCGTAACCGTGTCTGATACTGCCCCAACAAGTGATTTAACGCACGTCAGAAATGCAACAAATACTCAAGCAATTCCCATCAGTGGCGCGCAAAATTCGCAACTATATCCATCCACCGGCCATGTTGTCAGTCAGTATAAAATTGGCGGCAGACTCATCACAGAAGACGGGGATCATAGCGGTGATGAAGTGGTGATCGTTGATGCTTATGATATTCTCGATTATAAATCAATTGTGGAATGGGCGAAAAATAATGTAGGCATAGATTATGCGCGTTACAGAAGCTCGATAGATGGTGTATTACGCATAAGTAATACTTACACATATTACGAAGCCGGTAAGTGCTTAACCACTCATTCAATTTACGCTCTTAAAACAGTTCTATTGAGACGGACTGGCGTGCTGCAATCTGTGGCATTGCGACATCCGACAAGCGCGGTTTATCGATATGTTCACAACGTCGATACTGTCAACGGAATCAATTTTAAGGCTCCGATTAATCTAACCAATTATGCCACGACATGCAATGTGGAGCGTGATAATCTGATTGATAGCACTAAGCCTGTGGATCGGTATGTCGATTACATTGGCAGCAGCTCTAATAAGATCATTGCTTTCACTATGGGACACGTCATCGACAAAACGAACAGTAAGCATTCAGACAGAATGGGTAATATCCCGAACGTATTCTGGGATTTCAGAAGCACAAAAAAATCTTATCCGACAGTGCTCGAAAATAAAGTATTGCAATCTGGAGATTATTATAATTTCCAAGGATACAGAGATTATTATATCCCTAAAAGTTCGACGGAAAACAGTAATATTTCAAGTGATAAATCTGCCGATTATATCTATATCGATGAGCAGTCCAGTAGCAGCTTTAAAGCGTTGAAAGATGAGTCGTTGATTGGTAAAGAATTAGAGTTGATTGACAGCCGAGGCTTTACTTTGTTAAGCGATGTAGTGGATTCTCAAGGTATTGCTTATAGAACAACAGGAGACAATGCTTACGGTGTAGTTAAAGCGAAGTAGAAAGCGAGGTGAATCACCATACTCACGATTAGAGACTACAACGACAACGAATATATTTGATGGTATCAAATATAAGAGGGGATCTATTAATCGCGTTGTACTTTTAGAAAATTAAATATACAATAATGAAAGCACTCACATATGGGCGGTAACCCTGTGAGTGCTTGGTATGATAGATGTTTAGTTACTCCTATTATACCACAACATAAAATCTATGGAAGTGGGGAATATTAATGGGAGATTTCGTAGGGACAGTCGGCTCTCCAGGGTCAAAAATACCGATTGAGTTATCAGGTAAAATAGTCATGAGGGCGACATACCCCTTGACAGAACATGAAGCCTTTTTATTTACGGCAGCCTTAAACGGAATTGTTATACAAATGAAAAAAGAGTGCTTTGAAATAAGTGATCTCAGACAGGTGTTTGTCTTATGTACAGAAGACGGAAAATTTACATTTGCAGATAAAGAGGGCATGGGATATTACCTGCCGCTTATTATATTGAATCTAGGAAATTGGAGAACAGGCAATTGGTCTGATGTGCATATTATAGCGACATTAGTAGAAGAATTTTGTCATCATTTTTGGTCCATAGATGACGAAGAGATAGTCAAGCACAAAGTATTAGAAATACTTAATAGAATATTAAATTTCGAAGTTACGTTTGATTCGTTATATGGTCCGAGATGGAAAGAAGCTTATCCTACAATATATGGTGATGATATAAAATAAGGCAATAATTAGGAGGTGATTATCATCATATTTATAAAATCGAAAAATCACTTCAATTTAAAACATGATTTTAAAGAGGTAGTATCATATAAGGACTTAACAACTGAAATGCAAGATAAAATACCTCCTAATATACAGCCCGGGAAAATCCGTAAAGGACCAATACAACCAGAAAAAGAAGAAACGAAATATGAAGTAATTAAAAATTAATTGACACCTCTCACCAGGTGTCTTTTTTATGCAGAAAACGAGGTGAACCATCATACTCACAGTAAAATCACTCGACGGCCACACCTATCCGGCAATCGCCAGCTTAAATAGAAACAGACGTGTCAATGGAGAGCGAGATATTTCGCTCTCTTTTTTATGGAATGACATCAACGCAGATTTCCTCGAAGACATTGAAACCGGATGGAAAGTGAACTTCCAGGGTGACTGGTATCACTTGTACAGTCCGAAAGAGGACAAGCACGGCGTAAAATCATTTGAAGCCGTTCTGGACTTCTTTCATTATTTCAATGGCATCTGGCATGTGGACGAAGCAGAGAACAAATCCATGATGATTGAGGGCAGTATTGCGCCACTGTTCATCAATAAGGATTATATTTTAAATATCATTGATAATTTCTACGCCAATACGATGAGTTATTCCAAGCAGCAGTCATCCACGGAGCGTTTCCTATACTTCATCGGACGGCACAACGCAGAGTTTAATATCCCGATTGGCACACAAACGGTGCAGGTCAGAAACAGAATTGGTATTAAGCGCGATGACATCATCATTCATGAAGATGACAACCTGATTGATTTGAGTATTGATACAGACACCGGCTCATTCTGCACAGCCATCAAAGGGTATTACGACTTCCAGGAGACCGGTGGAGAAGATAGCACAGAGAAAGAGCCGCAGAAGGTATATGACTACATCTCTCCAATGGCGAGTAAGTACGGCGTGTACTATGGCGAACCCATCTATGATGAACGTTACAGTGATTTAGAGGGCATTAAAGAAGCCTGTAAAATTAAACAGGAGTCTACATTCAAAATGTCCTTTACGCTTAAAGCTTCTCTATTCGACATCGCATTAAATGAAGGCGATGAAATCCGCCTGGTCTACCCATCGAAAGGCATCAATATGTATATCAGAGTTGTGGAAATATCAGAGGACTTTGACTCGGACGGCGACCTGATAGATGCGGAGTACACCTTTGGGAATGAAAACATCTCCGCGCAGTACAGGAAAATGCAGTACGACGCGATCATGGACATCAATGACATTCTACTGGGCAAGAAGCCGATTCCTTATTCAGTCCTTCCTGCCGCGATTAAACAGGCGACACAGGTGATTAATGATGGGGACAATACACAATTTTATTATCGCGCCAATGAAATATACGGTGTGAATCTGGATAACCCTCTGGGTGTGACACGATACAATGCCAACGGCTTAGGATTCAGTCAGGACGGCGGAGAGACGTACAGCAACGCCATCACGTACTTAGGCGTGGTCACTGAAGCATTGACCGCCGGCACGATAGATGCGAACAGGATTACGATATATGGCTCTGAAGGGTACAATCGGATCGAGATTAATGGCTCACGCATCAAGGTGTGGGATAGCAGAGAACCAGACGAATATACACTCATCAATAATGGACGCATTGAAGCAAGGGGTAAGCACCAGCGCACATGGCTTGGACAAACCAGCACGCATGACGTGTCATTGAGATTTGAGCATGGTTATATTCGAGCGAGAAATAACTCGCTCAACCGCTCCCTGTACTTCTCGGACTACGGCATATCGACATATGCAGATGCCGAAGGGAACAACGATGCCTCCGGTTCGCTATTGTTCCGAGATCCGGAGTTTTCCGGTGCAGAGGGTGGTGGCTTAACTGTCCACTCCACGTATGGCGCTGTGGCGATGAAATCTGAATACAGTAAGGCGGTCATTAATTCAGATGATACCGTCAATTTGGAAAGTCGTAGCTATTCCGTTTATGTCAGACCTTTCATGAATACGAGGAATGGTTTGAATGAATTCCAGTTCTATGTTAAGGAGAACGAATCATCTTCAGATACTGACGGTGCGTTGCTATATGGTAATATCAACGGTGGCGCGACACACGGCTCCGGTATTCGATTCAGTAAAGCTTCCAGTGATTCCATCGTCTATGCGACGAATATTAACGGAGATTTTGGTACAGGTAAATTCCATGCAAGTGAATTCATAAATGCGTCTCTCGAAGAATACAAAGAAAATATTCAAGAGTGGAATGGCGATGCCTTATCCTCATTAGTGGAAACGCAACTATATGAATACAATCTCAAAGATGATGCCAACAAAAAAATAAAACGTGGCATGGTCATTGGCAGAGAGTATGATACACCGATTGGTTTAACCAGCGGTGGCGGTATCAGCATTTATGAGTTGACTACATGGCACACCAGATCGATTCAGCAGTTGAACGAAAGAGATAATGATTTTGAAGCGCGCATTAAGAAACTGGAGGCGAAATAATGGAACAGGATTTCGGAAGAAAAATGGCATTTGTGAATGGCGAGTGGTCGCAGGCACTGTCTCGATCTTACGATAAAATCGGAGGGCTGATTATGGAACTTGAAGCCAAAGATGTAGAGATTGGAAAACTGCATGAAGAAAACAAAAATTTGCAGAGTGAAGTGAATCGACTGAAGGACAGTAGCCAGTAGGCGCTGTTCTTTTTATTTTGAAAGGCGGGTGTTTATATTGGAATAATATTTTCGCCCCTCATATCGATTGGAAAGGGGGAATCCAGTGTTGCCAATGAGTCTGGAAGGACACGACCGAAGATTATCGAGACTGGAAGAACGGGATAAAAAATATGACGATAAATTTGAAACGCTGAACAAAAAGATAGACGAGAATGAGAAAAAGGCGCAAGAGGATTACAAGCGTTTATTTTCTTCCATGGAAGAGATAAAAAACGGAATGCACTCGCAGGAACTCATTAATCAAAAAATGAACTTTACCCTGGACTCTATCAACAAGGAACGGGCAGCAGATATAGAAGCCAAAAGAGAACGGGAAGAAAAGGACGAAAAGATTAAAGATGAGCAGCGCAAAAACACCCGTAAAGTGGTGTGGTCATTCTTCGGACTGGCCGGCACAATCATTACATCTTTGATTATATCAGCGCTTAGATTATGGATTGGCATATAAAGGGGGGTGGAAAACCATGATGGAATATATTCCTGAAGTTGCTATACTTGGCGCGAATCTGTGGGGCTGTTTCTGGTTTGGGATTTGTAAGTAATCTGTGAGAGGGGGTTATCCCCTCCACATTTGTTAGGAGGATTCCATGGATGACAAATTCGACATAGCGATACTCATAGTTATGACGCTTGTCATGACATTTCTCATAAACGTATTTATATAAAGGAGGGCGAGTAAATGGAAACAATTATTATATTCGCAGGTGTCATATCAGTATTGACAGTGGCACTTGTACAATTGATTAAAAAGACAACGACTGTACCCGATAAGCTGATGCCGTTGGTATCACTGTTCGTTGGTCTACTGGTCGGTGCAATTGCTCTAGTAGTGCCGGAGATAACAGCTGACTTGTCAGTGGGTGGTCATCTTCTGGCAGGAGGCATATCAGGACTGTCAGCTTCAGGGTTGTATGATATAGCGACAAAAACGAATAGAGGATTTAAAGATACAGAGAAGTAACTGTTCGGTAATTCCGAATGGTTTCTTTTTTATTATGAGAAAGAGGTGACAAAGTGAGCTTCTTATCAAAGATTAAGCCACATGCCATAGCCGCATACAGTAAATCCGGCGTACTGCCATCCGTCCTAGCGGCTCAAGCCATACTTGAAACGGGGTGGGGCGAATCGGAACTAGCGGTAAAGGCCAATAACTTATTCGGGATCAAAGGTTCGTACAACGGTCAATCCTATACTGTGAGAACGCCTGAACAAGATAAGAATGGGAACCAATTCTTCATTGATGCAGCATTCAGGAAGTATCCATCTTTCACTGAATCATTCAAGGATCGTGCTGCCTTCTTCACATCGACACCGTGGCGCACAAAAGTATACGCCGGTGTGACAGCATCGAAAGATTATAAATCTCAAGTTAAGGCACTGGATGCGTCGCCATACGCTACTGATAAAAAATACGGCAAGAAATTACTCGATATCATCGAAGAAAACCGACTGTATGAATGGGATAACGAAATTAATCAAAGGAGTGTTAATGTGGGAAAAGTAATTGCGTTAGACATTGGACATGGTAAAAACACGTTTCCACCAGGTAAAGGCGTATACAAAGGCGGCAAAGGCTATTCAGAATTTAGCTTCAACAACAAACTAGCGAAACGTGTAAAAGGATTATTGGAACACAACGGTTTTGATGTCATCATGGCACAACCCTTTGACGGTAATGATGTATCTCTGATCCGTCGGACGAATTACTATGATAGCAAACGTCCTGACTTAGGTATTTCTCTACATGCGAATGCCGGAGCGGCGAAAGCTGGCGGGCGTTGTGCTTTTTACTGGTACACAAGCAAGCAAGGAAAACAGTTTGCGTCAAATATCATCAACAACATGATAGACATGGGCTATGGCATTCACGGCAACGGTCTGCATGCTTCAAAGTACAACTCATGGACTAACCTCCACATGATAAGAGAATCAACCACATTCCCGATGGTACTGGTCGAACATGGATTCATGACGAACGCTTTGGACTTCCCTTTAATATTCGGTAAGTATCAGGACGAGTACATCGAAGATATGGCAGAGTGCGACGTTAAAGCGGTATGTCAGTATTTCGGTGTAGCATTCAAGAATACGAAATCTGCACCAAGTGCGCCACCTAAACCATCATTAAACAAACCATCTGTCAGCGGTTCGACGTATACGGCTAAAAAAGGTGATACGCTATGGGCGATTTCGCAAGCTGCTGATGTGTCCGTACCTGACTTGAAGTCTTGGAACAATTTGAAATCGAATACTATTAGTATTGGACAGAAACTTAGGGTTAAAAAGCCTGCGGATAAAACAAAAAAAGACGCTCCATCCACAGATACTTCAGAACTCGACTGGCAAACCAATGAACACAATACTCAATGGGCACCAACTGAAGGTGTTTGGGTTAATGGAAGCGAGCCTATTAAGAAACGCAAAGGCAGCCCGAAATTAGACGCGCCTTCTACCGGATGGATGAAGCCCGGTCAGAGACTTGATTATCGTGAGATTGCACGTTCTGACAATCACATCTGGTTGCTCGATAAGTATTCTCCGCAATGGACTCCGGTTAAGCGATGGAATCCTGTTACAGGTGAAGTTGGGGATGATTGGGGCGATTGGAAGTAACCTAAGCCACTAACGCGAAACACCATATGTAATACTTTGCACCTCTCCAGGACTTACACACCTGGGGAGAAATACATAAAAAACACTGGTATTATTTTCATTAATTATATATAATCATCTTAGGTTGTCGAGACTCAACCTGTCTTATATGTACACCTGGCCGGACATCCACCGGTTGGGTGTTTTTTATGCTATAATAGAGATACTATATTGTGCTAGTCAGACAGCCTGGAAACCTGCTGACAAAGAAACCACCCTACATTGATTTGTAAGGTGGTCTTTTTTTATTTCTTTTTATCAAAGAATGCTTTCTTGATAATCCATATTGGAATCATAATCGGGAAGGCGAATACCCACAACGTAATTAGACAGCCTTGTTTCATCATGTCGCTTCCGGCGTTCTGCATGGAGTCTCCTGTGGCCTGCATATTATTCCCGGCACTTTCCATCTTGTCCCCCATCTTGGTAAACATACTGTTCTCCACATATTCCTGCTGAATCTTATCGAAATGTTCCGGATCGTCCAGGTACATTTTCTGATTGTGCAGGAAGCCTTGTTTCTTCTCCAGTTTCTTTTCCAGTTTATCGCGTTTGCTTTCTTTCAAACCATCATCTGCAAGCAGCGTGTTAATTTCTTCGATTTCCCCATTCAACGTGTCGATCGCTTTTTGTACCTCTTCTCTTCTTTCCTGTTCAGTCATATTCATGTCCCCCTAAAAATTGTTAAGTCTATTCTAACTTATTGTGCCACTCTTGTGCCATTTTACTTGATAGGTTACGAGAGATAACGGCAAACACTCAATCATGAAACCCTATTAAATCAACGTTTCAAACCAATACGGTAAGTTACGGTAGCTATCATCAATCCCTCACTGTCCGTTAATTGCATCATCTAATAACAGTTAAACCCCCTCAAACGTTGATTTGAAGGGGTTTTTATTTTTGACCTCGTTGTATAAAGGGAATTAAAGGCAATTAGTTTGGTCAATATCTGGTCAATATCTTACATACCCCCCAGGAGTATTAATGTTTTCTCATTATCTTCCTGATAATGTTCTTTCAATAGATGACTGTATACCTGTGTCGTGATGCCGATATTTTTATGCCCTAATCTTTGGCTGATGTAATATATGGATATGCCCTGCGACAGCAAGAAACTGCAGTGAGTATGTCTTAAGCTATGCAATGTTTTGTGCTCCGGAATATTTAAGCGCTTCTTGGCATGATTGAATGTCTTTTCAACAGCATTGTAAGACAATCCAAAAATCGGTTCATGTAGAGAAATGGAGCGTTGGGACACTATTTTTTTAACGTGGTTCATATCTGACTCAGATATATCTATAGTGCGATCGGATGTTTCTGTTTTAGTCCCTGGTAAGTGAACGGTATTTTTCTGCAGATCTTTATATTTAAGATGATTGATTTCACTAAACCGGGCACCCGTAGATATTAATAGATAGATAAACAATGCGCTACGGCTGTCATATCGTTTAATATCGTTTTTCAGTGTTTTGTATTGCTCTATTTCCATATACTTTTCATGATCCGGTTGTGTTGGCACTTTGCCGTACACTTTGGTGTTCCACGCTGGATTACGGTGTATCAATCCATCGTATACCGCATGTTCCAAACAGGCTTTAATCGCAATGTGCACTTTCCGCACTGATTCTTTTGTATGATCTTTCGCATAGTCATTGATGAATTCCTGGTATTCAATACTTGTTAAATCTTTAATTCGTTTATTAGCAGGGAAGTACGATTCAATTAATCGCAGGGCGTTTTTATAGTTGTTAAGCGTTTTATCTGCCACCCTATTTTCCTTATTTGCCGTCATCCATCTTTCATAGTACTCATGCAATAATGCATTAGATGTCGCATCTATGCCTCGTGACGCCTCGTTTAATATCTTCCTGATCTCAGCCTCAGCCGCACTCTTTTTCTTGAGTCCTTGCTTCCTATACCGTCTACCATTGTAACGAAAATCATATTTATACGTGCCATCCGGTTGTTTAATCGGTTTCATCTCATCCCCCCGTAAGTAACATTCTGTAGTCTATTGTGTTCGATCAACATTTCAATTCGATTTAAAGCCAGGTCGATCGGCACATTAAAATAATTAGCAATCTCTTGTGCTTCATATAAACGATGTTGCATGATCAATTTCTCCGGCATCATGAGAAGCAGTGCAAACTTACTTGCCTGAGCTTCCTGCTTCATATTAAAAGCTTCTGGCATCCCCCGCTGATCGGTACGGTGGAGAAACATATGACCGGCTTCGTGACAGAAAGACTGCCACATATCAAATGGATCTCCCATCTTGATTGCGATGATATCGATTCCTCGCTTATTAAAATAAAAATCAGATGTATGGTTATATAAAATATGTACACTGAACATATAAGATAGGTGCGGTATGTTTAAATCCAGACTATCTGTAATGCAGCACTCCACAATTTCATTCACTGTATCTTCAATTCTCATAAGATCCCCCTTGTTTTAGAACGTATGTTCGGTATTTAGTTTAAAAAATTACTGACCACTCAAAAGTCCAGTGGTCAGCTGGTTACTTGAATATACTTTTCATAAATCGTTTAAATCCTGTTTCTGTAGAATCTATTACTCTGTTTTCATTCTCTTTAGGTTTTTGTTTATTGTTAGAATAATATCGTTTTTCGATTTCGTATTTCAAAATTTCTTCGGCTTCTTCACGGTCTTTAAAATAATAGAAAACAAAATTTGATACTAGCTTTTTATCAGAATCATCATATGGTAAATGTTTTGTATGAGAAAATATATCTTTACCGATGTTTACTGGCTTTATTTGGTTGGTATAAAATAATTTTTTATATGTTTGAATGTTTTTATCATATATTTTGAATAGATATGTTACATCAAAATTATCCATTGTTTGTTTTCCGTGAAAAGCTAGCATCCCTCTATATGATTCGATATTCTGCATAACCTGTATCACAACACTACAATTAAGATAGTAATAGCCATTAGAAATATCATTCAACTCAGTTAAATAATAATCGGATATTCTTCCGGATAGCATTTTTGCATCATGCTTTGTAGGATCCTCAAGTTTTATTTTATATTTCTCAACCATGGTCCCTATTATTATTTCGTGCTTGCTTTTCCCTGGAGAAGACTGATAATAATTATAGATTTCGAATATATCGATGTAGTTATTGTGATGAGCATAATTAATAAAGTCTGTAGAATGATAAAGTTCATGATACTCAGTTGAAATAGTCAATACAGGTTCTAAGTTTAACTCTGATAAATTAATAATACTTTGGTTATCTATTAGTCTGTTAATCAACTCATCTTTATTACCACTTAGTTTTAATTTGTTGGAACGCAATACTTCCTTGATTTCTGGAATCTTTCGCTTCTTTAGACTCTTCTTTAAATCATTTTCTAAATATATAACTTTTTTATCTAATAAATCATTTAATAATGATTGGGCAGACTTGAGGTATTCCTCTTGCCAAAAGGTGTGTTTTATAGCATCTGTCGGTGTTCTGCCTACGGCATAATGTAAATACAATACTTCTACAGCATTTAGTTTCTCGATATGCTACACCTACTTATCTTTGTTCTTCTTATCAATCCAATATTCCAACTGATCATTAAGTAAATCCTTCAGTTCTTGCTTGTCTTCCTCAGAAAGATTATCGAATCCCTCTTTGTCCGAGAACATCAAGACTTCGGCATCTTTGAAAGGGTCTTCGCTTTCCTTTGTCTTCCTGCCAAGTAAGTCATCTACAGAAACATCAAACATATCAGCAAGCCTTGCTAAATTCTCAGAATTTGGCTCGTTTTTATTTTCATCTGTTCTCTCATATCTAGCATATGCTTGCGGAGATATATGCAGTTTTTCAGCAACTTCTTTTTGAGTCATTCCTACTTGTTTTCTGTATCGGATTAAATTTTTAGATAGCATGGCTATTGCCTCTTTCTAATAAAACTATTGTAATTAAAGGATAAACTAAAAGTTGAATTTATTAAATATACGAAAAGTTGAGTTTTGTGGTTGTATTCTACTTTTAGTTGTGTTAATCTATATTTAAGTTCAACATAAAGTTGAATTAATAGGAGGTGAAATATATGAGCCAGTCACTTAAAGAAAGACGTACTGCCAAAGGTTTAACTCAAAGCGATATAGCTAAACTCATAGGTTGTAGTGAGCAATACTATAATATGATTGAGAATGAGAAACGTATTCCGAGTGTTAAAACAGCAAAAGAAATAGGAAGAGTTCTCAACGTAGAATGGGTAAATTTTTTTAAAGATAAAATCAACTAAAAGTTGAATAAAGGAGGTCCTATAGTGGAACAGCTAAAAGTTATCGAAAGAAAAGAAGTGCTTGAAAGAGATTTTAAAGTTTATGGCAGCCAAGATGAACCATTGTTTTTAGCAAAAGATGTTGCTGAATGGATTGAACACAGCAAAGTCAATATGATGCTCAATTCAATCGATGAAGATGAAAAGCTGATGGAAACAATTCTTACTTCAGGTCAACGAAGAAATATGTGGTTTGTCACTGAAGATGGGTTGTACGAATTATTAATGCAATCCAGAAAACCAATTGCCAAACAGTTCAAAAAAGAAGTTAAGAAAATTTTGAAGGAACTTCGTGTCACTGGTAGCTACGAAGTAACTAAAGATCCACTAGAAATTATGAAATTGAGTATGCAAGCAATTGAGCAGACTAACAAAGATGTAAGCACTCTAAAAACTGATGTCACATATTTGAAAGATGAAGTGAAACTCGATGCAGGTGAATATAACTATATTTCTAAGCATGTGAAAAGAACAGTTATGGAAGTGATTCAAAGGTTCTCTTATGCAGATACAAGAGAAGTTAAAGGTGAACTCTTCAAAGATATTAACAATGGACTTAATGATGTGTGTGGTATTAAGACTCGTACTCAATTGAGGCAAAAACATTTCGATAAAGCAATGCAATATATCAATGCCTGGGTACCCTCTACCGCGACACGAATGAAAGTGCAACAGCTGACATTGGATTTTGCTGAAGCTCAAGAGGAAGAGCCAACAAATTATGAGGATGGCATAAGATAGCGACCAACTATCTCATGCCTATGAGTTATCAATTATGCGACTGATTAACTCTATACAAAGTATACGAATAATTACTGACAACATTCAATACAAAAAAATATACAGGAGGTCAACTTATGAAAGGAGCAATTGTCAATTATCGCAAAAGGACCGGCGCAACGCAGCAGGACGTAGCGAATATGTTTCATACCGATAAATCAAATATCTCTCATATAGAAAAAGAAAGAAGGAATGTGACGGCATCCATGTATGATGCGGGATTCAATAACGTGTCGGATGCCTATCTGCTTCAGGACATGGCATATGAAGTCACACGAGGATATGTCACACCGACACCCTCAGACAGAGTCTACGATGATCATCGTATGTCATTTGTTTATAGAGTGCAGCAGGAGATCCAAGAGTTTATCAATGTGATTCCCATGAACCGATTGGATAAACGTCCGGAATTCTTAACGCAAGACGAGAAAGAGCGGTTGTCACTGCTTGTCTCGGAACTGCAAGATGTCCTATTTGAAGGACAGGGCTTCTTGAATAAGTTGACCGAGGACTACGAGTTTTTGCAGCCTCAATCGATCAACCAGAACAGGGATACCCGCTTGAAAATGGAAAGGAGAATCTAATATGGCAATGTTTGTTGCGGAAAATGAAGAACAATTAATTGAAGTGTTTAAGAAAGTAGCAATGGAAATGCAACCTCAGCAGGCGCGAGATGAAAGGATTTATCTATCTCTTAAAGAGTTTTCAGAAGACACGGGTGTCAGCGTACCTTTTATCCGAACTCATATTTTATATGAAGAAAGATTTAAAAAATACGTTTCTCAGATAGACCGCAAGATTTACATTAAGCGTATAGAGGGCCGCAGAGCATTGCAGAGAATCATGGACGATTACAGGAGGTAATTCAATGGCTCTATTATTTGGAAGTGTTGCAGGCATCCTATTGATGCTTACTGTCACCGGCATATTAAGCCCTGTAGCGATCGTCTCACTTGGCATAGTTGGAATCATCGGTGGATGCCTGATCGCTCCTCAACTGGCAGGGAAGGCGTGGTTGAAGAAATGATTAAAACACTATTCATCCTATCAATGAGTTTAATCACTTTTGCATATCTCATATTCACCTGGTTGAGGTTAGTGGATGAAATTATCATGCATGAGGAGGTTGGATTTTAGATGGCAGGTGCAGTTAGCCCGTATAGAGAGCCGGTAAAGGTGAAATCCGTAGCCATCAACGTAAACGCTATTGTAGATGTCCAGTACGAAGATGATTTCAATGACATCCGTAATGAGGAAACAGTTAAACGGCAAATACTCGATGCCATCAAGCAGGCAAATATTGAGTGTACAGAGCTTGTCGATATTGAATTAGAGGAAATTCTATAAAAAATACACCCATTGGAGTGGGTGCATCAGAAATATATTCAACCTTAATTATAACAGGAGGAATACCTATGGTCCAACACATCAATATTAAACAATTATCCCGTGAAGAATGGCTCCAGGAAAGACAATCAGGATTAGGTGGCTCTGATGCCGGTACGATCCTTGGCGTGAATAAATGGAAGTCTAAAACACAGTTGTTCTTCGAAAAGACGAACCCGGAACTCAATCAGGAAATTGATAATGAATATATCTATTGGGGCAATGTCCTGGAAGATGTCGTTGCTAAAGAATTTGAAAATCGTACAGGTAAACGTGTGAGACGAGACAACAGGATGCTGAGACACCCGGATCATGAATTTATGTTCGCAAATATGGACCGCGTTGTAGTAGGGGAGAAAGCGCTGCTCGAATGTAAAACGACTTCACAGTACAACAAAGATCTCTGGGAAGGCGATGACATCCCGGCGCAGTACCTCTGCCAGGTGCAGCACTACATGGCCGTAACAGGTTATGAAAAGGCATACGTCGCAGTCCTTTGTGGTGGAAACAACTTCATTATGAAAGAGATTGAACGGGATGAAGAACTGATAGAAATGCTCATCGACGCTGAGAAAGACTTCTGGGAAAACAATATTCAAGCTGGTGTAATCCCTGAAATCGACGGCAGCGATGCTACAAGCGACTTTATCAATCACATGTATAAAGACATCGACAATGACGAGGTTTCGCTCAGTGAGGATGCTGACACACTCTTGAAAGCCATTGAGGCCTGCAAACGAGATATCAAAGATACAAAAGAACTGCAAGCCAAGTATGAAAATCAGTTAAAAGACAAGTTAGGTCATAACATTGCCGGTAAAACTGAATCGTATTTAGTCACTTGGAAACCTCAAAAAAGGAAGACCTTGGACAACAAACGATTGAAAGAGGAGCAGGCAGCCCTCATTAAAAACTATTACAAAGAATCAGAAACGCGTGTACTGAGAATCAAAGAAATCAAGGAGGAAAAATAATCATGGCGACAAATGAAACTTTAAAAAATCAGGTGGCAACAAATCAGAAGAATGAAGTGGCGAATGGTAAGAAACCGATGACCATCAACGACTATCTCGATCAAATGGCGCCAGCAATGGCACAGGCACTGCCGAAACATATGAATGTAGAAAGACTTACAAGAATGGCAACAACAGTTATCAGGACCACACCACAGCTAAAAGAGGCGGAAGTATCCAGTCTGCTTGGCGCAGTGATGCAGTCTGCACAGCTTGGGCTAGAGCCGGGACCAATGGGGCACTGCTACCTGCTGCCGTTCCGAAACAATAAGAAAGGAACGACTGAAGTTCAATTTATCATCGGTTACAAAGGCATGATTGATCTTGCCAGACGTTCTGGTCATATCCAAAGTATTTATGCCCATGCTGTCTACGAAAATGATGAGTT
Source organism: Salinicoccus sp. HZC-1 (assembly GCF_046736035.1). Classification (GTDB taxonomy): domain Bacteria; phylum Bacillota; class Bacilli; order Staphylococcales; family Salinicoccaceae; genus Salinicoccus. Next base: position 1,749,073 of record NZ_CP177130.1, on the reverse strand, counting down.
TGAGTATGAACTTGGCTTACACAGTGACTTGAAACACAAACCAACTGAAGGAGAACGCGGAGAATTCAGAGGCGCTTATGCAGTCGCTCACTTCAAAGATGGCGGTTATCAATTCGAGTACATGGCCAAAGTGGACATTGAAAAGCGCAGAGCAAGAAGTAAATCCGGCAAAAGCAACTATTCTCCGTGGTCTACAGACTACGAAGAAATGGCTAAGAAAACGGTAGTAAGGCATATGTGGAAGTACCTGCCAATCAGTATTGAAATGCAGCAGAATGTCGCTGCAGACGAAGGGACAGGGAGAAATATTAAAGACATCACACCGGAAGAAGACAGTTTTGTCGATGTACCGGAATTCATTTCGGATGTACCAACAGAAGAAGGAGAAGGGGAGTGATCCCCTTTTTCCTCACTTTGAGAAAGGAGAAAGAGAATGGCTGAAATGAATAAACGCTATTACTGGCTAAAACTCAATGAAAATTTCTTTGAAGATGACACTATGTCTTGGTTGGAAGAGCAAGAGAATGGAAAAGACTACATCATCTTTTATTTAAAACTATGTTTGAAGTCACTAAGTGATGACGGCCATCTGGTGAGATATGTCGGGGAGAAGTTAATTCCATATGATATCAACGCACTCTCCAGATTGACTGATACTAACAAAGATACGGTTAGAGTCGCTATGAAACTATTCTTGGAAATAGGTCTTATTGATCAGATGGATAGTGGAGAAATTTATATGACTCAAATCAACGAAATGATTGGCAGCGAGACTGATAGTGCTAGGCGCATGAGGAAGAAAAGAATACAAGAAGGCAGTAGACAAAAAACCCTACCGTCACATTGTGACACCGATGTGCAGAAAAGTGACACAGAGATAGAGAAAGAACTAGAGAAAGAGAAAGATATAGATACAGAGAGAGAGAAAGAAAAAGACTCTCTCTCCTATAATCAAGAAGTTTACGATGTGCTTTCAGATCGCAACGTAGATATGAGTAATGCACAAGCGTGTTTCAACATCAGTAAAAAACTGAGTGACATAGATGATATCCAATATCTGAATAAAGCAATAGACGTTGCTGAGAAGAAAGGGGTGTTAAAAGTCCCCTATGTTTTACGAGTCATAGAAAATTGGATTGAAGATGGAAAGACCACATACCAGCATCTAATCGAACAAGACAAAAAGACAGTGCAGCAATTCAAACCAAAGTACGGCACACCGAATGATCTGACGCCGGAACAGGAAGAGCAATATAACAATTTAGGCTTTTAGGAGGGGTGACAAATGGACGAAGAAATGAAAGACCTCATGCGGCATGCACTGGATAATTCAGAAGACGTACCGGAATTAAAGAAACCGGCTAAATCCGAGCGCATCGGACAATGTGAAAAGTGCTGTGGCAATATTACTCGAATCACTTTCGAGGATGGCGCGACAAAGGAAACGGGCTGCCGGTGTGAATCAATAAAATGGGCGAACGATAAACAGCGTCGGATCAATGCTGAAACATTTGAAAAAGGCAGCTTGATTTATGGTGATTACAGAAAAAAAGTTTTTGATGATTACCAAGCTGCGGATGAGCAGCAGGAGACGGCGTTGAAGATCTCCAGATATTACGCGGACCATTTCGATCGGCAACTAGAGAACGGCCAAAATATATTTTTCCAAGGCACATACGGGACGGGCAAAACACATCTAGCGGCAGCTATCAGGCAGGCTGTCGCCAGCCAAGGGTACAAAGTTTTGTTCATGTCCCTGCCGGATTATCTGGATACGTTGAAAAGAGAATTCAAAGAACGCAATTTAAGGCATCCAATATCAAAAATGGCAAAAGATGCAGAACTGCTGATATTGGATGATGTCGGCGCCAATCGAATGACTGATTTCGCTCATGAAGAACTATTTAAAATCGTGGATTCAAGGCGGGGCAAATGCACAGTATACACAACCAACTACACCAGTGAACAATTCAAAGGGAACCAGGAATTACAGCGTATATTCTCTCGAATGATGGAACGGACAAAAGTGGTCGTCTTGAACGGCACCGATTACCGAATGAAAGGACTGATGTAAATGATCGCGACTGAACCTATGATCAACGTCACTATTGAAAAATCTCTTGTCGATAAGCTGCTCGACAAGGACACGATTACTAAGAGAGATATTCAAGCATTGCACATGTTCAACGATGATTACATTGACAAACTACTTGCCGCTGGACAAATGACTGCCCGTTCCAAGGTCGCTGAGGCATTAACTAGAGAAGGGATAGAGCAGGTGAAATGATATGGGAAAACACAAATTCAAAATGACGGCAGAACAGCAGGCAATTGCTGACGCCAATAACCTGGCACAACAAACCATCAGTTACCGTGTGAGAAACAAAGGAGAAACGTTGGATCAAGCGATCAGTTATCCGCCCAAAGGCGGTGCTGTGAGACATATTAATGGCAAACGCATTACTGAGGATGAGATAGACCTCGCAGAGTGGAACGGCATCATCTGGAATACACTGAAGCACAGAATCTATGCCGGCTGGGATGTCCAACGGGCAATCACAGAGCCAATCCGGCCATGGCCGCACGGTCAGAAGCATAAAAGAATTGGGAATGAGCCGGACAACGCTCGGTTCAGCAAAGCAGAAGTCATCGAGCTGATCGGTCGGATGAAAGCAATGAACATTGCCTACACTAAACCGGTGCTAAAGCGTGCCAAAGAATATGGGCTGTCACTCGACAGTATCGCTCCGGTGGAAGTAGGTGAAGCGTAGTGCCAAGACATCCAAAGCAGTACAAATATTTCAGACATGGCAATTATCGCGGAGAAGGCACGTTAAAGGAGCTTGCCTCATTCATTGGCAAGACGAAAGGCGAGATGAACACATTAGTTCGGAGGGGACATATGAAATCTCTAAGAAATCGTCATACAGCTTCCAAAGTGTATGAGTATGTTGAGGAAATTGTCACAGATCCAGCGGAGTACATCCTGTATGACGGCGATGATTTTGCAGCCATTGGAACGTTGGATGAAATTGCAGAAGAGACCGGCCTGAAGCGTGAAACAATCCGCTGGTATGGCACGCCGTCTGGTCAGAAACGGGGCAATAGAGCGTTAGTCAAAATGGATGATGACGAGGAGGAGATTGAAGCATGACCTACATCAGCACACGAGGCAGACAGCAGCGTTCATTCGCAGGCAAGGCGCCCAAGCTGTCAGATGACTATTACGAACCAGCAGCACCTGTTAAAACGATTTTCAAGAACAGTCAGCCGGCGGAGTGGAAGCCGGACGATTATAGTAGACAGTTATTCGGTGCATGTTTCAAAAAATGGTAGAGGAGATGAGTATGGATGAACTATCTGTTAACAGTATTTGGTACTTGTGCGGCGTTGTTGTTAATAAGCGTGGCGATAAGTATGGCGGGTGACGGTGAGCATATTGAAGAGATATTGATGTTAATTACAGCGGGTGCTGCCGCCATTTTATTCATAGCAGTAATCACCTTACTGATTGCATCAGAGTTCGGGGTGGCGATTCTATGAAAATTTACAAAGACGGCACATACGTCGGCAAAGTTGAGTTCCTGAAGAATAAGAATATGTACGCCATCTACTTCTTCGATACAAATTATTATGCGGATACGTTAGTCAGTGTGAACGGCTTAGACGAATATCTGGATGATATGGGATTCCAAAATGAAAACGAGGTGACTTATCAATGAATATACAGCAAGGTGACAACTTTACATTTCTCTTTCCAAACGGCGCAACAGCTTATATCGAAGTGACTTCCACACTGGATAATCAGATCGCATTCCGGCATACAAACGGCAGGTCGGCGAAAGACTCGATACATGAGGACTACTTTATACAGTTAGTAAAAACAGGCTATTTCAAGGCGGTGGAGTGATGTGGAACAGTTAAATATTTTTGATACTGACCACAAACCTGAACGCAAAACCGGTTTCCGCAACCGCTGGCACATCCGCAAAGGTAACAAGCATGTGGCACTCGCCATACCGCATCAACATGAGGTGACGATTCTGCCAGGGAAATACCAGGACGTGATACCGTATGACAGTTTTGAAGTCAGTTATGAGCAGTATGAAGCTTGGTTGAAAGAAAATAAATTTGAAGAGAGGCCGATTAAATGATTAAAAAACCATTGCATTCAAGGTGTGTGAGAGTACAAATGTTGGATGGATTTAGAGTTAAAGTGGGGTTTGTTTATGTGATTGATGGTATTTACATTGCTCTAATACCCCAGTGTCCTGATGGTGTCTTTGGTTTCGGTGTTACCGAAATGAGGACAGGTAGAAAGTTGATGAGTGATATAAAGACGCCAAATGCTATTGACTTTGACAAAGAACATTCCCACGTTCTGATGGATTCGATAATTGAGAACATCATTGCTCCAAAGATACGCAAGATTGGAATAGAAGCAGTGATGAAACAAATTGAAAATTTTAAAGGGGTGAGCTGATGACCTACAAAACCAGATGTAACGGTAATTACCCGGAACGCATAGACATCCAAGCCGAAAACATCAAACGGGAACGCGAAAGCCGGATGAAGTTATCCCGGGAGAACAGTGATTTGAGGGAGCGCATTCGTTATCTGGAAGGCCAGCTGATCAACCAGCGGTTACAAAATACCAGAGGTGAGCAGTGGTTCGGATGAAAGATTATAAAAAGAAACACATTATCAAACATGCATTAGAAATGTACGTCCAACGTACTGGGGTGAGTGATAAAGATTTAAGACAAGAGTTGAAGGTGCTGGAAGAAGTTAAGGATGATATTGAAATAATGAAAGACGAATACGGAATAAGGAGTGAGCAGGATGAGTGATTATCCATATCTATCAAAAGCAATCAAACATTGCGAGGAGCGCGAAGAAAGAAGGCCCTTAAAATCGAATGAAAGAAGCGAACTACAAGAGTTAAAAACAGCTAAACGAAAAGCGGAGGCGTTTGATGAAAGTTTGGAAGCGTTCGAAGAGTTGAGAGATTTTCATGATGAAGTTGAAAAAACAAGCAAACGCAGTCAAACAAGAGCAATTATTTATAGTGAAACATATTCAAACGTATTGCGTGAAATGAAATTAATTTATGCGGAAAGTGGTGAGCGCCCATGATTACCCTACTGACCACAGCCGTCGTGTTGCTGAATATATTGCTGCTGTTCCTGTGTACGCTAGTTATGGTGGAGATGAAAGAAAGGATTGATAAACGATGAACGATAAATTCACGCAACTCATTGCATGCATCATCATCGTAACAATTACATTAATCATCGTAGCTGCTGCGACTAAAACAATACTTTGGATATTTGGATTATAAAGGAGATTATATAAATGACACATTTCGGAATGGAAAACTTTACAGATTTAATAAAGCAATGGGCTGTTGATCGTAACCTGCACACTGCTGACCCAAATAAGCAGATGCTAAAACTGGTGGAGGAATTTGGAGAATTAGGCGAAGCGATGGCTAAAGGCAATGAAAATTTATTCAGAGACGCTCTAGGCGATATGTATGTAGTCATGACTATTCTTGCGATGCAAAAAGATATAGACATAGAAGACTGCATAAACTTGGCTTACAACGAGATCAAAGATAGAAAAGGAAAAATGATTGATGGTGTGTTTGTCAAAGAGTCTGATTTAGCATGATTGAATTCAAAGTCGAAGGAAAGGCAGTGCCGCAGCCGAGACCGCGTGTATATCAAACGGCATCTGGGAAATCAAAAGCAGTGAATTCCAGGCAGAGTGTGACATATAAACGACTGGTAAAATTGGCTGCTAAAAATTACATGAATAGAAACAGATTGAGTATTGCCGAGTGTCCTATATCTGTCTACCTGACATTCGTTTATACCCCACCTAAGAGTTACACCAAAAAGAAGTTAAAAGCGATACAGGACGGCATATTGATGTACCAGAAGAAGCCTGATCTGGATAACCTGGCTAAGGGTGTTCTGGATGCACTGAATAACACAGTATACAAAGATGATTCACAGATTGTAGAACTGAACGTGAAGAAACAATACGGGGACAAAGATGAAGTACTGATACAAATAAAAGAGTTATAGGGAGGCGGTTTTATGGAGAGAAAATGCATGCACTGCGGTTCTTCAATAGCCGTTGTAGGAATAAGAAAAGGTATGCCATTATGCAGGAAGCATTATCTTGAAGTCCGTAAGTATGGGAAAGTAAGAACATTTGAAGAAAAATACGGATGTAAAATTATTGAAACATCTGATCACTATGAAGTGTGCTTTAAGAATGGGGATGTAGGGTTAATTGATAAACCAGATTTAGAGCTGTTTAAAACAACTAATTGGCATGTTAGCCAAGACAAATATATCGTTGGATGGAAAAACGGAAAAATAATAAAGCTGCATAGGCTATTAATGGATTTCCCTGATGAATTTGTAGATCACAGAAACAGGAATCCATTAGACAACAGAAAGCAAAATTTAAGACTAGCGACACCGTCTGACAATGCCAGGAATTCTAAAATTCAACGAAACAACAAATCGGGAGTCGCAGGAGTTAGAAGGGTGCCAAATTACAATACATGGAATGCAAGAATTATTGTGAACAATAAATATATTCACTTGGGTAACTACAAAACCTTCGAAGAAGCCGTAGCTGCTAGAAAAGAAGCTGAAAGTAAATACTTTGGGGAATTTGCCCCACAATGATGCTGACCACATCAAAAAACTATAAACGGGGTGTAGCTGAATTATGAATTATGCGACTGAAACTTATACGACAGAAAAGATTATGGATTTGATTAATAATTATCCATATTACATCTCGAGAATTAAAGAACTAAATGCACAATATAAATCTGAAATTGGTGGTGGTTCTACCTCTCAATACGGAATTGAAGCAGCAATGCCAAAAGCAGCAGGTGGCAACAGTGATCCTGTTCATAATGACACTCTGAGACGAATGAAGATGGATAAAGAGCTATCCCGTTTAGAAACAAAAGCGCGCTACATCCAAAATCGCTGGGATCGTATCACTGATGAACGTATGGCTATGATATTTAATATGAGATTGAATGGTATGACATACCAAAATATATCAGAGGAAGCAGGTGTTTCTAGGCAAAGAGCACATCAGGTAATGTACGAGGTTTGCGAAATACTTAAAGACTAAACACATTTGACAAACTTGACATACTTGAAAAGTTAGGTGGAGTTACGTATCAAATTGTACAATGGAAGGTGAGGACGGTGAGGCATACACCACTCACAGCACGAGTTCTCATTGATATAGACCTCCTAAAGTTAGAAAGCCATCCATTACGGGTGGCTTTTTGGTATAATTGGAATTATCAGACAATAGGAGGTAGATTAAATGAGTAATTTTGATAAGGTTCTTAAAAACAGTAAATTGATGTATGAAGAAGGTAGTTATGCGCGAGAAATGAAGCAATGTGTTTTATATGAAAGAATACAGAAACTAATCAAAGAAAATTGGCTTGTCCTAGATGAAGATGATGTAATACTGATTCTCAATAAAGAAGATGAGTATGATGAAGTTGCTGTAATTGAATATCCAAAAATATTAAGAATTATAGACTATACACATAAAAAAGACGGTGGTATTGACGGGGAATTGAAAATTACTGACATATCACTAGATAAAATAAAAAAAGAAACAAAGTTTAGCGTAGGTTCACATTACTCTCACGATTTGCAATCTTTTTCTTATAGGATAGATGAAGATGTTTATGAATTTAAACGTTCTAGTGCTAAAAATGATGATAACTATCTAAATTTTTATAGTAATTTTATTAAAGCCTAAATTTTTGACACCCACTGAGGTGTCTTTTTTGTTTGCTGAAAACTGGTGACTGATCCACATATAAACTCTCCTCCAATAGAAAAGGTGGCAATCAGCATCAGTTTTGAACAAATAAATACATACAAAATAGAAAGTAGGTGAGATATGAAGTGACTAAAAAGAAAATGACACTAAAGCAGCAACGCTTTGCTGATGAATACATTCGGTTGGGTGATGCTACTAAAGCTGCACGAAACGCGGGTTATAGTGATAAGACTGCTAGATTTGTAGGAGCTGAAAACCTAACAAAACCCAACATCAAAGCCTACATTGACGAGCGTTTAGCTGAATTGCAGAGCAAAGCCGTTGCAGATCAGCAGGAAGTCATGGAATATCTCACTTCTGTGATGCGTGGAGATCTCCAGGACGAAGAGTTGATGATTGTTCCGCTCGGTGATTTTGAAAGTGAAGTACAAAGGCATGAGAGGCGTTCTGACACTTCACAACGGACAAAGGCAGCTGAGCTTTTGGGTAAGCGTTATAAACTTTGGACCGATAAACAGGAGTTGGATGTCACTATGCCTCGTTTTTTCGAGGATGTGCCTTTAGATGACTGAAGCAGTTGATATCAATGTCAGTGAAGTCATCGGTAAGGGCTATAACCGGTTCTGGCATAACAAATCCTTCTATCGAGTCGTGAAAGGCTCCCGTGGTTCAAAGAAATCCAAGACCACCGCAATCAACTTTCTATACCGCCTTATGAGATATGAGTGGGCTAACCTGTTGGTCATTCGCCGTTACTCAAATACAAATAGACAATCGACATATACAGACTTCAAGTGGGCGGCCAATCGTTTAAAGGTTGCTCACTTATTTAAATTCAATGATGGTACACCAGAAATCACCTATGTCCCAACCGGACAGAAGATACTTTTCCGAGGGCTTGATGATCCTTTGAAAATCACTTCTATCTCTGTGGATGTGGGTGTTTTATCTTGGGCCTGGTTTGAGGAAGCATATCAGATTGAGAACCAGGAGAAATTCGACACAGTCGTTGAATCCATCCGGGGCCGACATGAGTCCCCAGAGTTCTTCAAGCAGGTCACGGTGACATTTAACCCATGGAGTGAAAGACACTGGCTGAAACGGGCATTCTTTGATGTTAAGACGCGCTTCAAAGATGTCTTTGCCATCACCACGACCTACCGGGTCAATGAGTGGCTGGATAAGGTCGATATTGACCGATTGGAAGACTTGTATCGGACCAACCCAAGACGTGCCCGCATCGTTTGTGATGGAGAGTGGGGCGTTGCAGAAGGGCTTGTCTTTGATAATCATAAGGTCATTGATTTTGACTGGTACAAGAAATTCAAAGAGATCCAGGAGAAAGCGCATGGCATGGACTACGGATTTACAAATGATCCTACGACACTAAGCTCCACAATCATCGATGTAAAGAACAAGAAGCTATACATCTATGACGAACATTATGAAAAAGCCATGTATACCGATGAAATATACGACATGGTGATCAATAAAGGTTTAGAAGACGCTGAGATTATCGGGGACGGACAGGAGAAGCGTTTAATATCCGAGTTAAGGCGAAAGGGCCTGAAAGGATTGAAAGCTTCGATAAAGGGTCCGGATTCAATCAGAGCCGGGGTGCAATTTGTGCAGGGATTTGAAATTATTGTGCATCCGTCCTGTGTAAATACCATCGAAGAACTGAACACTTATGTCTTTCAGCAGGATAACGAAGGTAACTGGCTGAACAAGCCGGAAGATAAAAACAATCACTTGATGGATGCATTGAGATACAGCCTGGAGAAATACCATTTGCCAAGAGCAAGCCGGAAGAAAGGCGTTAATGCCAATGCAGTTAAATCCATTACAGGATAAGGAGTGGAAGAATGCTAAAAGCCAATGAATTTGAACATGGTGTGGATGATGAAACAATCACATACAATAACGGCAAGTCGATTCTCCATGATGAATGGGCCAATCGACAATTTAAATATCATGGCACAACGGAAGAGCTGCTTAATGACAAAGAAATGATCAGTGCCTTTATCGAAACCCATTACAATAAGCAAGTTCCGCGATTAAAGCTGCTACACAATTATTATCGTGCGTTTAATACCAATGTGATGCAGACGAACCGCAGACGGGAGACGCATTTATCGGATCATCGGGCTGCACATGACTTTGCCGGATATATCAGTAATTTTATCAATGGGTACTTTTTAGGAAAGCCGATCACGTATTCCCATGTTGAACAAAAGTCACAGGACTTTGTGGATGAGTTCAACAAATTAAATGATATAGATACCTTGAATCGTGAAATCGGACTGGATCTCTCTCAATATGGCAGAGCCTATGAATACGTCTACAGAAATAAGAAAGACCAAATACGTGTATACCATTGCGATGTTACTGAGACATTTATCATCTACAACAATGAAGCAGAACAGGACTCGCTGCTTGCTGTGCGATATTATCCACTGATGACCAATAAAGAAAGTGAACGGAATACTTTTATTGCGGAACTGATCAGTGATAAAAATAATCATAAGCATAAAACTTCCATCGAAGAAGGATTCAACCTAACTGAATATGAACCGCCTAAGCCACATTTCTTCAACAAGGTTCCAATTACGGAATTCAGCAACAATATTTACCGCATGGGGGATTATGAGAAAGTCATCACTCAAATTGATTTGTATGACGAAGCCCAATCGGATACAGCCAACTACATGACCGATTTAAATGATGCGTTGCTGTATATCAGCGGTAATACGGAAATGACCACCAAGGAAGCTGCAGATCAAAAGAAGGCTAACATCTTACATCTGGTGCCTGCGGAGTACGAGGATACAGAAGGTAAAGTGACAGAAGGTAGAGTGGATGCCAAGTATCTCTATAAGCAGTACGATGTCCAGGGTTCAGAAGCATATAAGTCACGGATCAGAACAGATATTCATACCTTCACGAATACTCCGGACCTCACCGATGAAAAGTTTGCCGGTGCTCAGTCCGGTGAGTCTATGAAGTATAAATTAACTGGGCTTGAATTAAATGCTGTGAATAAGGAGGGGCTTTTCAAGAAAGCGCTGCGCAGACGATACAGGCTTGCCCAACACATTGCCCAAGTCAACTCAGAGTTGGACAAAGCTGCAGATCTACGGTCGTTAGATTTCACATTTACTCGTAATCTGCCGAAATCGCTGCTGGAGGAGTTGAAAGCATACTTAGATGCCGGTGGTGAAATTAGTCAGAATACACTTATGAAGTTGTTCCCTTCAATTATTGCTAGTGCTGAAGATGAACAGAAAAAAGTCGCTGATGAAGAAAAAGAGCAGATAAAGCGTTCCAATAAACAAGCATATGATGACGATATCTTCAATGACAAAGTAGATGATACCGATGGCAAAGAATAGTGAGGCACTCAGCTATTGGGAACAAAGAGAAGCTGATAATTTAAAGCGTGAGCAGATGTTGGATGATGAAGTCATTAGACAACTGGAGGCAATTATTGAAGCAACCACTGCAGATATTGAGGCTGAAATTGATCGTTTTATCCGGAATTATGCAACAAATGAAGGTATCTCTCAGGAGAAGGCCCGCAGGAAGATTAATAGGGTGGATATTTCAAAGTATCGAGATCTTATTAGTCGGTATAGCAAAATGGGTAAGTTGGATGAAGTTGCTGAATATAAACTGAAACTGTACAACGTCACAATGCGAGTGAATCGGGAGTATCTTCTGAAAGCACAATTGAATGCGCATCTTGTCGCAATGACAAGTGCTGCGTATGTGATTATGGAACAACATTTATCTTCCAGTATTATCCGAGAGTTTGAACGCCAAGCAGGTATTCTTGGAGAAGCAGTTATGGTAACCGATGACATGCTAAAAGCAATCGTGGGTGCATCCTTCCACGGTGCAACCTGGTCCACTCGGATATGGGGTGATCAGGCAGTATTAAGAAAGAAGCTGCATAAAATCATCCGTAACAGCTTGATCCGTGGAGAACATCCTTACAAGTCCATTGCAGAAGTTAGAGAAAGAATGGATGCCAATACCTACAACATCAAGCGGCTGTTGATTACTGAAGTCGCCCGGGTTCAGACAGAAGCACAGCGCCTTAATTACATCAAACACAGTGGCGAAGATGCTGAATATAGATATCTAGCCAAAATTGACAAACGGACAACTGTAACGTGTAGAAAGTTGCACCATTCAACGTTTAAAGTTAAAGATATGAGGCCTGGTGTGAATGCGCCGCCGATGCATCCATTTTGCAGAAGTGCGACATATCTACTCACACCAGATGACTGGCGTGATGAATTCTTCAGAGAGCGTGGTGAAACCTACAGAATATGAAACTAGAAGTGAAGCTTCATAAGCGGATGTTCCTGGACAAAGATGGTAAAGCCTATACGAAATGCAGTATTGCATTTTTTGATGAAGAGATTCGTTGCTACCGCATTGTTGGAAGAACGAAGATTAAAGGGGGTGAGGATAACCTGAATACTTCAGTACCCGATATGGGAGAAAGGAAAAGGTGATCCAGCCTTCTTGATGGTCATAGATTGACCAGACCTGGAGAATGTCTCTAAAAGTCTCAACTACATGACTGTTCGGGCATGAAAACTTAATACAGTAGGATAATAACGGATAAGCACTTAGCGGGCTCTGGTGAGCGTGAAGGGGGCTTATTTTTTATGGTCTGAACTATTGAGCACAATGTGTGGACGGGATAGGAGCTTAAACTATGGAACAAAAACTAAAAGATTTCTTGAAAATTCAAATGCCATACAAACTGAATCTGCAGCACTTTGCTGAAGGTGGTAACGGTGAGAGTGGCGGTTCAGATGACGATCCATCCGGTGAAGGTGATGGAGAAGGCAACGATACAACCTACACTCGACAGCAAGTTGATTCAGAAATCAGTAGAGCTGTTCAGAACGCCCTCGACAAAAAGCAAAAGCAATGGGATAAAGATTTACAGAAAAAACTTGAGGACGAACGCAAGAAGGCTGTTGATTACGCCCAACTCTCTGATAAAGAAAAGAAAGACAAAGATCTTCAGGACCGAGAGCAGAAGCTTGCGGATCGTGAACGTCAGTTGAACCTCCAAGCACTTGAAACTCAGGTGACTCAAGATCTAAAGGATGAGGGGCTGCCGACATCATTTGCACAAACGCTGGTCACTTTGGAATCCAATGAAGAGATCAAAGAGACAATCTCTAATATCAAAAATGACTTTGAGCAGGCAGTGAATGATCGCGTGAAAGAAGTGACGCGTCAAGATACGCCTGTGGGTGGTGGAGCTGGTTATTTTAGAAATGATAAGAACAGTAAATCCATCACTCAATTAGCACGTGAGAAACGCATTATAAAATAAAGGAGCAATGATATGAGTATTGATAAAAAAGAAACAAAAAATTACTTGAAACTGAATCTGCAGCACTTTGCTGATACAGCACGTCAAACGTTTAACCCTGACAATGTCATGATGCATGAAACACCTGAGGGAGATCTACTGAATGAATTTAATGAGCCGATTCTAACGGATGTGCTTGAGAATTCTAAAGTATTCCAGCTGGGTGTTGTACAAGAAATGGAAGGCCAATCCGAGAAAAACTTTACTTTTTGGGCAGACAAGCCTGGCGCTTACTGGGTTGGAGAAGGTAAAAAGATCCAAACTACTAAACCGACTACAATTAAAGCCAATATGAGAACGAAAAAGGTTGCAACGATTGTCCTTGCTTCCCGTGAATATTTGAACTACACATACAGACAATTCTTTGAAGCAATGAAGCCACAAATTTCTGAAGCGATTTATAAAAAAGTGGATGAAGCTACAATCCTCGGTGTGGATAATCCGTTCCCTAAATCGATTGATTCTGCTGTGACGGCTACAGGTCAAGTTGTCGAAGGTCCGATTAATGGAGACAATCTTCTTGCACTTGAAGATGTACTATTAGATCAGGACTTTGAAGCGAATGCGTTCATTTCTAAGCGTCAAAACAAATCTGCACTTCGTAATTCTGTTGATGCCCAAGGCAATACATTGTATGACCGCACTTCCAATACTATCGATGGGATTCAAGCAGTAGATCTCAAATCTTCAAGTATGGAAAAAGGAACACTTTATGCGGGTGATTTCGACAAACTATTCTATGGCATCCCTTATAACATTCATTACAAAATTTCAGAAGAAGCACAACTTTCTACGATTCAAAATGCGGACGGTACCCCTGTTAACCTTTACGAACAAGAGCTGATTGCGCTGCGTGTAACAATGGATGTTGCAACACTAATTGCCAAAGATGAAGCTTTCGCGAAACTGATGCCGCTAGCTGATACTGGAGTCTAATCTCCGGTATCTTTTTTTCAATAAAATATAGGAGTGGTTTAAATGTCAGAGCAAAAATTATATAAAGTAACTCAGGTGATTACGGATTTGGAAGATGATAATCAGCGCTATGAACCTGGTAAAGATCTCTATCCAAGAGAAGGGTTGAAACCAACTGAAGAACGTATTAAATCGCTACTGAAGGGTAACAATCGTCAGCAGCGTCCAGTTATTGCTGAGTTGGAAGAATCAGACTATGAACAATACGGTATTGAACGAGGCACTGATGAAGCTCAGCAAGAAAAAGAAGGTGCTGTTGATTATTCAAAAATGAAAAAAGATGAACTGCTTGAAGAAGCAGAAGCCCTGGGCGTAGAAGCGGATAAGAAAATGACGAATGACGAGATCATTCAAAAGATTAAGTCAGAAACTGAATAGGAGTGGCGCTTATGGCAGCACTCGATGATGTAAAAACATTAATTGGTCTCACTGATACAACCCAGGATAAAACGCTGAACCTGATTATTGGTATGACGGAAAGACGATTGATGTCATTTCTCCCTGTTGAAGTTGAAACGCTGCCTGTTGAAATGCAGGATATTGTCGTTGAAGTTACAATTATGCGATATAACAGAATCGGTAATGAAGGCATGGAGTCAGAAAGTATTGAAGGCAGGTCCATGACATTCAATGACGATGATTTCCGTGCGTACCGTAAACAAATAGAAGCCTACCAACCCCGAAATAAAAAAGGTAAGGTGGGCTTTTATTAATGAGATACGACAAACGTGCGAATTTATATCTTAAGCAAGGAGAACGATACGATCCTGCCACCGGAAAGAATGTCGCCAATTTTGTGTTGATTCAATCAGATGTGCCCTGTACGCATATGCCGATGTCGATTGAAAAGGTGAGTTCAACTTTCGGAGAGGTGGAACGGGATATCAATACGGTCCATTTCGACCGTAAGGTAACCGGATTTACACATTTGAAGATTAAAGGCAATCAATATAAGGTGCGTAAACTTGTTCCTCACAATCGTTCTGTGGCTTACGTAGAGGAAGTGAGCGAATGGAACTAGATGGTATCGACGCGTTACTGAAGAAGTTTGATGAGATGGAAGACAATATCGAGGATGATGTGGATGAAATTACGAAGAACAATGCCATTGAATTCACGATGTATGCCAAAGAATACGGTGTGGCGGCTTTCAATAAAGGATATGCGACCGGCTTTACAGTGAGAAATATCACTATGGAGCGGATTGCTCCGATGTCTTACAAAATCATTTCTCAAAGTGGCCATTCAGGATTCCTTGAATACGGTACCCGTTTCATGGAAGCGGCGCCGTTCATCTTCCCTGCATATAAAGTAGTTAAGAATCAATTCCAGGCTGATCTGAGACGATTAGTAGAATAGAGGTGTTTAACATTAAATCACCTTCCCGAGAATTATACGATCAAGTATTTAAAGAAAGTAACGATAAAGGCTTTCTTACAGTGACAGCAAGTGGCGCGAATAACATAGATAGTTATCCTTTTGTGAAAATTCATCCTCCAGAAGATAATACGATTCGGGAATCAGTGGATCAATTCCAGGGTGACTTATCGATGCGATTGGAAGTGTTTGCCTTGATGTCGAATTACGGCTCGTTTGAACTGATCATGTTTCAGTTGAAACTGATGCTGTTGAGTTATGATTCATTGGTTTCATATCAAATTGAATGTCAAAGCTGCAATGAAGAGGTATCAGAAGATACGACAACAAATGATGCACTGTATCACGGCACGATTATTGCTGAATACAATGTAATTTAAAAAGGAGTGAAATAAGACATGCCAGTATTAAAAGGTAAAGATTATGCAGTTCTTCTCCGCCCACTTGGCGCTGTAGAGGACGCAACTAAACTGATGAATGTTAAAGAAGTGACTGTGTCTGCAGAGCGTGGTCGTGAAAGTGAAGATACGACAGACGGATCTGTTTCCAGTGGTGAAGCATTAGAAAACACTGTGTCCGGGACAGCGCTTTACCATACAGAAGATTCACTTGCTGAATCAATAGAAGATGCCGTAGTAGAAGAAGAGCCGTATGAAATTTGGATTACAAACAAAAAGAACGTGAACCCTGAAGGGCAGTATCGCGCGCAATATAGACAAGGTTACTTCACTAAGCATGAAGAAAAAGGTGAAGTTGGAGCAAACGTCTCATATGATTGGGAATTCACAACAGAATATAAACGCGCCAAGGATTGGATGAGCCTACCAGAAGGTATTGCACAAAATCGTGCAGCTTACGGTTTCCACCAGCCACTGACAACTGATCCTGCGGATGATGGTCTAGCTGCAGGCATGAATGCACCAACAGGCGTTTAATACAGAGAGCGATTAATTTCGCTCTTTATTTTTTTATTACAAAGGAGAAATTTAAATGTCAAACCTAACAGTAAATTTTAACGATAGAGAACTTGAATTATCTTTCGGCCTGAAGTGTCTGAACACAATCGATAGAGCATTGGGGCTTGAAGTAGAACAGATGAGTGTCGGCCAAGGGATTCGTATGCTTGCGCCAAACTTGGACCTCGGTAACATTGTTGCGCTTGGTCAAATCTTAAAAGCGGGGCTTTCCCATCACAAGAACCCACCAAATGATGAAGATGTCATGGATATCCTGGATGAAATTGAGCTGAATCAAGGGCTTGAAGCATTTGGTAAAGAGTGTTTAAAAGAATTGGGGAAGCGACCGTCAACGGCAACCCTTATTCCAGACGAGATGAAAGACGACTACGTGAAAGCGAAAACGAAAAAGGACAAGAAGAAGAAAGAGGAAATGCAGGAGATGGACGAGGCGTAATCCTTGATCCATATGAACAGTTATATGTTCATGGCCTTGCTTTTCTGGGATATCAGACACTAGAAGAAGTCGAGATGACAACACTGAAAGAATATACCATGCGCGACTATGCCCATATGCACCGTGAATTGAAGCGGACAAGGGATGCGCATGAATTGGCTATGCTGATCCGTAATGCAGCTGTGACTGAAAATGTTGGTTCTGAAACAGAGCCGAAAGAACAATACATCTATGGAACCCTTGAAGACTTCTTCAACTATGAGCGTATTAATGAAAAGGTATGGAATGGACTGCCGATTGAACCGGAAGATGTCCAAAATGTAGATACAGATGACGTAGAAGATGAAGATTTAGATCACATACTAAACGCAACAGCACAGCTTAATAATCAATAAGGAGGTGTGTTAATGGCCGGTGAAGCAAATTATAGTATTGAAGCTGATGTAAAAGCGAATATAAGTAAGTTCAGAGGTGCCATAAAGGCAGCTAAACAGACATTGCGTAGCTTTGAAACAACAGCTAAATCTGTTGAGGATACTAAAATAGACGGTGATGTATCTCCATTGCGGCGACAGCTTGCAGCAGCCAAATCAGCAATGCAGGCTTTCACTAGTAAAGAATATGACGCTGAAATCGATGGAGAGATATCCGGCTTCAGAAGATCTTTGCTCATTGCCAAAGCACTTGCTCAAAGTTTTTCAGCAAAAGAAATTGTGAAGCACGTAAAGTTTAATTTCGGTCAAAGTAGACAAAACTTAAGAAATTTTGTCAATGAAGTTGGTAGTATGAACGATAATTTCCAATTAGAACTCATGCGCTTGGCTAAGATGATATCTTCTGTTGGTATAGTCATTGGAAATGTGATCCGTGGTTCAATGATCGCCTCCTTCAGTGCTTTAGTTCCAATCATCTCTGGTGTAGTAAGTGCAGCCATGGCTTTTGGGAATTCAATCGGTGTGATGACTGGAAATATTCTGGCATTCGTAGGTGCGTTAGGTATTGCAGGAGCGGGCGCCGCAGCTTATGGCGGACTGGTTACTTCTGTTTTATCAAGATACAACAGTGAAACGTTTGAAGCTACTGAAGCTTCCAATCGATTTACAAAAGCGCTGGATACGATAAAAGCATCATGGAATGGCATAGTAGACTCACAGATGGATACAATTTTCCAAACGATGGGACAGGGTATTTATGCTGCCAATCATGCATTGATGCAGATGGTTCCATTTATTGATGGTGTTGTTGCTTCAGTAACTAGAATGACGAATGAGTTTAAGGCATTTATCATGGAATCCCCAACAATGCTCAGGTTCTTCGACAACATGAATACTAAAGGAGTCGCTGTATTCGAGAACATCATCCGTGGTGTAGGCCGTTTCGGTCAAGGATTGGTCGATATGGTCAACGCATCCATGCCGTTAATTGAATGGGTAGCACGAGGGTTTAATAATCTAGGTACTCGATTTTCTGAATGGGCAAATAGAATGGCAGAACAGAATGGTTTTCATGAATTTATAAGTTTTGTTCAAGAGAACATGCCTGTCATCGGTAAGATATTTGGTGATTTCTTCTTAGGTGTAATCAATCTGTTTGCTGCATTTGGAGAAAATAGTACAACTGTTCTCAATGGCTTGCAGCAAATGATGGAGCGTTTTAGAACATGGTCTGAAACGATTAAACAATCAGACGGTTTCCAACAATTCATTGATTATGTTCAACAGAATGGCCCAACGCTTATAAGTTTAATCGGTAATATCGTGAGGATGATTGTAAACTTCGGTATTGCAATAGCGCCTTTAGCATCAAAAGTGCTTACGGCTATGACAGCTTTTAGTGGTTGGGCTGCTGAAATATTAAAAACACATCCGATTGTTGGAATGATCATCGGAGTCATCGGCACTTTATCAGGTATTTTCATGATGTTGGTACCAGCGATTCTAGTAGTCACTAAAGTAATAGCACCATTTATAGGTTTGCTTTTTAGGTTGTTTACTCAATCAATGTTAGTTAAGGGTGTAATGGCTTTATTAAGAGGGGCAATGGTATTACTTTCTGGACCAGTTGGTATAGTAATTGGTGTTTTGACTGCTTTATCTGCAGTGTTCATCATGCTTTACCAGAATGTTGAATGGTTCAGAAACATGGTTAATACGGCGTGGACCTTTATTACGAATTTCATATCACAGCAAGTCAATGCGATTATTAGTTGGTTTAATTTCTTCCGTTCCCAAGGACAGGGGATATTCACTTCAGCTATGTCCGCAATAGCGACTGTGGTGCTCACTGGATTCGTTCGAGCTTTAGCACATATAACGAATTTTGTTTCATCAGGGCTTGTTAAAATTGGTATATTTTTAGCAAATTTAGTAAGTGATATTGTAGGTGGAATGGCTCGATTTGCTGCAGCTCTGGGGACTGGTCTTGTACGTTCTCTTGTAGCGATCGGTAGTTTTATAGCTCAGGCACTTGCTCGGATGATTTCATTTGGTGCTCGATTAGTAAGTACGATTGTAAGTGCAACAGCTAGATTTGTTGCTTCACTTGCTTCAGGATTCGCAAGAGCGATATCTGCGACCATTTCATTTGTAGCAAGAGGTATTGCTGCAATTGTTCGATTTGCGACTCAAATTGTAGTGCGTATTGCCACAGGAATGGCTCAATTTGTAATGAATATTATTAGTGGTGGAGCTCGTGCGCTTTCGGCATTATCTAGCTTTGTATCGTCAGCCATCAGTACAATCGTCCGATTTGCGGCTCAGCTCGTTTCAAATATCATCTCAGGTATGGCGAATTTTGTATCTGCTATAGTCTCAGGTGGATCGAATGCAGTGAGTGCTGTAGTTTCTTTTGGCGGTGAAATGGTTAGTTCAGCGCTCAGTTTTGTCGGAGATTTCGTAACAGCTGGTCGAGACTTGGTAATGGGATTGGTCGACGGAATTAAGGGCGCAGCACAAAATGCAGTTGATGCAGCTACCGGGATGGTATCAGGCGCTCTAAATGCGGCTAAATCCCTACTCGGTATCAACTCGCCATCCAAAGTATTTAAAGAGATCGGTCAGTACACATCCCAAGGATTGGCTATTGGTATCGATAAAGATGCGAATAAAGCAGTTGATTCTGTAGGGAATGTTGCCAGAAGAATGACACAGGCTTTTGCTCCTTCACTGGTAGCACCACGGCCTACTGGTTTGTCTAACACGTTCAGAGCGATCAAGAAACAAGCTTCTATGCATATCGGCGAAGCGTTTAATTCTACAGTGAAATTGAACAAACAGCCTGCGGTGATTTACTTGAACATGGGTAACAGGACGTTTAAAGCTCACGTTAACGACATCACGAATAGGCAAGTGGATGAAAGCAATCTTGAAGAAGTATACGGAGGTGCTTAATCATTAAATTTATACAACCCACAGAGCCAAGCACACCCCGTGCTTCCTCTGTTCAAACAATTGTTGATAGTGTGAAACTTGATGAAGTTTATACGAGTGGAAATAATGAAGTGAGAACACTGAAAGTAATCGGCCGGGATTTCACTGAGTATGAAGTGAAAAATACGAATACTCCCGGACGAGATGGTGTTCTGAATCAAGGCAAGTTTTTGAAGCCTCGACCTTTAAAAATTCGTATGAAAATTAAATCGGATTCTCATTTGAACCTTATTAAACTAATGGAGTCGATCAATAAGCATTTTGATAGTAGAATTCCCCAGGTGATTTCATTCAGTGATGAGCGAATGAGTTACTATGGGGCTTTTGTATCTAAGGGGGAGACAAGCGGATACAAGAAGTCGGAAATCATCGACTTTGATTTCATTTGTCATGATTCGTATAAGTACACAGAAGAAAGAATAATCAACTACACCAATACGGCTATTCTTTCGGTAGATACTAAGTACCCGGTCAAACCAACTATCGATATAGTGTTTAGTCCGACTACAACCGAAATATCGATTAGAAATACCACAACAGATAAGACAATTAATATAGATGGTAGTGTCTATGGTCCAGTTACCATAGATGTGTATGAGAATGAATTACTAAGAGGTACAGAAGATATGAAAAGTGATATGTACCTATCTTCTGATTGGGAAGATTTCACTATAAATGATGGAGATCAGATTGTAGTTACACCAACACCTGAAAGTATGATCATCAAGTATAGGGGTGTATATCTATGATTTATCTATTTAATAAATCAAAGCGACTGCAAGGCATGATTCCTGATAACAACTTTATAGATGCCAATCAAACAGTGGAGCTCAATGGACTATATCTAGTCAATGTTGAGTTGCCACTTTTTTATTGGTCAAATCAGGGACAGTTTTACAATCACAAAAAGAAATTTGACGATGCCACCTTCATCGGTCACTTTGATCAGAATAATCTATTCCAGCTCTATAAGATTCATTCCAGAAAAGTTGAGAATGAAAACTTACTTGTCGAAGGCATTCATATCTTCTTTGATGAAGCCAAAGCGAGTGAAGTTATCAGAGACAGGCGCTTCATTGATTCTGAGGTTAAGCCGGCAGTAGATGCAGCGTTCAATCCGATCGGTTGGTATGTGAAAGACTATGATGTCACTGAACGACTCGACTGCAATTTCTACTATGAAACACCTGTAGAAGCCCGTAAGAAAATTATTGAAACATGGAATGTTGAAATTGATTATGGTCTCAATTTTGATGGTAAGAAAATCATCTCCAAAGATCTCTACGTTAAAACGAAGCTAGGTAAATGGACAGGCAAACGTTTTAACTATGGCACTAATCTTTTATCTATCAGTCAAGAGCAGTCAGAAGCTGAAGTAGTTACTGCAGTCATAGGTAGAGGCCGAGGCGAGGAATCTGGTGATGGCTATGGCAGAAGAATTGGATTTGCTGATATATCATGGTCCAAAGATGGTATCACAAAACCTGCCGGACAAGATTATATCGAAATTCCTGCAGCAACTGCTGAATATGGATATGTAGAACCGGACGGTACTGTTAAGCCCAGAATTGGCGTTGCAATATTCGAAGATATTGAAGACAAAACACTACTTGCTCATTCTACCTATAACTATGTTATTCAAAATTGTGTGCCAAAGGTTGCTTATAAAACGACCATAGCAAACACTGGTCATCTTAACCTGGGCGATGAAGTTGGCATTCTCTATAAACAGGTCGATATTGTCAAAAGTGCCCGAGTCCAGAAGTTGGAAATAAATTTACTTGATTACAATCTTACAAAGGTTGACTTGGGTGATTATCAGCATTTCAAACAAGATAAAGCTAAACTCAATTTGAATAAGAAAATTAATCGTGTAGAGTATGACAGTCGCTCAATTATTACACAAATGAAAGAAGATTTTGATGTTCGATATGATGCACAGGTAGAAGCCATAGATAACGCCTATCAACAAGCCGTCATCGACGCCAATGCAAACATCCAAGCCGCCGAAGTGCGGATGCGAACGGACTTTGACGCCGAATGGAATCAGATGACAGTGGATATCAACACAGCGAAACAGAACGCCATTGACGCTGCCAATCAGAATTTACAACAAACGACAGTAGAGATCAACAACACCATCAGTACAACCCGCACTGAAATGGAATCCGACTACAACATGAAAGTCCAAGGTGCGAAAGATTACGCAGACACTCAAGCGCAAGCGAAAGCGGATGCTGTCCAAACTAATCTGAATGCTTTCGAAACGGAACACCAACAGCTCTATGATTCAGTCACATCCGACATAATGGACATCGACACGTTCCTTGGAGACAAAACCCAAACACTGGCGCAACAGTTTGCGGATGTGGAAAGTGATTTTGAATCTTTACGGTCGGACTTGGGCGATGTGAGCGGTGACTTGAGTACGGCACGGACGGAGTTGCAACAACAGCTTGACGATGCGAAAGCGAGCATTGAAGGGATTGAGGTTGGAGGACGGAATTTATTTTCCGCACAAGAATATGTAAAAGATAATAGCTATTCATATGGAGTTGCGGATAATGGCGCTTTGATTATCACGCGAGTAGATGGTGTGGGAGAAAGTAGTTATGAAAAAATATCAAATTTAAAACCTGATACAAATTATATTCTCCATTTCAGCGTGGCTATGCATGACAGATTTACACTTTTAGATTCAGAAGGAAATGAAGTCTCTTTCATCAACGGTATGTGGTCAGACGATAATAAAGTATTGCGATTTAAAGCACCACCAGAATCCGTATCTTTGAACGGTAAATTTTATCCGTTAACTGGTTATGAAACAGATTTTCCGGTTGAAGTCGAAGTACAATTAGAAGAAGGCACTATGTCTACATCATGGGAGCGCCCTTTAGAAGAAACCGAAGCGAAAATCAGCACGCTCAATCAGCAGATTGATTTCGTCGAAGGCAAACTTTCCGCAAAACTGGAACAGACGGACTTACTGCCGTTAAACAATAAAATCACGGAGTACGGCAATACGCTAACCGCAAACGCTCAATCCATTCAGTCGCTATTAGACAAGACGGAACTGCATGACGGAGACATTACGAAATGGTCAGCCGAAACCACAGCAAACGCTGAAAGCATCACAACGGCGTTATCCCGTATATCTAAAACAGAATCCGGGCTATCCTCTGCTCAAACAGATATCGGTATCAATGCGGATGGGATTTCGGGGCTTGTGACTGAACTGTCCACAGTGGATGGTAAGCTGTCCAGTTTGACTACGGAGTTTAACGTGGAAGCCGGCCGGATTGATGCGCTCGTTGCGGAAACAGGCGACCAGGGCGATAAACTGGCGCAGTTGGTCATTGATGTGGGCGGCATTGAAACGACAGTGGCGCGGCACAACGAGGATAACCTACAGGAGTTTACGAACATCGACCAACGGTTCGACAGTATTACGAACACCGTGGCGAATATCGACACGTGGCAATACAACTTACTGCGAGGGTCGCGTTTTGATGAGCCGTCTCAAATTAAGTATTGGAACGGTTCAATTAAAACTGACGAAGATGTGCCATATTATGAATACGATGCAACTCCTTATCAAGGGTGGATAGAGTTTACTGAAGAAATACAGTTCGAAGCTGGTCAGCAGTACACCTTGAGTTTCGATGCTCAGACGTTGGGTGTTAAGAAAATGGACTATACCTATATAATAGCTAGTCCTGATGATGCCGTCGGAACAAATATACCGATTCACTTCGAAGCAATACAGGATGATGGAACGAATAATAACATCTTTTTATACGCTCAATACAGGAGATATTGGATAAAGTTCACGCCCGATAGAGATATATTAGGGATGATTCGAATCGGTGCAAACTTAGTCAACAACGAAAGAGGCTATCAGCCATTTAAGATACGCTTGCCTTATTTAACAACAACCGGTCGCACTCGATGGTTATTCCACCAGTTGGACAATTCGCAAAACATGAGTGAAGTCGTCAGCAGAGTGTCCACTGTGGAACAGCTTGCGGAGTCTATCCGCTTGGATGTACAGGAGATTTCCGGAGAGTACGTAAAACAATCAGGTGTCTATGTCGGGACATCTGGCGTACAAATTGGCAGTACCTATTTAGGCGACAGTGAATTCGCAAGTATTTTCAAAGTGTCTCCGAGAACGATCGATGTGGTCACAGAAGAAATGCGGATTACCGCCGATTTAGCCGTTGCCGGGGATATTGAAGCACTCGCAGTTAGTGCGGTTACGGCAGACTTCGCTTCCATTTTTGCAAATACAGCAGACATCGATTTTATCAAGGGGAAACACATTGATGTCAATACTATTACCGTTGACCATTTATATGGCGCAGATGCGATATTAAATTATTTAATGGCTAGACAGATATTCGCTGATGAAGTTACTGCGGTGAGCTTGAGCGCTATTGAAGCGAACTTCGGCAGGGTGCAGACGGCAATCCTTAAATCTGGTGTGATTACAACGGATATGCTAGGAGCAGGGGTTGTTGATGCCACGAAACTATTAGTGGACGATGCGCTAATCAATAAACTTGTAGCAAGGACTCTATTCTCAAATGAAATAAAAGCGATGAGCATTGATGCAGTATATGCCGACATAAGGAGTCTTACATCTGAAATATTCACATCAAACATTATTAAATCAAACTGGTTGGATGTGGACACAGCGTTATTCGATAGACTCACAGCAGACGAAGCCTTTATCGACCGTCTGACAGTCAAAGCTGCAAATGTACGAGATTTGGAAGCAATAACCATTGATGCTGTACAGGCGAACTTGACCACAGTTATGAACAGCATGGGCGAGGTTAAAGGCGGCTTGTCCATCATGCGACCAGATGGTGTGCTTTATATAAACCAAGGTATTCCGGAATTTGGTGTACCGGTATTCTTCAAGCCGTTCATGTCTGCAACAGGAACAGTTACTTTTGATGGCATGAACTATAATACGTCAATGAGCGGCACACAGGCCTTTGAAGTTGGGTACACGGAACATGCGGGCAGATGGTTGTCCATCGCTTTCAGTGCGAGCTTACGGTACAACGCATCCGACACCTCCACATACATGGGCGTTGTGGTGCGTTTTATCAATAAACCCTCGGGGACTACCATTCATGATGTAATTAAAGATGACGTGCTTGTGTTCCGAGACCATCCGGCGACTGAATTCCAAATCGATGTTCCGTTAGGTCGGCCGACATACGGCGGTCTAGCTGTGCAGCTTGAGTTCTACCGAATTGGTGGGACGAGTGCGAATACAGTGCAAATAAGAACTGGTCGTGCGTGGATTAATGGCTAAAGCACCACAGGAGCGTTCAAGCGAACGCTTCTTTTTAATACAGAAAAGGAAGTGTTATCAATGGAATTGAAGATAATTAACGGTTCAGTGCAGTCGATTGTAGAGTATCTGCCGAAGCTTAAACTCAAAGGCAGTGAAAACAGAGCAAGGCAGAAACTGCTCAAAAAAGCATCCGAGAAATTTCAGGAGTTCTATTCTGATATACAAGAAGTGAAATCAGAGCATCCGGATGACACAGAAAAACAGAATGAGGAACTGGAAACGCTGCTCAAAGAAGATGTTGTCATCGACATGACGGAATATGCGCATATGATGCATCCGTTGTATGCTGTGCTGCTCGACTACCCCCATGAGATCAATACAGAGAGGGAGCCGGGTAAGCCATCGGATGCGGCCATTCATGATTATCTGATTGACGTACTCGAAGACGGTTTTGACGAAGAGGGCAACAATGATTTAAAAGATACAGATGCGGCCAATAACGTAGAAGAAGCACACTATCAGGAGGTTGAATAATTATGACTAAATTTACAGGAGAAGAGACTATGTATTTTGTTACTAGAGTGAATACCAATTCGGATGAAGAAACATTGGTCAGACACAATACGTTCAATGGTACGTTTGGGCCCGTAAATGATTTTGGCCAAGCAAAAGAGTTTTCGACACGCGAAGAAGCGCAACAGATTGCAGATCTGCAGAATACGCTTGCCGGGTTTATGGGAGATCATTATGAATATTCCGTACTTCGACGAGGGACGCAGACAGATAAGCTGGATGCTGAGGGGAATGTTGTTGAAGAACTACCGGCAGCAGGAGCGACCGAAGAGCCGACTCAATAAGAGTGAGGCTCTTTTATTTTGCGGAAAGGGGTGTGAGTGGCGATTGAAAACAACAATTTCAACTTCAAACGGTATGAGAGCGACTTAAAGGAGATTCATGAGCGCATTGACCGGCGCAAAGAGGAAATCGAACAGGTAGATAAAGAATCAAAGCAACGCGGGACTGACCTGCGGGAGGAATTGAAAGAGCAGTACATCCTTACTAACGGCATCAATAGTAAACTGGACACCATTGTCAAAAATGCTCAGAAAGCGGAAGAGCGAGCGGGGAAGCAAACAGACCGCGCGCAGAATCAGATGTGGGCGCTCATCCTTGGCATACTAATGATCATCGCGGGTGCATTTTTCAATGCTTATATGTAGGGGGTGATAAAAATGTGGGATGCATTAAGCTGTTTCCTCTATGGTCGTAAATGCAATAGATACGGCGGGGCGGGAAAATTCGCTGCAAAGTATAATGTCAAACGCATAACGAAATGGTTCATTTAATCATGGAGCGTACCTACGGGTGCGCTCTTTTAAATTGGAAAGGAGGGTGATTATGACGGAAGAAAAGTATTCAGAGGTATCCAGTAAGCCATCATGGATTGTGCTCGCATTGTTAGCACTGGGGTTCATCAATCAAGGATTAATCATGTTTGGTTACAGCCCGTTGCCATTTGAGGGACACAATTTAGAGGCGTTCCTGACATTGGGATATAATATTGTGCTCGGTACGATTGCCTGGTATAAGAATATGCCGACATCGAAAGAGGGCAGAATCGGTACTGCAGTCACTAAAAAACTGAAAGAAGATAAGCATAAAGGCATCCAGTGATGGGTGTCTTTTTAATTTGAAAAATGAGGTGAATCAATGAATCCAATTGAATTTTTAGAAGCAAAAGGTTTCCGAGTGACAAGCGATCCAAATGAATACAGAGAATGGTACCCGGACGGTCCGCGCAAAGATTGGGGCGACCGTGATTATTGGGAGTATGGACCGGGCGGAGAGAAAATCTATCATGATTCCTATTGTGGCGGTAAACACGAAGCCTATGACTTAAGCGATGAGGAAGGCGCAGAACTACCGGCAGTAGTCGATGGAGTCATCGTTGCCGGTACTGGAGAAGGAGAAAATTTCGGTGACACAATCGTGTTAGCGGACCATAAAGGAGACTATCAGTACATTTATGGACATTGTAAAAATCTCCAAGTGCAAATAGGCTATGAAGTGAAGCAGGGCGACATACTGGGTTATCAATCGAATACGAATTATTACAATAATCCAATGAGCAGCCATCTGCATTTTCAGACACAGCCACAGGGATATATTGCGGATGAAAAAACATTCGTCTGCAGCGGCATTGATCCATTAAGCATTGACGTAAATAACTATACAGAGGAAGGAAATGATACTGTGGGATACGCATTTGAGAACCTACCACAATTGGTAGATATGAGAGGGAAGCTTGCAGAAAGTACGAGATGGGCGGCACCGCACTATCAAACACCGATTGCGCAGCTTGAAAGAGGTGTCCATCATAGTGCGACACTCTCCACATTGGCGGGGAGTACGACTGAAGCCTTTGCCCGTTATCATGTGAATACGCATGACTGGCCGTGTATCGGCTACAAATTTTCGATTGAGCCGCATAACATCATCAACACGCCAGACGGACCGAGAGCCGTGATCCATTATAATCACTCGTTGCCTATTGTTGGGTATCATGTCGGTAACAGTAATGACCTTTCCATGGGCATCCTGATTGCAGGGGACTATACTCAAGAGGAACTGACAGATGCAGCAATGGCATCCTTTGCAGATCTAAACAATGCACTGGACCAAGATAATATCGCGATGGGTGGCATGTTCCCGCATAGCGCGTACCCGGGTTATGAGTGGAAGAAGTGCAGTGTGTACAGCCCGAAATATGCGCTGGCGACTGGCGAAAAGTTGATCGGTGAATCCAGTCAAATTGAAGTTGGGGAAGGCAAAGACGAAGCTCTGCCTGAAACTTATGTCGTGCAACAAGGTGACACTCTCTATAGTATTGCTGCCACTGAAAATTTCACTGCTGAAGATCTTGCAAGTTGGAATGGTATCGCTGATCCGACGACACTAAAAATCGGTCAGGTGTTGGAGCTTAGAGATGCTAAAGGCGCAGCGAAAGAAAAAGCGACACCATATACTATTGGCGATTGGGAAACTAATGATTACGGTACTCAATATATTAAGGCGAAGGGCACATTTACTGTCGGTAGTGAGCGTATTATGAGCCGCAGTGTCGGGCCATATATTTTGGCAGACAATGAAGGTGGCTGGTGCTATCCGGGTTATTCAGTGGATTACGATTACCTGTTAAGATCAGAGGATGGTCAAGGCCGTGGATTTGTATGGATCGAATACGAGCAAAATGGTGAAACATGGTGGCTGCCGTACAACACTTGGGATAGTGTGACAGGCGCTGTCGGAGCGGATGAATGGGGTACATTTAGCTAAGTCAATAACGATTAAGAAGGTTTCAAGCACAGTGTAGGAGATTAAACCTTTATTGTGCTCTTTGCACCCGTCCGGCTTTACACACCGGGCGGGATACATAAAAAAAGCCGATGCAGTTTCCGCTGCACCAGCTTAGAAGTTATATTCCATATATGATTATAGCAAATGTGGAACAGATTGCCATATACAAATCTAGATTTATGAGATTTGAGTTAACAATGAAATATAAAATAGGATATAATTTTGGAATAAAAAAGGATTTCATTGTATAATTAAGTTGTGTAGTTGAGCTGTCAGCATTTCCCGCTGTCGGCTCTTTTTTTAAAACTAATATTGCCTATTATAGTAAATATCTGTAATATTTAGATAACTACACAATGAAAGAGGTTCTAGAAATGGTGTTTACTTTTGATGGCCATGGGAATATAAGTGGGGGTATTATAGATAGCGACTTGACGACAGTTAATTATGAACTTGTTAAAAAATTTCATAATTCGACAACACGATCGAGAAATTATGATAGTTTATTAAATTTTATAGAATTGATGAAAAGTAAAAATGTGCAAGATGGTATTAGTAAGCTATGGATAGATGGAAGTTTCTGTACTAATAAAGAAAATCCAAATGACATAGATTTAGTACTTTTATTAAAGCCGTTTAATGAGAGTGCGAAGATTATTCAACATAATAGTGGAGCATTGAGGACTATGTTTATGGATAAACATTTAGACGTTTTCATAGCCTACGATAGTTCTATAGAAGATACATATATCGAGAAAGTTGCAAAATATTTCCAACAGAATGGATCTAAAGGTGAACCATTAGACAATATTAAAGATCAGATAATTCAACACATACGTATGGAAGACAAGCAAATGAAGTATTGGATGGGACAGTTCGGATTTGATAGACAACAACGAAATAAAGCTATTATTTCTATCCCGGGAGGTGTTTTATGATGTTTGATTTCGATAGGAATATTGAGATTTCAAGTCTAGAAGATGAAATTCAAAGTATTAAAAGTTTAAATGAGAAATTTATCAATATTCACGAATTGAATAAAAAGACAAATGATCCGATTAAATTCAAAGTCAATAATACTTTGCCAAGTGGTATGATACTAATTGATGATTTAAGCAATTTCTCTAAAGGGATTCAAAATATATATAGGAAAGCTGTTAACTTCAAAACATTTGGCCCGAGTAAAAGATTGAAGAAGCATATTATAAATTCAACAGGCTTGGTTATATCAGAGGTGAGAGCTGGATCATTTGAGATTGAAATCAAACAACATAGATCACATATTCTAAATGATAAAATAAATTCAGATTTTGATGCTCTCACAGATAGTGTAAACAAACCATCTTTAAATATTCTAAATGATGTAATAAGTGATCTTTACGAAGAAAACTTAAGCGAAATTGTGAAAAGTTATGGTACAGAGACCATCAAATCAACTAAAGAGTGGGTGAAAAATATATATAAATCTCACAACACATTTGAATTTGAGAATTCCGAAAATAATTACCAATTTGATAGTAGAAAAATAAAAAATATTAAAGTAAGGCTAGATGAATTGAGTGTTGAAAACAAAGAAGAAAAAGTCTTAAAAGGAAGCATCGCAGCTATAAACCATGACAATTTTACTATTATCATAAGAGACGAAAACTTAAATGAAAATTTTTCAGTTAAAGTGCGAGATCAAAAATTTAAAAATTTAAAATTAACAAGTAATACAAAGGTTAAAGTGCCTGTTACTTACAATGAAATTTTAATTGGAGAAGAGGTATTATCAAGTGACTTTGTTTTAAATGATATAGCAGAAATTATTTCTATTAAACAGTAATTACAGCGTTATTTGTTTACATCCCATGCAAACTCCATTATATTTTAATTATCTGATATCTCCCCCAAGAGATATTGTGAGCCACTCTCTATGAAAATGTAGAGAGTTTTTTTATTTCTTGTATTATCAATAACTTTTGCTAAAATGTTTTATGGGTAGGTTGTTAATCATATAGTTTGGGTGTTTTTCACTTAATACGAAGCCGTTCTTTTGTAAAATAGAGGATGGCTTTTTACTTGCCTATCATTCTCTTTATGCTATTCTGGGATTAGAAGGAATTCCTTTTACACAATTCTCTTTTGACGATATTATTTTTTGAGCCACTCTCTATGCTAATGTAGAGGGTGGCAATTTTCATTTTTAAACCCCATATCTTTCAAATCGTTGAATTTCTTTATTTTTTCCAACAATCACAAGAGTATCTCCTTCATGAATCACTTCATCAATAAGTGGAGAAATAATAAAATCTTCGTCTCTTTGAATACCTATGATGGTACAGCCATATTTTGAACGCAAATCCAACTTCCCAATCGTTTTATCTTTGATTTTTTTAGTCGCAATGATTTCGACAATGCTGTAGGTGTCTGAGAGCTCAATGAAATCAATCATTTTATCTGAAGTGATGTGCTTGGTTATTTTCCTCGCGACGTCACGTTCCGGATGTATGACTTTATCGACGCCAATCTTGTTCAAGACTTTAGCATGTTCTTCATTTTTGGCCTTCGCCCAAACTTTTGGAACGCCCAATTCTTTCAATATCAAAGAGGTCAATATGCTGGCTTCCAGATCATTACCGAACGAGACGAAAGCATGGTCCACATTACGCACACCAATTTGTTTGAGAAATGCCTCATCAATCGCATTGGCACAGTGCGCATATGTTGCACAGTCCACATATTCACTTACTTTCTCTTCATCTTTATCTACAGCAATTACATCTATATGCATGTCGTTTAACTCTTTCACCATCGTGCCTCCGAAACGACCCAGACCAAAAACTGCGAATGTTTTTTTCATACTTATCCCTCGATTCATATCCTCAATATCTTTAATACTCCAAAGTATCTTAACGCTGTGAATGAAACTTGTAAAGAACAGTCTGGGCTTTAGATTAAAAGGTATTCTCTGCACTAATATAGAAGGTGGTTTTTTTAGTACCTCTACGAGATTGTATGAGGTATCATTACTTAAAAGGGGTGTGGACATGGAATTACATATCAACGAGGATTACATTATGCTGAACCAGCGACTGCAGCATCAAATCATGACAGGCAAGATTGATAAAGCGGATACTATGTATGTCACTATGGAAAACGGCTTAGTCGACGATTACTATGCAGACATCAATGATGTCCCTGGTCAGGTAGCTGGTATGATGACAGCGCTAGAATTAAGCAGAGAGTTATTCAAAGCGAACTTTAGATAAATTGTTTAAATAAGCGAAATTTAGACAATTCGCTTATGGGAACGAAATTCATAGATACATATTAAGAATAATTAATAAATATTATATTCAATTGTAATATTTCTCTAAAACCCATTTACTAACAGTAACCCCTGATGTAAAATGATGTAAATTACATATATTGGGGGAGAAGTTATGGGGACGTTTGTAGGTATCTTGATTTTCTTTGCAATTGCAGCCACGTTGACATTTTTCGTGCTTGGACTCATCAAGCGTTTTGAAGGAAAATCTTATAATCAAATATGGAATTTCTCGTTGTATTCGTTTGCTGCTACGTGCGCACTGTTCATATTACTTAGTGTAGTAAGTAGTGGCTTTATGTTGTTCGACTTAGCTTTAGCGTTGTGGATTCTGTTAACAATAGCAATGTTTGTATTTTTAGTATTAGGAATAGTATTTAGAAAGAATGAAAGTAGTCGAAATAAACATTTTATTAGAACTGGATCATTTTTCATTGCTGGATTAGTCTGTTTCTTCGTTTTGCTTTTTTCATCAACTGATGTTGATTCAACGTCAGACCAAATAGCTGCAGATGGTGCAGAGGCTGTAGAAGAGGAGACGGAAGAGCCAACCGAAGAAACTACAACTGAAGCAGAAAAAGAAGCTGCTGAGAAAAAGGCTGAAGAAGAGAAAGTAGCGAAGGAAGCCGCAGAGAAGGAAAAAGAAGAGTCAATCGAAGCTGAAAAAGAGAAAGAGGAATCGATTGAAGAAGAAAAATCCCTGGAAGCTGAAAAGGCTAAGGAAGAATCAATCGAAGAAGCCAAAAAGGAAGAAGAGGTATCGATTGAGGAAGAGAAAAAGAAAGAAGAATCAATAGAAGCTGAGAAAGCCAAAGAAGAAAAAGCAGCTGAAAAGGAAAAAGAAGAAGCTAAAGAAGAAAAGGTTGCTGCAAAAGAAGGACTTATCCCAGTCAACTTGTATCGAGTAACAGATGGAGATACTGTGAATGTTCTTGATAATAATGGGGATACGTTAAAGTTAAGACTCCTTCTCATCGATACACCAGAAACAGTACATCCAAATAAACCGGTTGAACCATACGGCAAAGAAGCTTCTGCGCGTTTAACGCAGTTGTTGAATAACGCAGATCAACTCTATATCGAGTATGACAGTGGAGATAAAACGGATCATTATGACAGAGAACTTGTATATCTATATGCGGATGATGTGAATGTCCACGAAGTCCTATTAAAAGAAGGGCTTGCACGCGTGGGGTATATTTATGAGCAACAAAGATATTTATCGGAGTTTAGAGCAGCAGAACAGTATGCTAAAGATCGTCAGCTTGGTATCTGGTCCATCCCCGGTTATGTAAATGAGGGCGGGGAAGGCTTTAATAGTGAAGAACCAGAGCCGGAACCAGAACCAACGGATGAACCTGCAACTTCCGAGCCAGCAACAACAGAACAACCTGCTCAACAAGAGTTTTTCGAGAACTGTACTGATTTAAGAGGAACATATCCTGAAGGGGTGCCTCAAGGAGATCCTGCATATCAACCTAAAATGGATAGAGATAAAGATGGATGGGCGTGTGAAGTAAGTTAAGTAAATTTTTCTAATGTATAACAGAAATCCAAAACTCTACATGTAGTATACAAAAATAAAATGCCCACTAACCTTAATTGGTCGGTGGGCTGTTTTTATTAAATATTATATTTCATTCCAACACCTTCACGTTTCCGCGATGCATTGGCGGCGCTTCTGATGTGCTCTCGCACATCATGTGGATTTTTCACTTTACTTAGTTTAATGGTCGGATCGCTTTCATCTGCACTAATGATCAATATATATCCTGTATTCATCATTTTCTGTGTGAGTGATTGCTGAACTTCACTGTCTTTTACCTTATATAATTCGATATCTGTTTTACGACCAGACAAAACATAACCTTTCTCTTGTACTTTTAAACGTTCGTTGGTAAGTGTGTATTTAGTGGCAGGGGAGATATAAGTTGTGGCAGTGAATTCAAGTAATGTCTTTTCATCGCCTTCAAAAGCAATTTCCTCTTTAGGCTTTTCTTCTTCAAGTGGCTCAAATGGCAAGTCTTTACTCATAGTAGAACCCTCCTAAAATATGTTATATTAATTGTACCATGTAGTAATTAATAATAAGCGATCTTTTTTGGTTATCCGCATCATTTTTAATCGAATCCCTACTATATATGACGGACGGATAGCGGAAACGAAAAAATGCCTTGGTCAATATATGGTCAACGAGCTGATCAATATACCCATTTGACGAGGTTTTTAACTCCCTCACTGTCCGTTATAACCCCTTGAGACCAAATGGTCTCAAGGGGTTTTTTGCCTTTTATGTGCCATTTTAAAGCTCAACAACAAATAGAACTGAGGAACGGTTGAGTCTGAGCGTCTACCTTGCTTTAAGCAGGTTGGACGCCCTTTTACTTTCAAGTTGGTATAACCGTGTTATCAATAATATACAATCTCTAAAATGCGTAAAGTTACGATGGCCGATAGTGACCCGTTGTAACTTTTTTACGGTTTCTCTCCAGTGAATCTATTGCTAACAATGGTATTTATGTAAAGCACCAATCTTTAATTTGATTGTTTTTTATTTATTTGGACATTTTTTGAGTCATATGTCAATACTTAATTGTTTTAAATTTATTTTGTTAATATTATATGTAATTTCATTTTTAAAAATTTTATACTCATAACCTTAAGGTATTGATATGAAAGCTTTTTTCCTTATTTTTAGTACTAGGTTTTAATATCAGGTTTAAAATTTTTATTTAAATATAGATATAGTTTATTGAAATGAAAACGTTTACAATAATTGTTCGAAGTGATACATTAAAATTATGAAGTGAAAATAAACAGAGGGAGGGTATACATAGTGAAGTTTTTATAGAATAAATAATGTCGGGAGCTTGGAATATGGAGATTATTTCATACAATGATTTAAAAACCATTGTTAACACTGGAGATGTCATTTCCATCGCAGCTTTATCAGTTGCAAACTTACCAGTAGAAATATTAAAGCATATAATTGATGAATACGATGAAACTGGAGAACCGGATAATCTTACATTTGTCATTGCAAATGATATAAGTGATTACGGCGATGGGATTGATCTTGATTCTTTCATTGAGCGGGGTATGGTCAGACGCTTGATAACAAGTTTACTTACAGCATCACCAGTTACTATTAATGCGATTAAAAATAATGAAATTGAAGCATATTTTTTTCCGCAGGGAATTATGGCAGTACAATATCGAAACCAGGCTGCTTCTTCTCCGGGCATGATTACAAAAATAGGTTTAAATACAAATGTCGATTCTAGAAATTCGGGTGGCAAGGTTAATGATATTACAGTTGAAGATCTAGTCTCTTTATTAGAAATTAAAGGAGAAGAATATTTGCATTATGACTTCCCTGTCATTAATGTGGCTCTCTTACGGGGGACATATGCTGATGAAAAAGGGAATATTTTTATGACTCATGAAGCCCATTTGGGAGAAGGATACAGTGTAGCGGCTGCAACCCACAAAAATGGCGGTAAGGTAATTGTTCAAGTTAAAGAAGTGGTTCAAAGTGGCAGTTTCCATTCCACTGCTGTGTTTATTCCCGGTGAACTAGTGGATTATATAGTTGTAAATGAAAACCCCAAATATCATAAGCAGGTGATGCAAAATTATTATGATCCTGCTTTGTCAGGCGACTATCGGGTGAGTGGCATACAGGAGCAATTTATTGAACTTAGTTCCCGTAAAATTATTTTAAGACGGTCTGCACTGTTCCTAAGTGAGGGGGATGTAGTAAGTATTGGTTTTGGTATAAATAATGAACTATCAAACTTATTGATAGAAGAACAAGCTGAGGATCTGGTGCAGCTTAATATTGATACCGGCGTATTTGGAGGGATTATTGGCAGTAAAAATAACTTTGGAATGAACTATAATCTGGATGCGAGAATGCGGCATGATATGACATGGGATTTTATATATAATGGCGGACTTGATATAGCATATCTCAGCTTTGCAGAAATCGATCGGTTTGGAAATGCGAATGTTTCCCGTTTTGGTAATAAGATGAGCGGAAGCGGCGGCTTTATAGACATAAGTCAAACTGTGAAGACTATCATTTTTTCAGGCACTTTGGTTGTGGGGAGTCAATCCACATGTAAAAACAACAAGTTGATAATTGAACAGGAAGGTCACTCACATAAATTTGTAAATAATGTGCAAAGTATGGATTTCAATGCAGCGTATGCGAGAGAACTGAACCAGCAGGTTTTTTATGTGACGGAACGGGCAGTGTTTCAATTGACCCGCGAAGGCTTAAAATTAATTGAAATTTCACCGGGGCTCGATTTACAAAAAGATATCGTTTCAAAAATGGATTTCGATCCTGTTATATCTGACGATTTGAAAGTGATTGATCAGACTATTTTCCAGGAAAAATGGGGGAATTTACATCACTCTATTCAAAAAAGTAATCATTTATAAAAGGGGAAGATAAATATGAATTACGATTGGATTAAAACAAGATCAGATTATGATGAAGTGAAAGCAGCAGTGATTGATCCGATGAAAGGGACTGAATGGTCCTATCAGGATTTGAATATCCGGGCAGAGAATTTAGCAAACCACTTGCATGATCAGGGGATTAAACGTGGGGATGTTGTTGGCATTTTTGCTCCTAATGATGTAGCGATACTGGATTTGTTATTTGCAACTTTTAAAATGGGAGTTGTATTCCTCCCAATAAACTGGCGCCTGAAACCTAATGAGATTGAAAGCATTGTATCAGACTCAGATGTTAAAATGATTTTCTATTCCCAAAAACATAAGGTGAGTCTCCAGGGGATACCAGAAGAATTGATTCACATGGATATCGATTCACAAGAGTATGATGAAATGGTTCATCCAAAAAATCATCGCTCATTTAAAACTGCAGATGTAGAAAGTGATGATCTGGCTTCATTAATGTATACGAGTGGAACTACAGGCTTACCAAAAGGTGTAATGTTCACTTACGATTCATTTATAAGCAATGTAATAAATACAGCACTGACTTACAAAATAAATTCAACCCAAACTACGATTATTTCAACGCCTATGTTCCATGTACTAGGATTTAACGATACAACTTTACCATTGATCATGAGTGGCGGGACCTTGGTTCTTCACCGATATTTCGATGGTAAAGAACTAAATGAATTGATGAAAGAATATGATCCGAATTATTTAATACTCATACCAACTATGTATTATGGAATGCTGGTTGCAGATAATTTTGATATTAATAATTTCAAAAATATCGAATTTCTTATACAGGGCGGTTCTTCACCATTACCGACAGTTCAGAAAAAATTTGAAAGTATGGGTCATACGCTGATTAATGGTTATGGTTTAACTGAAGCACCGCTTGCAATGGTGAATACAGCACATAATGCGGTTAAAAAACCGATGAGTATCGGTAAGCCGGTGATGTATGTGGACATGCGTCTGTTGGATGAAGAATTTAATGATGTCAAAACAGGGGAAATCGGTGAGCTGGCAGTTAAAGGGAAAAACGTAACCCCTGGTTACTGGAACAAACCGGAAGCGACAGCGGACTCATTTGTAGATGGATATTTCTTAACAGGAGACCTGGCTAAGAAAGATGAAGAGGGGGATATATTTATCGTCGATCGTAAGAAAGAATTAATTATTACGGGTGGTGAAAATGTCCTGCCATCTGAAGTGGAAGCCGTATTATCAGAACATCCGCTCGTCAGGCAAACTATAGTTGTTGGTTATGACAGCCCTAAATACGGAGAATCCATCTCTGCGGCTGTAGTCCTTTCAGAAGAAAATGCAAATTTTGAATCTATTTTAGATGAACATATGAGAGAAAAGCTGGCAGGTTACAAAGTACCAAGATTGTATTTGAAACTGAATGATATCCCATTAAATTCAACAGCTAAACCTGACAAGTTGGAGTTACAGAAAATGATGAATAAAAAAGCCCAGGAAGAAAGTCAGGAAGATGAACTGGTATAACCGATATCAGTCATAAAACTTTTATACGTTATATTTTTTTCGAACATAATGTAAGCGTTATCATTAAAGTGGTGGGGGATTTTATATGACAGCAAAACAAGAATTATTAAAAGAATTATACCCGGAGGACTTATTGAGCATTTCCAAAGAATTGACAGAAGGGGAAGTTCAATTTCTTAAAAATCTCAATGATCTATTAGAAGAAAAGTACCGTAATTCAATCAATGAACATTGGATAAATGCAACTGTACCTGAAGAATTTTTCGATGATATGGGGAAATTGAACTACTTTAATAATCCAATGCTTTTTGAAGGTCGGGAAGGCGCAAGAACAACGAGTCAAATGTTTCAATTCTTTATGTCCTACACAATTGCAAGATTTGATGTATCGCTGGTAACCATTCTTGGTGTGCATCAGGGGCTCGGGCACAATGCATTCCTGTTTGGCGGGAGCAAAGAACAAGTTGCATATTATATTCCAAAGTTACAGTCTCATGAATTGAGAACGTGTTTTGCTCTGACCGAGCCTGAGCATGGGTCCGATGTAGCCGGTGGACTGGAAACCACTGCAAAAAGAGAAGGCGGTCAATGGATTTTAAATGGGGCAAAAAAATGGATTGGCGGCGCCAATGTTTCAGATGTCATTCCAGTTTTTGCAGTAGATGCAGATACTGGTAAACCAAAAGGTTTTATCATCCGGCCAGAGCAGGAGGGTGTCGATATAGACATTATAGAAAACAAAATCGCTTTAAGAATTATTCCCAACACCAATATACATTTAAAAAATGTTGTTGTGGAAGAGGAGAATAGATTAAAAAATATTAACAGCTTTAAAGATATTGCGAAAGTACTGTATTCTACACGTGCCGGGGTTGCATACATGGCAACAGGTGCATTGGCAGGGGCATTAC
This sequence comes from Salinicoccus sp. HZC-1, assembly GCF_046736035.1. GTDB lineage: Bacteria > Bacillota > Bacilli > Staphylococcales > Salinicoccaceae > Salinicoccus. Next base: position 1,709,757 of record NZ_CP177130.1, on the reverse strand, counting down.
GTGCAACTATAGATTATGTGACAGAACGTAAGCAGTTCGGCAAAGAGATTAGTAAATACCAATTAATACAGGAGAAGCTGGCAATGATGCAGGGGAATCTATCTCATGCGATGGCTTTATCTGCTCAGCTTGCACGTATGCAGGAAAACGGTGAATATGATGAAGTGGCGACTTCAACTGCCAAAATGATGAATGCATTAAGGTTGAGAGAATCAGTTGCGATGGGTCGCGGTATTACAGGAGGAAATGGAATATTGGCAGAGTATGATATCGCCAGATTCTTCTCTGATGCTGAAGCAGTCTACACTTATGAAGGTACTCATGAAATTAATGCATTGGTGATTGGGAGAGCATTAACAGGTAATTCTGCATTTATATAAGCCCAGAAGAGACGAGTGAAATTACTTGATACAAAATATATGGAGGGTTTTTCATGACGATAAGAAAAGCAACCGTGTTAGGCGCAGGTGTCATGGGCAGTCAAATTGCTGCCCTGCTTGTTAATGCTGGTTTAAAAGTAAAATTACTGGATATGGCTATTGATGAGAAAGAACCGAATAAAATTTCTGAAAAAGCCTACAATATGATTACTGATTCAAAGCGGCCACAATTATTTGATTTAGATTTCGCCTCTAATTTAACTTACGGCAATTTTGAGGAAGATTTATCACAACAGGATGACTCAGATATTTTTATTGAAGCGGTAAAAGAAGAGCTGGATATCAAGCATGATATCTGGAATAAAGTGAGAAAAATCGCCCCAAAAAAGGCATTATTTGCAACAAATACCTCGGGCATTCCAATCGAGGCGATATCAAAAGTCTTCAGTGATGATGAAAGAAAGAGGTTCATTGGCATGCACTTCTTCAATCCGCCGCGCATTATGAAACTTGTTGAAATCATCCCTGCTTCTGAAACTGCCTCCGAAACAGTTGAAGCAGTTCAAGCTTTTGCAGAGGATGTACTAGGTAAAGGCGTGGTAGTTGCAAATGATGTACCTGCATTTGTTGCCAACCGTGTAGGGACTCAGACGATGAATGATGTGATGTATCGTGCGGAAGCACAAAGCTTTTCTATCACTGAGACAGATGCGTTAACAGGACGCAGCATTGGCCGGCCGAGCATGGGAACATATGGACTGGTGGACTTGGTAGGACTTGATATTGCGGTAACAGTGATTAAAGGGCTCCAGCAGATCCCTGAAGAAAAAGATTTTTTCCATGACACACAAATCGCCGGTAAACTCATGGAAAAGGGAGCGCTGGGAAGAAAGACGAAACAAGGCTTTTATAAAAAAGAAAAGAAAGCAATTCTCGTCTTTGATCCGGAAGCAAAAGACTATGTGGAGCAGAAGCAACCGAATTTTGAACTGCTGAAAAGCTTCAGCAAAGACTTGAAAGAAAATATGGATGTGATTTTTAATGCTGATGACAAAGCCGGTATATTCCTATGGGAAACACTTAGAAATAATTTTTATTATTCCGCACTCAACGTACCGAAAGCAGCGTCAGACTTCAAAGATATAGATCGTGCAATGATCTGGGGGTTCAACTGGAAAAAAGGGCCATTCCAACTGTGGGATTTAATGGGCTTTGACCGTGTCAAAGAACGCATGAAAAAAGAACTGGGTGACTTGCCGGAATGGATAGAAAATCGTAATTCACCATTTTATGCTGATGATGAATCGATAGAGCGGGTGACACCAGTATCAGAGTTCATAGACAGTGAGATATGGAATCGGGAAGATTCCAATCTATCGATTGCGAATAAAGATCAGCTCTTACTGAAACTGCAGAGCAGGAACAATATTATCTCAGATGGTTTTGCTGATGATCTGATTGAATCTATCGATATGCTAGAAAGTGAAGATTATTCGAGCATGGTGATATATGCAGGAGGAAAGAACTTCAGTGTCGGCGCTAATTTATACCAGATGAAAAAAGCGCATGAAACGAAGCAGGTCGAAGACCTGGTCGGTCCTGCAATTGATAAGCTTCACAACAGTTTCAGTCGTTTGAAATATGCCTTGAAGCCGATAGTGACAGCAGTACAAGGGAAAACATTAGGCGGTGGCTGTGAAGTGGTGATGCATTCACCATTTGTAGTGGCTGCCAGTGAAACCTATATGGGCCTTGTAGAGACCGGTGTCGGATTGCTTCCTAGTGGCGGGGGGCTTGCTGAAATGGCGGACAGAGTCCTCGGAACGGAGCACAAACACAATGACAAACAAAAATCGATGACGGAAGTCCTGACTAATATAGGTTTTGCAAAAGTGTCAACGAACGCTTATGAAGCTCGGAGATATGGTTATCTGAGAGAAACAGACACCATTATATTGAATACGGAGAGAAGAGTAGAAGTTGCATTAAACAGAGCGCGATATGAGTCAGAGACCAATTATGTCCCTAAACCGGAACTGAAATATTTTGCTTTAGGAAGGGATTATAAAGCGCTCGCTCAAGGACAATTAGATGCGCAGCGTGTAGGTAACTTTATCAGTGACCATGACTATAAAATCACTTTAAGTATCGCGGATGTTTTATCCGGAGGAGATTTGCCGCGTAACACTTATATCAATCAAAGATACCTTCAAAAACTTGAAAAACAAAAATTCCTAATGCTGCTGCAAAACGAAAAAACGTACAATCGGATTTCACATATGTTGGATACAGGCCAGCCTTTACGAAATTAAAAATTGCGGAAACAGAGAAAGGGTGAAAGTTAATGCAAGATGCATATATAGTAGCTTATGGGCGTTCTGCTGCTGGTAAAGGAAAGTTAAGCGGTGCCATGGCCCACGAAAGACCTGATGAAGTTGCAGCACAAGTACTGAAAGGGGTCCTGGATAGAGTTGATGGTCAATTCAATCCCGATATGGTGCAGGATGTTATAGTTGGGAATTCCTTTCCCGAGGGCTTGCAGGGGCAAAATATTGCACGTTCGATTGCGTTGCTTGCCGGGATGTCCAACGAAGTTCCAGGTCAAACTGTGAACCGTTATTGTTCTTCGGGTCTTCAGACAATCGCGATTGCGGCTAATCAGATTATGTCTGACCAAGCAGATATTCTAGTAGCCGGCGGAGTTGAATTAATGAGTGCTGTTCCTATGGGGGGTAATGAGCCGACCAATAACCCGATACTCCAGGATGAAGATACCGGAGTGTCTTATCCAATGGGTCTGACTGCCGAGATGGTAGCTGAAGAATATAAAATCTCACGGGAAGATCAGGATGCTTATTCCGTTCAAAGTCACCAACGTGCTAAAAGTGCCCAGGATTCAGGGAAGTTCGATGACGAAATTATTCCTATTGAAGTGAATAAAGTATCGTATGATAATAAGGGCCCTGTAGTAACAAAAGATATATTTGATACTGACGAACTTGTGCGTCCTGATACGAACATGGAAACTTTAGCAAAGTTACCCACTGTGTTCAAAGCCGATGGGACAGTAACAGCAGGTTCATCTGCACCACTTACAGACGGTTCGGGTTTTGTGGTTGTGATGTCCGGAGACAAAGTTAAAGAATTGGGCGTTACACCTATTGCACGATTTGTCGGTTTCAAGGCAGTGGGTGTTGATCCAAAAGTCATGGGAATCGGTCCAGCCTATGCCATTCCGGAAGTATTAAAATTATCTGATCTAACTGTCGATGATATGGATTTAATCGAATTAAATGAAGCATTTGCATCACAAACTGTTGCCTCTATCAGACATGCAGAATTAGATATTAATAAAACGAATGTTAATGGAGGCGCAATTTCATTAGGCCACCCTCTTGGAGCATCAGGAGCAATGCTGACTGCAAGACTGCTTTCTGAAATGAAAAAAAGACCAGAGTCCAAGTATGGCATGGTAACCATGTGCATTGGAGTAGGTATGGGAGCAGCAGGCATATTTGAATATGTTAGATAGCGAAATAATTGAATGCTATGAAAGATAATGGTGGATATTGATTAATAATATACTGCCTGAAATCATCTGAAAATGAATGATTGATAATAACCTCTAAATCCATGGATCTAGAGGTTATTATCAATAGTAATAGCTAAACTTAATGTGCTATTAAAGAGTTGGTTATTGTAAGTTATAAGAAGGTTCTAAGTATATGACTAGTTGCCAGTATCTATATACCCATAGTGGACCTGGCTTGTTTTTCTCTTTATTTGTTCAAATCCCAAGTTTTTAAATCTTTGGCTTTTCCAATGATCTTTTAATACTATTCTTTGTTTTGCCACTCTTTTTGCTTCTTCAATTGTTTCGGCTTTAATATCAATTTTTAACGTTTGATTATTAATTTTCTGGATGGCACTTGATGACTCAATGCTTTCTTGGAACATTGGATCGAAGTAGACGATATCGTAACTGTTGTCCGGCAGCTCCTTTAAGTAATCATGATGGTCTGCGTGGATTGTTTGTATCCGTCTCATTGCATCATTTATCTCTACTACGTTACTTTGGTATATTTTTAATCCTTCGGTTACGAGCATATAGAGTAGGGGATTGGCTTCAATCGAAGTGACTTTTCCTTGTTGCTTTGTGATGAGGCTTGCAATGATACTGTCTGCAGCGAGTCCCATGGTACAATCCAATATACTCATATTTTCTGCTAATTTTGCCGCTTCTATAAAGGTATCTTTTTCACCTTTGAGTAGGCGCTTTGCTCTGATCATTGAGAGATTGGGGTGGAAATATATGTGTTCTTTTGTGGATAGGGGGATGATCGTTATTTTATTCCTGCCGACAATTGCGATAGAGGTTTGGTACTGACTGAACAAAGTATCAATACTTTGTTTTTTTCTTTCTATGTAAGAACAATTGTATTTATCTGCAATTATTTTGGCATGAGCGATGGCTGTTTCATCAGTTTTTCCGCCTGTAGTGATTATCATATTTAACCTGCCTATATAAATACCCCCTGAAGAACAGGGGGTAAGTGATTGAGGGATTACTATTCAGATTCTTCTTCACCAGATGACCCGCCTGAACCTTCCAACTCGATAGTGTGATCGAGCGGTTCTGAGCTTTCTTCAGCCATTGGATTATCACGACTTTGAAGCACTGTTTCCAGTTCCGGATCCAGCGGTCCGTATGCAACAACAGCTGTTGTTGTCTCACCTGATTCCACCAATTCATCTGCTGCTGCGGCTTTGTCACTCTTTTCAAAGTCTTCAGGGAGATCCATTGTTAAGTTATCCAACGGTATCTCTGAACCTTCGCTCAGTTGTCTTACAGCAAGATCGAGGCCAAATGCTTCCTGTGGAGCAGTGGCAACATCTGAGTTGTTGGTAAATTCGAATTCGAGTATCACCACTTCCGTCGGTCCGGTTTCTTCACCTTCGGCAGCTTCTTCAGTTTCTTCTTCACTCGCAGTGGGTTCAATTGAATACTGGGTGAATTCCGCAAACTTGAAGTCGCCATATTCTCCGGAGTAGGAAACATTTCCGTTTTCGGAAGCATTGCTTTGTTCTTCTGTAGACTCTTCCCCAGAAGACTCTTCTGCTGAGTCATTGCCGCCGCAAGCGCCTAGCAGGAGCACGGTTGATAAACCGCCGGCGAGCAAATATTTCTTTAAACTCATATTATTTTTCCCCCTAAAATATAGATACATTTCTAAGTATAATATAATTTTTAGAATAATCAATATTATTTCGAGAATTGAAATAGTTAATGTTTTATTCTTTTTGTATGAATGTAGTATAATGAAACTAAATCATAATATGGATATGGGGAATGCCTATGTTTTCTTATCATGAAATCAATTTGTATCTGGATGGTATCGATCTCCCAAAACCTTTGAGCGAAATAACAGAAGAGCCGCATGATTTTAATGGCCTGGAGTTTCAATTCTTAATGAATGTCAAAAAATATTTAAGCGAAAAATTGGACTACGAAAGCTACAGATCAAAAGTGGTCCATTGCATCGGAACCTGCCGGTACAATCTGACGCAGATTGGACTTTATCTTCTGCTGGAGGATGAAATCATTTTTGTACATACTTCAACGTTGAAGTTCAATGAGGAAAGTCCGGAGTGGTCTGTGAGTTTCTATCCCTATAAAGAGGTAGTCTCCCTTGAGTTTAATGACGACGATTTCAACCGTGGTAATTATGAATCCGGTGTTATGTTCATCAAGCTGAGTAATGCAAAAGGAATCACCCGGACGAAAACGATTCGTAATGTGAATCCAAATCATTTTGACTGTGTCCGTGAATTCCATACAAAGATGCTGCAGCAAAGATATATATGACAGAAAGAAAGGGTTGAGAAATAAATCTCAACCCTTTTGTGCCTATATCCCTGTTACTCCATTGATCACAAGACCAATTGTAAGTAACAGTCCGAATATCGTATTTAATTTCCCCATGGCGGCCATTGCCGGAATGAGTTCCTGCGGTGTGTTTCCCCGCCACATCAGCCGGACAGTCTTTATAAACAACGGCAGGGATAATAATGTGAGAAGCAGGAACACTGATCCGAATGGTTTGAATAAAGCAATCCAGATAATGAAGATATAGCAGAATGCCAAAAGTGCCGCAGTCGTTATGACAGCGATTGGCTTACCGACAAGTATGACGTATGTTTTCCTGCCGCTTTCTTTATCTTTCACCCGGTCCCTGACATTATTCGCCATATTGATCAGACCGATTGTGATGGCTACCGGTATTGAGATCAGCAGTGGGAAGTAATGCAGTGTTTCTGCATGGATGAAAAATGTAATCATGATGATGACGGTACCCATGAAAAAGCCTGCGAATATTTCACCGAATGGTGTCCACGATATGGGGTAGGGGCCGCCTGTATAAAAATATCCTACGGCCATTGATATCGCACCGACGGCCAATACCCAGAGCGATGTGTTAAAAGCGATATATATGCCAATCAAACCTGCAATGATATAAAAGACGACAGCAATATTCAGTACTGTCCGGGGGGACATGCCGTTTCGGACGATTGCACCTGCAATTCCTACCGAATCTGCACTGTCCAGTCCTTTTTTAAAGTCGAAATACTCATTGAACATATTCGTTGCGGATTGGATGAGGAGCGTCGCAATCATCATTGCGATGAACATATCCCATCTTATCGGCGCAAACAACAAGACGCTTGCCGTTCCCACTAAAACCGGCACAAACCCTGCTGTCAGTGTGTGCGGGCGGGTAAGGCTGATATACTTCTTGACGCCGGTGTGTGTTTCTGTACCTTGCATGACCATCTTCCTTTATGAATAAATATGATAACAATTTTAACACATTTAATTATATACGATACACACCAATATGAATAAATGATAAAATAGTAGTAATTATGCTGAAAGAAGTGTGTATTAATGAACTTGGAAGCGTACAAAACCATCCTGGATAATATAAGTCTAAATTCGGATAAAACCTATCTTTCATTACAGTTGCCCTTCCATGAGATGGAAATAGATGAAAGAAAACTGTTTGCCCACTTCGAATCTGAACTGGGATCCAGGTACTGGTTCCGTTCGAAAGATGAGACTTACAATTCTGTAGGAATTGGTTATCTGGAAACAATAAGAAGAGACAGGTATTCTGCAGAAACTCTATCTCAGGAAAAAGATAAATTATACGGTAAAATCCAGCATGTTGTGCTGGAGGAGGGAATAAATTCCCGTCTCAGCCTCTTCGGGGGCACGCGTTTTGACAGTAAAGATACGACTGATGAATGGAACGATTTCGCCATGGTTGAATTCCATTTGCCGAAGTGGCAGTTCGATTTGAAAAATCGTGTTCTTTTCTATTCTGTAAGTATAGCGGAAGTGGATTTAAAGACTGTGCTTTCCGATATTTCAGGGGAACTTGAAGAGATTGAGAAAACAGAAGTACTCATCAACGGTAAACCTGAAATCAATATGGAAAAAGACTTGTTTCCAGACGAATGGAAATCACTTGTTGATCAGACAGTAGATGTTTTGGATGAAACGAGTTTCAGGAAAGTGGTGCTGGCGAGACAAAGATTAATAACTTTCAAGTCCCCGGCGGACCCGCTTTTTTTACTGGAAAGACTGGATAATGAAAAAGGGACATATACGGTTTACTACGAGAAGAACAAATCGGCATTTATCTCTAAATCACCTGAGAAGCTGTTTGATGTCAAAGATGATAAATTAAGGACGAATGCGGTTGCCGGTTCAGCAGAGAGAACGCATGATGAAGCGCGGGACAAAGATCAGAAGTCTTTCCTTCTGAATGATGATAAGAACCGCTATGAGCATGAATTGGTCCGTGAATCCATCGTCAGTGATCTTGAGCCCTACAGTGACTGGGTGGAATATGCTCCGGAACCGGATATTATGGAGAATAAATATATTTATCATCTTCATACGGCGATCAAAGCGACTTTGAACAATGATACAGGCGTATTCGAGCTTCTCGATGCAATTCATCCGACACCTGCTGTTGGTGGATTGCCGAAGAAAAAAGCCAGGGAATATATCATGAATGAAGAATATGGCACCCGTGGACTGTATGCGGCGCCGGTCGGTATCATTCATGAAGATAATGAATGTGAATTCGTCGTATCCATCAGATCCATGCTCATACAATCAAACAACGCCACATTATTCGCAGGCTGCGGCATTGTCAAAGGCTCTTCGAGCGAGAAGGAATTTGAAGAGACCCAGGTGAAATTTACACCGATGTTGAATGTACTGGAGGCAAATAACGAATGAATCATCAGGAGTTATTAACAAGGCAGGTATTTACACTCGTCGATGCTTTATGGTCGTATGGGATGGAGGAAGTAGTCATCAGTCCCGGCTCACGGTCGACGCCACTGGCGATTGCAGCAGAGCTGCACCCCGGAATAAAGACGTATATCCACCCTGACGAACGGAGTGCGGCATTCTTTGCCCTGGGGCTGTCTAAAGCGTACCATTCACCGGTTGGAATTATATGTACATCCGGAACTGCAGCTGCGAACTATACGCCGGCGATGGCAGAAGCGGATCTGAGTCATATTCCGCTGATTGCCTTAACGGCGGACCGGCCGCATGAACTGAGAGATACAGGGGCACCGCAGTCGATCGACCAGAATAATATGTATCGAAACTATGTTAAGTTCTATACTGAACTGCCGCTTGCGGATATGCATGCAACTGCGGTTGAGCTGATAGAGTCCAAAATACTGCAGTGTGCCAAATATTTTACAGGAATTGACATTGGACCGGTCCATATCAATATACCGGTACGGGAGCCGCTCATGCCGGATGTGACGATGCTTGAGCTGTTCCACAGGACACAAAAACACTCTCCAGGATACCGGATGGTGGATGCTTCTGCAGATCAATTTGAAGGGACGGGCCTTTTATTCATCGGTGAAACGGTGGAAGACATCACCGGTATTGAACGTGTGGTTGACAGGGACGGTTTAACGGTTATTGCCGATCCCAGACAGCATTTACGTAAATCGTTAAAGAATGCTGTTACCCATCATGATCTGATATTTAATGCGCTCAGTGATGAGCAGTATAAATTCATAGAAGAGAATGTTGATTTTATACTTAGAATCGGTGAGCCGTTAACATCGAAAGCAGCCAATAAATTTCTGGCTGCCACAAAGATTCCGCAGTATGTAATCAGCGAGCTGCAGTCTGTTAAAACATATCCTGTTTCACCGGCAGCGTCATATACCGGCCGCGTTACAGACACTTTGGAACACCTAGTGTTTTCAGGCGGGAATGCGCGGTTTAAAAATTGGCTGACGGATATCGACGGATTCATTACGGAATATATCGATGAACATATCAGTGATTTTTCGGATGAAGGCCGTTTTACGTATAACATCATCCAGAGCACCCGTGAAGAACGATCCTTTTTCCTGTCAAGCAGCATGCCGATCCGGGATATGGAACGGTATGATACTTTGAATGTCCATTCCATCTATGCCAACCGGGGAGCGAACGGAATCGACGGCGTCGTGTCCTCTGCGCTGGGTACAGCTGTTAAAAGACCCGTGACACTGATGATCGGGGATATCGCACTGTACCATGATATGAATGGACTGATCATCTCCAAGCTTGAAGGCATAGATATCAATATTATCGTCTTCAACAATAACGGTGGGGGGATTTTCAGCTTCCTGCCCCAGTATTCGGATAAAAATCATTTTGAGCGGTTGTTTGGAACGCCGCTGGATCTAGACTTCACGCATACGGCGGCGCTTTATGATTTCAATCATATAACAGTCGCTGAAGTGGATGAGATTGATGGGGATCTGGTGAATAGACCCGGCAGGAACTTGATAGAGATAAAGACCGATAGGGATAAAAACCTGAAGGAACACCAAAAGCTCAAAAATGATATTGCGGAAATGGTGAAAGCCATTGAACATTAATTATAAGTTCAATGATACAGACAGCAGTGAGACGGTATTATTGCTGCATGGTTTCCTGTCGGATATGAACAGCATGAAAACTGTTGCTGATCAGATAAGCGAACATTTCAATGTACTGAGTGTAGACCTTCCCGGTTTCGGAAAGACACCGAGTACAGGGAACTATACGATGGATGACGTGTCAGAGAGCCTTGCTTCGCTGATAGAGTCACTGAACCTCGGAAAAGTGCATATAATCGGTTATTCCATGGGCGGCAGAGTTGCTGTTTCTTTCATGGTAAACCACCCTGAGAAGGTTCAGTCAGCAGTGCTCGAAAGTACTTCACCCGGCATCAGCGACATCTCAGAAAGACAAAGAAGATTTCAAGTGGATTATGCAAGAGCAGAAAAAATAGTGTCGGATTTCTCCGCATTCATCAATGAATGGGAGCAGATGGGATTATTCAGCACACAAAATGCTATGGATTCTGAAACCCAACTGAGTCAAAGAGCTAGCAGACTGGCCCAGAATCCGGATGGTGCAGCGGACAGCTTACTTAAATACGGGACGGGGATACAGCGGTCGTATTGGAACGATCTGAAATCCGTCAATTCCCCTGTACTGCTGATTGCCGGGGAGCAGGATAAAAAGTTTGCGGCAATCAATCGTAAAATGAATGATCTGCTGCCCAATTCACAATTTGTGCTCATTCAGGGTGCCGGACACAACATTCATATGGAAGCAGCGGATAAGTTTGGTATAATAATATTAGAGTTTTTAATAGGAGGCTGAACAATGGCTAGAGAATGGCAAACACTGAAAGAATACAGGGAAATTAAGTATGAATTTTATAATGGGATTGCGAAAGTGACAATCAACCGTCCGGAAGTACGCAATGCCTTTACACCGCTTACTGTAAATGAAATGATCGATGCATTTACAAGAGCGAGGGATGATCAGAATGTAGGCGTAATTGTACTCGCCGGTGAAGGCGATATGGCATTCTGCTCAGGCGGAGACCAGTCGGTACGCGGGCACGGCGGCTACGTCGGGGAAGATAACGTTCCACGCTTGAACGTATTGGATCTGCAGCGTCTGATCCGTGTCATTCCGAAACCTGTCGTTGCGATGGTTTCAGGCTATGCTATCGGCGGCGGACATGTATTGCATGTCGTATGTGATTTAACGATTGCTGCAGACAATGCACGTTTTGGCCAGACCGGTCCGAAAGTGGGATCATTTGATGCAGGTTACGGTGCAGGGTATCTCGCTAGGATAATCGGACATAAAAAAGCGCGTGAAATCTGGTACCTATGCAGACAGTACAATGCTGAAGACGCTTTGGATATGGGTCTTGTGAACACAGTTGTTCCGCTGGAAGAACTGGAAGATGAAACAGTCCAGTGGTGTGAAGAGATGATGGAACATTCTCCAACGGCACTGCGTCTGCTGAAAGCGGGTATGAATGCAGATACAGATGGTCTTGCAGGATTACAGCAAATGGCCGGGGATGCGACATTGCTTTATTACACGACTGATGAAGCCAAAGAAGGCAGAGAAGCATTCAAAGAAAAAAGAAAACCGGATTTCGATCAATTCCCGAGATTCCCATAAGTCTATTTCGCCCATCTGAGGATGGGCTTTTTTAATGAGGTGTGTTAAATGGATTATAGATGGCTAGAGTCGCAGGCTGAACAACAGCCGGATAAACCGGCGATAATATTTAATGGTGTAGTCATTACTTTTGAGGAACTTTATGAAAAAGCGCAGATTGCATCGGAAAAATTAAATACTCTGTCGAGAAAGCGGATCGGATTGTTTGTGGGCAATACGCCCGAGGCGATCATACTGATTCATGCAGCTATTCTGGCAGACATCGAAATCGTTATGATCAATCTGAGATTGACGGCTGTTGAAATTGATAAACAGCTAATAGATGTGAATGTGGATACTATCGTGACGACCAAACCGTTTTCTATGGAAAATTACACTGTTGTTAATTTTTACGGGTTACTCGATGTGAACAGCACTCCCCTTGAGAATAGAACTAAATCCGGGGATGACACCCTCTCCATCATGTTTACTTCAGGAACAACAGGACGTGCCAAAGCGGTAAAGCAGAGTTATAACAACCACTATGAATCCGCGCTGGGATGTGAAAACCGTTTTAATTATACGGCAGGCAGTGTATGGATGAATGTCAATCCAATCCATCATATCTCGGGTTTTTCAATTTTAATGCGTTCAATAATCCGCGGCTGCACGATGGTTCTGATTGAAAAATTTGAGCCGCAGAATGTGTGGGATGAAATTGAAAAATGTAATGTGACCCATGTAAGCATGGTTCCGGTCATGCTTGAGAGAATGATGAAAGTTGATAAGCCACACCATCTGGAAGGTATTCTGCTGGGCGGTGCAGGCGTAACCATGGATATTTTAAATCGGGCACTGGAAAAAGGGCTGCCTGTCTATAATTCATTCGGCATGACAGAAACCTGTTCGCAAATAGTGACGATCGGACCTGATGATCCGAAAATTTTAAACGGCACAGTCGGGCGGCCGCTTAATAACGTATCCATTAAAATTGATGAAAATAATGAAGGTGAGCTTCTGGTAAGAGGACCGGCAGTGACCGGCGGCTATTTAAATGCTGATATTTCCCTGGATGAGGGTTACTTCAGAACGGGTGATATGGGGTATATCGACGATGAAGGATATTTATATATACTGGATAGAAGAAAAGATTTAATAATAAGCGGCGGGGAGAATATATACCCGAAAGAAATAGAAGATGCAGCCGTTGGACATGAATCGGTTAGAAGAGCAGTGGTCATTAAGAGGAAAGATTCTGAGTGGGGGGAAGTTCCGGTGCTCATGCTTGAAATGGAGGATGGATTTGAACTGGATGAAACCGCAATGGTGGAGCAGCTTGAAAAGCAGCTGGCCAGATATAAACTGCCTAAAGAAATCCATGAAACCGATGAAGTGATCATGACTGCGACAGGCAAAGTGTCCAGAGTGAAAAATCAGGAAGTGTATGAAACAACAAAAAAGCAGTAGTATGTAATCTACTGCTTTTTATCTGTATAATTTTCAGGATTTAGAGGCACAGGGTCATATCCTCCCGGATGGAAGGGATGACATTTCAATATTCTTTTAACCGTCAGATAAGTTCCTTTAATGGCACCATGTTCCTGAAGTGCTTCTATGCCATAGTTGGAACACGTTGGATTAAAACGGCAGCTCGGCGGAAACATCGGGGAGATGAACTTCTGATAGAAACGGAATAAAGAGACGAGCGCAGCCCGCATAATAATCACCAGACATTCTTTTTTAGTATCTTAATGATAAAGGGTAAAAGACATTAAGGCAAATATTGGAGTTGATAAAATGCTCGAATTCGAAGATTTTGGTGGCAGGAAAGTAACATTGGAATTTGAAGAGAATGAATCAGCCAGACATGTACTTGTGATTTGTAAATTCAATGATCAGTATTTAATGACCAATCACAAAATACGGGGTGTGGAATTTACAGGAGGGAAAGTTGAGCCAGACGAGACAAGGGAGGGTGCAGTGCACCGGGAAGTTTTTGAAGAGACAGGTGCGAGTATCGCAGATCTTAAATACGTCGGATATTACACTGTTCATGCCGAAGAGCCGTTCAGTAAAGCGGTGTATTATGCCGATGTAGAAGACATTTTCTTTAAATGTGATTATTTGGAGACACTGGGTCCTGTACTTTATCCGTCAATTGAAGCGGTACCGGAAGAAGAACGCAGCATTCTGCTGGAAGATGACTGTATCAGATATTTGTATGATATGAGTGTCAACGATACATTTTTTAATAAAAAATAAAGCAGCCGATTAGGCTGCTTTTTGTATAAGCTGATTTATAGTGAGAAGCCGCCATTTTCAGCGATTTTTTCAGAACCTTCTCCGAATTTTTTAAAGTTCTCAATGAATGACTCCTTCAAACTTTGTGCTTTTTCATCATAGGCGTCAGAGGATTCCCAAGTATTTTTCGGATTTAAAATTTCGTTTGGCACACCGGGAACGGAAACGGGTATGCTCAGACCAAATGTAGAGTCTTGCTCGAAAGTATTAAGCGCCAGTTCACCGCTGATTGCACGTCTGACCATTGAACGGGTATAAGCCAGGTCCATACGTTTCCCTACACCGTATTCTCCACCGGACCAGCCAGTGTTTACAAGGTATACATCTACTTCATGCTTATCAATCAAGTCACCGAGCATGTTCGCATAAGTCGTTGCATGCAGAGGCAGGAACGGCGATCCGAAACACGTCGAGAAGACCGGCTGCGGAGATGTTATTCCTCTTTCTGTTCCAGCGAGTTTCGAAGTGAACCCACTCAGGAAGTGGTACATCGCCTGTGATTTAGTCAATTTTGAAATTGGAGGCAGTACTCCAAACGCATCTGCTGTCAGGAAGATGATTGTATTTGGATGACCTGCAACCGAAGGGATAAGTGCATTATCAATATGATCCAGCGGATATGCTGCACGTGTATTTTCCGTCAATTCCCCGTTGTCATAATCCGGCTTGCCCGTCTCGTCGATAACGACATTTTCCAGTACAGATCCAAAGCGTATAGCCTGGAAAATTTCCGGTTCTTTTTCAGCAGAAAGGCTGATTGTTTTTGCATAACAGCCGCCTTCGATATTGAACACACCGTCTTCATTCCATCCGTGCTCATCATCACCGATCAATTCTCTTTGCGGGTCAGCAGACAGTGTCGTTTTTCCAGTACCGGACAAACCGAAGAACAATGCGACATCTTTATTCTCACCGACGTTGGCAGAGCAATGCATGCTCATAACGCCCTGCTCGGGTAGCAGATAGTTCATGATGGAGAATATTGATTTTTTCATCTCGCCTGCATATTCAGTGCCACCGATAAGAATGATGCCTTTTTCAAGGGAAACAATGATAAATGCTTCTGATTCCGTACCATCCACTGCAGGGTCTGCTTTGAAAGTAGGGGCGGAAACAATCGTGAACTGTGGATCGATTTCAAGCGCTTCCTCTTTAGTTTCGGGACGGATGAACATCGTACGGGCAAACATATTATGCCAGCTGTACTCATTGACAACCTTCAGATTAAGTCGTGTTTTTTCATCAGCTCCGGCATAGCCGCTGAATACAAACACCTCATCTTTTTCTTCAAGATAGTTGACCACTTTTTCATATAAATTGTCGAAAATTTCCTGAGAGATTGGCTGGTTGACTTCTCCCCAGTCCACCTTCTCTCTGGATACATCATCTTCAACAATGAAGCGGTCTTTAGGACTTCTGCCCGTATACTTGCCGGTTTCTGCACTGAGTGCTCCAGTTTCCGTCAGCTTCCCTTCATCTCTTCTGAGGGAATTTTCTACAAGTTGTGGAACAGAAAGTTGAATTTGTGCCGTTTCTTTTGAAATAAGGTTTTGAATCAATTCGGTATGATTTACCATATGTATGCCTCCCGTTTGTATGTAATAAGTGATGTGTATGACCCTTTCACGAAATAGTATAACACATTATAAAATGATGTGACATATTAAATCAAATAATAGTACCTTGAATTCCATTCTAACTCTATCCAGCCATTTATAGTAGTAAATTGGCAAAGTTTTCTTCTTAAAATTATGTATAGCTACTTAATTCAGATATCATGCAATAAATGTAAATAGATTGAAAAAGAGATTATTTACATAAAAAAATTTACAGGCAGGGGTACTGACATTGGCACTTATTTTAGGCGCTTGTTCTGGAGAAGTTGAGGAAACAAACCAGGAAGATAATGAAGAAGTAAAAAGCCTTGAGGAAGAAGCACTTCATTAAAAGAACAGTATAAAGAGATGAATATACCCATACCGCTATTTATCAATTAAATAATATTTAACGCACTTTAATTTTAAAAAAAGTACCACTTCATATGAAACTTAACGTTCAATTACTCAATGGTGAAAAGCAGTTGATATAAGATTTAAATAGCACTATAGCTGTCATTTAAAATAATATTACCTTGAATTGCAATCCATGTTCTAGTATATTATATGTTAAGTTATCTCTTATCAAGAGCCGGTGGAGGGAACATACCCTATGAAGCCCAGCAACCTCTTTTCTAAAAAGAAAGGTGCTAAAGGATGCAGAAGTTATTCTGATCGATAAGGGGAAGAGCGAAGCCTTTTCCTGTCTTATGGAAAAGGCTTTATTATTTTTAGTAAGAGATAGCTAATAACTAATTAAAGGAGTTTTATAAATGGCAGAGCGCAGGCTTTTTACTTCTGAATCTGTAACGGAGGGCCATCCCGATAAGATTGCCGACCAAATATCAGATGCAATTTTAGATGAACTGTTAAAAGGGGATGCATATGCCAGGGTTGCCTGTGAAACAGTAGTAAACACGGGCATGGCTATGATTGTAGGAGAAATCAGTACGGAAACTTATGTTGATATTCCTAAAATAGTGAGGGAAACAGTTAAAGATATCGGCTATACTGATGCAAAATACGGCTATGATTATAAAACCATGTCAGTATTGACAGGGATAGATGAGCAATCACAGGACATTGCCCAAGGGGTAAACAATGCCGTTGAAACTAGAGAAACTGAAGTAATATCCACAGGCGCAGGGGATCAGGGCCTCATGTTTGGATTTGCATGTAATGAGACAGAGGATCTCATGCCATTGCCGATCGCTCTTGCACACAAACTCTCCAGACGGCTGACTGAAGTGAGAAAAGAAAATATTCTGGATTACTTAAGACCGGACGGTAAAACACAGGTGACTGTGGAGTATGATGAAAATAATAAGGTGAAAAGGGTGGATACGATTGTAGTTTCTACTCAGCATCATGATGATATTTCTGTAGAACGCATTCATAAGGATATTCTTAGTTACGTCGTCGAAGCAGTCGTGCCTGAAGAATTATTGGATGAAGACACTAAATATATCATCAATCCGACAGGACGATTTGTAATCGGCGGTCCCCAGGGAGATGCGGGTCTGACGGGCAGGAAAATCATTGTTGATACTTATGGTGGCTACGCCAGACATGGCGGTGGGGCATTCAGCGGTAAAGACCCAACGAAAGTGGACCGTTCAGCGGCATACGCTGCAAGGTACATCGCCAAGAACATAGTGGCTGCGAAACTGGCGGATAAATGTGAAATCCAGCTTGCCTATGCAATCGGAGTAAGCGAACCGGTATCTATTTCGGTAGATACATTTGGAACTTCCGAATACTCAGAAGAAGATATTGTAAGGGCAATCCGCAAAATATTCAATCTATCACCGGATGGTATTATTGAAATGCTTGATTTGAGAAGACCTATTTATCAAAACACTGCCAGTTATGGTCATTTTGGCAGATCGGATGAAGACTTCCCATGGGAAGCAACCGACAAAGTGGATCCTTTAAAAACAGAACTTAAAAAAGTGGAAGTAAATTAGTAAAGGCCCCGGAGAAACCGGGGCCTTTACTAATAGTCAGAATCATATTACTCGTCGGAAGAATCTTCTTCCATGTCGGAATCTTCAGTTGTCTGTTCTTCCATCGTTGAATCTTCTTCTGTTGTTGTTGCTTCTTCAGTGGATTCCTCTTCTGAACCGCCACCGCCGCATGCGCCTAAAACTAGTACTGAAGCGAGTCCGCCTGCCATAAGGTACTTTCTCAGTTCCATAGTAATAATCCTCCTAGTTTTCTGCTGTTTTGGCTGAATGTATTTAATGATGGGTAAGACTTGCTAGCTCTCTCTGTCTATCTAACAAGTTATTTAGCTAGTACCCATTCAAAACGTGATAAAACATATAAAAGAGAAGGGTGAATAAGTAAATAAAATAACCTGTTTTCTTTATGAATTCATTATTTTCAAGGCTGCATCCTTGACCATTTTTGCTTGATTTTCCATAATTGATTTATCATTTCATTCTCAAATGAATAATTTTCCTCATCGTAATTCTCAAGTGTCGATTTATTGGGGTAAATGCTGAAGCTCTCTACCATAATGGTATTTAAATGTTTTTCCAATTGTGCCTTACTGTTTATCAGAGGGAACTCATCATATAAAGACAGGGCTTCGAACATGTACTCATCAGCCTGTGAACTTTTGGAGTAAATGATGGATACTGGATCAGAATTGACTAATACTTCATTTATTAAGGGCGGAAAATACTTATAATTTATAAAAAATTGCATGTTTACCTCACTTATATATTAATAATTTTGCTATAATGGACAAAGCCTCAATACAGGCATGAAATCATTATTTGAAAGGAATTGAAAACCCGACTATGAATACTGAAATTTTCACAAATCCATTCTTTATCGCTGTTGCTGCAGTTTTACTTATTGTTGCAGTGGCTTTTCTGATCTATTTCTTTAAAAATAGAAATAAAGTCAATGCGCTTACTGAAGAGTATAGCAAGGAGAAGGACGGATTGATAGAAAAATATGAATCCACTAAGGAAGAAGAGCGCCTCAGTCACAAAAAAGAGGTTTCCACATTAAATGAAAAATATTATAATGATACGACTCTACTGAACAACAAACTTTCCAGCCTGCGTCAGTTCACAGTGGATAAAGGGGAGTATTTAACAGACCTCTCCCTTCTTCAGCTTAAAGAACGTCTTGTAAGGGATGAGAAGATCAGAGAAACAGATATGTACATTCTTTCCAACGTATATCTGCCTTCAAGGAATTATACGAATACCCGTAAAATTGACCATCTTGTATTAACAAGGACTGGTATTTATATGATTGATTCCAAATATTGGGGCGGCCATATCCTTCATGGTGTGAATGAGAATAACTTTGAAGACCTTCCATATGTAGAATCTTTCTTTGATCTGCTGGATTTGGACAAATCTAAGGAACAGACCCTCATATTCGAAAAGTCCGATGACAAAAATGTTTCTGTAAATCACTACAACCATACGATAGAAGAAACGAAAATTTCTGCGGAAAAACTTAAAAATATATTGAAGCTGCAATATGAAGTAGTACCAATGATTTACTTTAATCCCGTAGATAATGGAAATTACTCCATTACCAACTATTCCGAAGACCCATCCATCAAAGTGCTGGTTGGCGAAGAAGAACTGGAAAGCTTCTTCCTGAAATATGTTTTCCACGGAAGATTCCAGTATACGGTTAAAGAACTGGATGAGATTGCCGAAGAGATCTTCAGCTTGAATCCATAATAAACTTATTCTTTGTCTTGATGCGTCAAAAGTCCTATACTTTTTATAGGGCTTTTTTTATTGCGAATTTATATATTTCTAAGGAGGAAAAAAAATGTCTGAAGAAATAACGGTAACGAATCCAGCAACCGGAGAAGAAATAAAAAGCATCAAAAAAGATTCAAGAGAAGATATTGAAGCGAAGATCAATACGGCACATGAAACTTTTAAAAAGTATAAAAAGAAAAATGCGCATGACAGAAGTGCACTTTTAAATGAATGGGCAAAACGCATCAGAGAAAATAAAGATGAAATCGCAGAGCTGATTACAAAAGAGAATGGTAAACCGATTGCCGAGTCTGTGGGCGAAGTTGAATATGCATGCAGTTATATCGACTATTATGCCGAAGAAGGGAAACGGGCTTATGGACGTACGATTCCGCCTCATGAAGATGATGTGCGACTTGTAGTGACCAAGCAGCCCATCGGTGTGGTGGCAGCAATTACACCGTGGAACTTCCCTGTAGCAATGATGGCAAGAAAAGCAGCACCGGCAGTAGCTGCCGGCTGCACCTTCCTGGTCAAACCGGCCCGCGAAACGCCATTGTCAGCAATGAGATTCCTGGATCTGGCAAAAGAAGCCGGATTTGAAGAAGGGGTCATCCAGTATGTGAACGCATCGGGTAAAGATGCTGGAGAAGTATTTTCAAAATCGGATAAAGTGATGAAGCTGACATTTACAGGTTCGACAGCCGTCGGTAAGACACTGATGGAAGGTGCGGCGTCCACAGTTAAAAATATTACGATGGAGCTCGGCGGACATGCACCGCTCATCGTTAATAAAGATGCCGACCTGGAAACATCAGTAGATCACGCCATTGCGACGAAGTTCAGAAATTCAGGACAGACTTGCGTATGTGCGAACAGATTTTATGTTCACGAAGATATTGCTGAAGAATTCAGCGAAAGATTCACTGATAAGGTGAAATCACTCAAAGTGGGCAATGGAATGGATGAAGATGTTAAGGTCGGCCCGATGATTAATAAAGAGGGCTATGACAAAGTGATGGAGCACATCGAAGATGCAAAAGAAAAAGGCGGCGTTATTACTACAGGCGGCAGCGGTGATCATTCTAAAGGATTCTTTATTGAACCGACTGTCATCACCGGTGCTACAGATGAAATGATCATCATGAATGAGGAAACATTCGGCCCGGTCGCACCGATACAGACGTTCAGCGATCTTGACGAAGCGATCGAAAAAGCGAATGACACGGAATATGGTCTTGCAGCCTACTTCTTTACTGAAAGCTACCGTGATGGTATTAAACTGCAGGAAGGGCTGAATTTCGGAGTGCTTGGGTGGAACAATGGAAAACCAAGTGCTGCACACATCCCGTTCGGCGGACTCAAAGAAAGCGGAATCGGCCGTGAAGGCGGACCGGAAGGCATAGAACCATATTTGGAAACAAAAATCACTTCAATGAAAATATAATGAAAAATAAGCATCTTCTCTCTGAATTCAGGGGAAGATGCTTTTTTTATACAATGGCATCGCCGATCAGCAGGCCCAGCGCCAGGGCAGTCAGACCCGAAACCAATGTGATGAAAGTATATTTGAATAGATCACCGTATCTTTTTTCACGGAGCAGGAGAAGCTGGTCCAGACTAAATGCAGAGTATGTCGTGAATCCACCTAAAAAGCCGGCGATTAAACCGGTGTAGAGCAAACTTCCGGGAAATAGCAGAGGGATGAAGATTCCCATTAGAAAAGAACCGGTCAAATTCACCGTGAATGTACCGTATGGCAGTTTGAAACGGTTAAATATCTTACAGTCAATAATGACCGCCCGAAGGACCGCGCCGAATGCGGCGCTGATTGAAATTATCAGCATTATCATCTAGAGCTCGCCTCCAGACAATTTCCAGCCCAGTGATGCGAGGGTGAGACCGCCGAATAGGTTGAGGGCAAGATAAGTAACAAACAGTACATAATCTCCAAAGATCAAAAGCATAAATTGTTCATATGATAACATTGAAAAGGTGGTAAAAGTGCCTAAGAGGCCAGTGATTAAAAAGTCTTTCTTATGACTCCTATCCATACTTATCCGATACAAGATAAAACCTGCTGAAAAAGCGCCGATCATGTTCACCAGAAAAGTGCCGGTGAAAAACGGAAGCCCGGCAGAAGATGAAACAAATGAAATAGAGAGTCTGATCATTGCGCCGATCATTGCCCCGGCTGCTATGTATAAATATCTTTTCAATAAATGTCCTCCGCCCATTAAAAGTATGTTATTATGCAAAGCTATGAAATCTATATATAATAGTATCATAAGGATGCAACGGAAGAGAGTGTGAGAGCGTGCAGGAAAATGTGAAAATCGCAATTATCGGAGGCGGTGTGACCGGGACCTCCATACTAGAACATATCGTCTCCGATGACAGATATACAGAATCCATAGAAGTAGATTTATATGATACAGAAGAATTGGCGGGCAAAGGGCCGGCCTACCGTGCTGACAGTAAACACCTGATCATCAATATCCCTTCAGGACAAATGTCGCTATCAGATGAAGATAATGGTTTTATTGAATGGCTGAAATCCAAAAATTATCCTGTTGCCGAGTATGCGAGCCGGAGCATTTTCGGTGAGTACAGCAGAGAAAAATTGGAAGCATCAGTTAAGAAACATGAAAACAGCAATCTGATATTTCATGAAGTGAAGGATGTTAAGTTCGATTCTGATACAGCACGGTTTACACTTACATCGGATTACGGGAGCAAAGATTATAATTATGTATTCCTGACTATCGGGATGTTGAAGTACAGTGATCCTTACAACTTGGAAGGGACACCAGGGTATATCCAGGATCCGTATCCGATAGAAGAGACGCTGGATAGTTTGAACGGGGTCACCGGCATTATCGGGACTGGTTTATCGGCGATTGACTGCATTCGCTATTTGCTTCTGGAAAATAAGAAGGAAAAGGTCTATGTATTTTCAAGGAGCGGGGAAATGCCTTCAGTAAGAGGGGAATATGCTGATATTAAATTGAAACATTTTACTAAAGAAACACTGCAATCATTAATCACCAACGATGAAATTCCACTCACGGCCCTTAAACAGCTGTTTTTTAAAGAAATGGAAGCGAACGCTGTCGATTATTCTCTGTTGAAAAGAAGAACAGGAAATACGGTGGAAGATTTAATATATGATATAAGGAATACTGAGAAAGTAGGGCGCCTGCATTATTTAATTATGGCGTTAAATCCTGTATTCAGCGAAATTTTCCAATATTTATCCAGAGCGGATAAACAAAAGTTCATGGATGAATATCATCCGATAATCGATGAGAATCATTCACCGATGCCGAAGGAAGCAGCATCAAAACTGATAGAATGGATTGAAGCCGGAAAGCTGGTCATTGTAGATGATATGGAGGATGTAGAGAAGGGGGAGGACTTCTTAATCAGGACAAGTGATGGTGAATCATATAGAATGGACGCGCTTATAAATGCAACAGGACCGGTCAAAAGTATTTCCAGGGACCTGAGTGGCTTAACGGGCGTATTGCGTAATCATCTTTTGATTGGGGAGAATGAGTTCGGCGGAATTATGGTCGATCGAAACCGCAATGTGATAAGCCCCAACATCGGGACAATAAAAGGGATGTTCGCCCTGGGAATGTTGACGACGGGAGCCGATTATATGGCCAATTCTGTGTGGTTATTGGTAAGGAATGCCAAGAAATTATCCGACCAGCTTTATAGCCAGTTGAATTAAAAATATGCCGGGGATTCCCCGGCATATTTTCTTACATATCAGTAATTTCTATTTACGACTGAATAATTTGTAGACCGCGATTCCTGCAAGCACTGCACCGGAACCAATTGCCGTTGTTTTGAAAACAGGGTCTTTAGTAATTGACTTGATAACAAGGTTCATGTTTTGAGGTCTTTCAGCAAGCCTTCTCATGAAGTATGCATACCACTGATTGCCAAATGGAATATAAACGCAGACGTTATAACCGCGGTCCACCAATTCCGTTTGAAGTTCCTTCCTGAATCCGTACAGCATCTGGAATTCAAATCTGTCATTCGGAATGCCCTGTTCATTAATGAAATCGATTGTATCATTGATGATATTATGGTCATGTGTTGCTATCGAAGTGAACCCGTGACCTTCTGTCAGATGTATTCGGATGAGTTGCTCGTATGCAGCGTCAATATCATCTTTACTTTGAAGTGCAATTTGTGGAGATTCTTTGTAGGCACCTTTGACCAGTCTGATTCTATTATCCTTATACTTATAAACATTTTCTGGTGAGTTGAATAAATAAGACTGCAGAACTGTGCCTACATTGTCGTATTCTTCCATCATCATATCAACGATGTGCACCGTTTTGTCGTGCGATGAATAATTCTCCATGTCGATATTGACGAACATATTGACTGCTTTGGCTGCATCAAGGATTTCCCTGACGTTCGCAACACAGAAATCATAATCGATATTCAGACCGATCTGAGTGAGCTTAATAGAAGCGGATGCATCGACACCATGATCATCGATGGCCTGAATCATGTTGAGAATATTATTCTTCTCATTGATTGCATCCGATTTTTCAGTAATGAATTCTCCTAAATTATCAAACGTCACACTCATTCCCTGGCCGTTGATATCTTTAAATCTTTCAATCGTTTCGTCGATTGTAATGCCTCCGACCACTTTGTTGGTCCCAAATTTAAGTCCTACTTTTTTACTTGCGTCGTTCAGCATCTGGTTTTCTGAAAGCGCAATGAAAATATCTCTTAATAATGCCATGGTCACCCTCCTCTGTCTTAGTTACCCCATAATATTGTACTCTGAAACATAAATTTTTGACAGGTGAATAATTACTAATTTTCAGGTTTATAGTGCGGAATATGATTGACATATGTTTCATTGATACGTTTCATTTCCTCAAAATCATCATCCGTCAGATTACGAACAACTTTTGCCGGTCTGCCAAAAGCCATGGTATTTGGCGGGATTTCTGTGCCTGGCGTCACCAGACTGCCGGCACCAATAAAAGCGTTCTCACCAATTACAGCACCATCAAGTATAGTGGAATCCATGCCGATCAGTGCTTTCTTTCTGATGGTACAGCTGTGAAGTGTCACCTTATGCCCGATTGTGACATTATCTTCTATAACGAGAGGGATTCCCGGTGTTTCATGCAGAATGGACAAATCCTGTATATTGGAGTTATTACCAATGCGGATAGGGGCGATATCCCCCCGCAATACTGTACCGAACCATACAGAGGCATTTTCTCCAAGTTCCACATCTCCGATTACTGTTGCATTTGGCGCTATAAAAGCGCTTTCATGAATTTCTGGTCTTATACCCTTATAATTGATTAGCATTTCCAATGTCCTTTCTTTAATCTGATTGTTATAATAAGTTTATCATAATGATCGAAAAAATTTACGTAAGGAGCTTTGCAATGTGGAAATGGGAAACGGACAGGCAGCCAAAAGGAGTTATGGTCGTCATTCATGACATGATGGAACACCATGAATACTATACGGATTTGATTTCTCGGCTGAGAAGCTCAGGTTATCATTGTATTACAGGAGATCTGCCCGGGCATGGTCAGACGACACGGGTAAATAAGGGACACATTTCTGATTTCTCACAATATACGGACAGAATTGATGAGTGGTATAAAGTGGCGCAGGAATATGGATTGCCAACATTTATAATGGGTCAGGGACTGGGCGGCCTGATTGCGATTGAATCATTGAGACAGAATAATTTACAGATTGATGGCATCGTCCTGTTAAACCCGTTGTTATCATTCAAGCAATCATTTATGAATAGGAAAAACACATTAAAAACCAGTGTAAGAACATCAAGCGATGCAGCCAGATTCAATCCGGGAATCAAGATGAAATATTTTACGGAAGACAAGCAATTTTTAGAGCAGTATGAAAATGACGAGTTGGTTGTCAGGAAAGTCAGCTATCACTGGTACCGTACTGTAATCAATCAGATGAAGACAACGACAGAGCACCTTGATGAGTTCCCTGATGTACCGGTACTTGCATTGCTCAGTAAAAGTAATGAAATCGTTGACCCATTCTTATCAGCAAAATATATTAAACGGATTAATTCCAGAGAGATTAGTGTGCATATGCTGGAACACGGGGAGCATAGTATATTCCAAAGGGATGATATAGAAGTGCCTTATTATCAATTGGAAGCTTTCTTAAATACACAATTGTTCAAAATAGGACTGCTGATATGAAAAATATGAGATGACAATGGTTTTTCAAAGTATACCGGGATAAGAAATACACATGATTTGCACGTATGGAATATAACCAGTGGCCAAAACGTCTTGATGGAATAAGTAGTAGCTGGAGAAGGTATCTCTTCCTTGTTGCATGGTTTGTGTACAAGATGTTTAAGATGTAAATGAGCCAGGCTGCATCAACTGGGACAATCCGGCCCGATACATTCGAACTTCCTTAATATTTTGTAAATGGTGTGATTACTGACCTATACTGGAGTTAGACAGTGTTGTCTCATATCAAATGAAGCGGAGTCACTCATCATGACGCCTGCTCTTTTGCACTTTTCCTCGCTTATGAACTTAATATAAAAGGAAATAAAGAAGTAATAAATTCCAACCTATTTTCTTGCTTCATTTAAAGGTGAATACAGAATAGAAAAGTAGAACAAAGATGTTTCCGATTGATGTCATTACCGTCAAGTTAGTATTGGGTGTCATTGGTTTGCTGATTGTTACGCGGCTCTTGGGAAAAAAAGAAATGTCAAAGATCACTCCCTTTGACTTTGCTTATTCTCTTATATTGGGAGAGATCATCGGCCAGACAGTGTTTGATAGAGAAGTGAGCTGGATTGCAGTACTTTATGCATTGGCGCTCTGGGGATTGCTCATTTACTTGATTGAAGTTCTCGCCGTGAAGGTAGATTGGATGAGGAAGCCGTTAAAAGGAAACCCTTCTATACTGGTTTATCAAGGGAATGTCCGTTTAAAAGGGCTGAAGAAAAATAAATTGGAAATCGAACAACTGTTACAAATGCTTAGAAAAAATGGTGTCTTTTCATTGAGAGAGGTTAATTTAGTTGTCTTTGAAAATGATGGAACAGTTAGTATTATCCGGAATCGTGAGTATGAGAAAAGTAGTCCACGACTGCCACACGTCATTATAAAAGAGGGGGAAATCCAAAAGAAATCTCTGGAATTTTTAGGTTATGATCAGGAGTGGGTCCAAAAGCAATTAAACCGGCATGGAAATCAAAAATCAGAAGAAATTCTCTATGCTGATTGGATTGAAGGAGACGGGTTGTTTGTTCAAGAGTATGGGGAGATCAGAGCTCCTGAAATCGTGCTTTAAATTCCTAAGTAATCATAAATTCATCTTGGGAAATATTCAGCTGGCATATGGCTGATTAACGTAAGGGAAGGAACTTTGTAAAGAGTTCCTTCCCTTACGTTATTAATTGATTCATCCAGATCATCAGCATAGGAATATTAAGTAAAAAAATATCAGTGAATATAAAGAGAGACAGAGAAAAACTCTGATTCATTTTCATTTGCTGTTCTTTTCAATACATAAAATATATGGCGCATCATTTCGCTGGTTTATATATCGATACTCCAGAATCTGTGCCTCTTTCTGCGGCCATTCGGCTAAAAATTCAGTGAGTGCTTCTTTTTCAACTTTGCCTTCAGGGTGCCCATGATATACGACGATAATGATACGGCCGCCGGGAGCCAGTGCAGAAAAAATCTTTTCAACCGCAGAAATCGTTGTCTGGTATTCCGTCGTAATCGATTTATCTCCTTTAGGCAGGTAACCCAGATTGAACATGGCGGCCTTAATGGCTGAGCCGCTCTCTAAATGTTCGTCGATATTCGCATGCGAGCCTAAAATGAATTCTATATTGCTGTATGATTCGCAAAACTCTTTTGCATTTTCGATTGCCTGGGCCTGTATATCGAAACTGAGTACACGGCCGTCAGACCCTGTGAGTCCGGCAAGGAATTTTGTGTCATGTCCGTTGCCGCATGTCGCATCTATAAGTAAATCACCCGGCTGGACAATATCTTTCGCCAAAGTTTTAGCGTATGGAAGCACGCGTTCCAACATTTGAATCCTCCTTATATTTTGCACCCTGGAATGTCTCTCTCTGTTTCAGTGTGTCATCGATGCCATTCAGAACACTCCATTTATTTGTGCTCCACATTGGTCCGATGAGCTGGTCGATGGGTCCGTCACCGGTAATTCTATGAATGATCATTTCGGGCGGCAGAATTTCAAGCTGATCAACAATTAAGTCTGTATACTCTTCCTGGGATAAGAAAGAAAGCATGCCTTTCTCATACTGTTTGATCATCGGTGTACCTTTCAGTAAATGAAGCAGGTGAATTTTAATCCCCTGTACATCCATGCGGGCGACTGTTTCCGCTGTTTCCATCATCATGTCATAATCTTCTCCGGGCAGACCGTTGATGATGTGACTGCATATATTGATGTTATGTTTTCTCAGTTTGGCAACACCCTCCATGTAGCAGTCCAGATTGTGCGCCCTGTTAATCAATTTTGATGTTTCTTCATGTGCCGTCTGCAAACCAAGCTCCACCCATAAGTAAGTCCGTTCGTTCAATTCTGACAAATATTCAACAACATCATCCGGCAGGCAATCGGGACGTGTGCCGATGGATAGTCCGACGACACCTTCAATTTCAAGAGCAGCTTCGAACTTTTCCTTTAGGACATCCAGTGGGGCATGCGTATTTGTAAATGATTGAAAATATGCGATATACCGCCCATTTTTCCACTTTTGACTTTGCATTTTAGATCTTATATTTTCAAATTGGACAGGAATCGGGTCGACCCGGTTTCCTGCAAAGTCGCCACTGCCTGCCACTGAACAAAATGTGCAGCCTCCGTAGGCGACAGTGCCGTCCCTGTTCGGGCAGTCGAAACCTGCATCCAATGCGACTTTGAATATTTTCTCATTAAATTTATTTTTAAGATGATAGTTCCATGTATGGTATCTTTTATCATCAAAGCTGTATTTAAATTTTTCCATAGCAATTCACCGACCGTTTCCTATGTGGGATTGTACCATAAAGGTTGTACATTGAGTATAAAAGGTATACCATTTTTTTGTAAGAGGCAGCATACATAATGATAGGAACTAACAGAGATGAAAGGAACTACATAAATGATTAAATCGAATGGTTTAACGAAGACTTTTGGTTCGAAACTGGCTGTGAATCGATTGGATTTCACAGTCGGGAAAGGGGAGTTATTCGCGTTTTTAGGCCCGAATGGTTCCGGTAAATCAACAACGATCAGAATGCTGATGGGACTGTTGGAGCCTACAGAAGGTTCTGTGGAAATACTGGGGGAAGAAATGCGGCTTGATAAGACAGAGCTGAAAAGAAGAATCAGTTTTGTTCCGGATACGCCGGATATCATCGGAAAACTTTCAGGCCGGGAATATTTAAACTTTGTGGCAAGTGTTTATGGAATGTCCCAGGATATATATGAAAAGGAGCTGGCATTCTTTTTGGATCTATTTGACCTCGAGGGCAAACTGGACACACTGGTGGAAAATTATTCTCACGGCATGCGGCAAAAGCTGGTGATAATCGGCGCTTTGATGCATCACCCGGATATTATATTTTTAGACGAGCCCACTGTCGGTCTCGATCCCAAAAGTAACAGGAACTTGAAAAATTACCTGAGAGAATATGTGGCTGACGGGCATACTGTATTTTTGACGACCCATACCTTGAGCCTCGCAGAGGAAATTGCAGATAGAATATTGATTATCTATAACGGTGTCGCGAAAGATACAGGGACACTGGAAGAATTGAGGGCACTTGTCGGTAAACCGGACGCGAGCCTTGAAGATGTTTTCCTCGAATTGACGGAGGAGGGCTGAAGGCAATGATTAAATCAATTTTAAAAATGGAACAGCGTTCCATGATCAACTATATGAGAGCATTCAGTGATTCCAAGAAAGTGCTCTATGGTTTATTGATTGCGGCGATTGCTTTGTTCCTGTTGCCGAGTGTCGTCTCGATGCTGTCATTCATCATATTCAGTCTTACAGATGAAAATACAGGCGGCTTTATATTATTGGTCTCTATTGTGGCAGTCGTTATTTTGGCGCTGCTTGCGGTTAATTCAATTATTAAGGAAATGTTCATGGACCGGAATATTCAACTTTATCTCACCTTTCCGGTTTCACCCGCTGCATTATTCACGGCAAAATTTTTAAAGCAATGGCTTATAAATGTCGTCCTGGTCATGCTGCCTTTGGGTCTGGTGACAGGTATCACGTTTTCTATAAAAGAAAGTAATTGGCTTTTGACAGTGACCCATTTCGTTTATTTCCTGCTGCTCAGCATCATCGTTATGTCGGTTGCTTATGGACTTGTATTCGGAGTCACTAAAATCCTGCCTGCCAATAAAGTGAGTGAAGTGCTTGCATTTCTAGGCGGTATTTCATTCCTCCTTGTATATGGAGTGCTGCTCATTGGAAGTTCCTCCATCGGAGATATACTTGATTTTATGCCGGAGCTTGCATTTCTATACAGCGGTTTTCTATATAACTTCAGTTTAGGGGCGGGCGTCATGGGCATTACAGTTTCGCTGCTGATGGCTGCGGCCCTGTTCATTGCTTTAAGGTCTTTTGTTGTGATGGCATTCAGATCGGGATGGATCGGAGAGAATGCTGCAAGGAAGGAAAAACGCAATGCGGAAACCGCTACATCCTCAGCGGTAAAAATGCTTATACTTAAAGATCTGCGATTAACAGTGCGTGATTTTAAGGAATGGACGATACTTCTGCCGCAGTATCTGCTGCCTGGGGTGATGGTTTTTATCATATACTCCAACCCTATGATGGAAACGGGAATGGAGGGCAATATGTATAATGCCCAGATGATTGCGGTATCCATATCCGGTACAGTTCTTATCTCTTTATACGTAGGCGCATATAATACAGCACGCGACGCTGCACACTTTGATTTTCTGAAGACCCTGCCCATAAAAGCGAAAGAGCTGGTCAGGGCAAAATATTTATATAATATTTTAACGATAACGCCCGTTTATATAATAGCCGCTCTGTTTGTCTGGCTGCTTCTCCCTGTTGATATGGACACTTTTGTATATTCTGCTCTGCTCATCATTCTCATATCCCTGGCAATTATTCCTGTCGGCATGTTTGCCGGAAGCACCCAGCCGGTAGTGAGCAGTAAAAATCCAACCAGAAGATTGGACACAATAAGCAATGTGATCCTTTCAGCCGTCATGGTTGTGCTGGTATTAATGATCAGCCCGATTTCATTATTGTTTACAAGCGGTACGGGGGATCTTAATTATTCTTTGTTAAATATTATATTGGCTGTGCTGCTGGTTGCAGCCTGCTTGTCTTTTTTACTCTTAAAGGAAACGAAGAAACGATATGATAAAGGATTTAACATCACATACAAGGACTGATTCTGATGATTAATGAATATTTTATGGAGAGCCCTGTCGGGTACTTGAAAATCACTGAATCCGGAGATGCCATCATCGGGCTGGATTATGTAAGTGAAGAAGATGTCGCGTATAATGACATTCCAAATGATACAGTCGAGCAATGTATCGCTGAACTGGATGAGTATTTTGCGGGTAAGAGATCACATTTTGATGTGCCAATCAACCTGGCGCACAAAGGGACGTCTTTTCAGCAAAAGGTCTGGCACAGGCTGTATGAGATTCCATTTGGAGAAACGATCAGTTATAAGACACTGGCCATAGATTGCGGCGGCCCGAACTATTCCCGTGCCGTGGCGAATGCGAACGGCAAAAATCCGATTTCCATCATTGTGCCCTGCCACAGGGTAATTGCACACGATGGAAGCCTTGGCGGGTATACAGGCGGGCTGGATAAGAAAGAAGCATTGCTTGGCATTGAAAGGAAGCGGACACTGTAAATCGTTTCATAACCCGAAATATACACCTTGCTAATTTTTAAAATGTATCTTATATTTATAAGTATCGGAAGTAGTAGCATGCATTTCATTTTGAAGAGAGTTGGGAATGGTGGAAGCCAACAATAGATGCATGTGAACTCGTCTGATTTTAATATAATCTCATAAAAATTAAGCTGCACTTTAAAGTGAATGCGGGTGGTACCGCGGTCGTATAGATATATGATCGTCCCATGTCTTATTAAGGCATGGGATTTTTTATATAAACAGGGAGGAATTTTAATGAGCTTCAATCACAAAGAGATTGAGAAAAAATGGCAGCACCATTGGGAAACGGACAAGACTTTCAAAACAGAAGATGAACTGGGTAAAAAGAAATTTTATGCATTGGACATGTTTCCCTATCCATCCGGCGCAGGGTTGCACGTTGGTCACCCGGAAGGATATACAGCTACAGATATCATTTCCCGCATGAAACGCATGCAGGGCTATAATGTACTGCATCCTATGGGTTGGGATGCATTCGGTTTGCCTGCAGAGCAGTATGCAATTGATACTGGCAATGACATTACAGAATTCAACCAGATGAATATCAATAATTTCCGCCGTCAGATTAAAGAACTGGGCTTCAGTTACGACTGGGACCGTGAAGTGAATACAACGGATCCGGAATATTATAAATGGACACAATGGATTTTTATTCAGCTGTACAACAAAGGGCTGGCCTATGTCGATGAAGTGCCGGTGAACTGGTGTGAGGCACTCGGCACCGTACTTGCGAACGAAGAAGTAATCGACGGGCTGTCCGAGCGTGGCGGCCATCCGGTAGTAAGAAAACCGATGCGACAATGGATTTTAAAAATCACTGAATATGCAGACCGCCTGCTTGAAGACCTTGATGATCTGGACTGGCCGGAATCACTTAAAGATATGCAGCGCAACTGGATCGGCAAATCAGAGGGCGCGAATATAAAATTTGAAATCGATGGCCATGATGAATCATTCAATGTATTTACCACTAGACCGGATACAGTTTTTGGTGCTACCTATGCAGTGCTTTCACCGGAGCATGCTCTCATTGAACAGATCACTGCTGATGGCTACAAAGACAGTGTTAAAGACTATCAGGAGAGAGCAGCACGGAAAAGTGACCTGGAGCGTACTGACTTAGCAAAAGTGAAAACAGGTACATTCACAGGCGCCTACGCAATCAATCCATTTACCAATGAAAAGATTCCTGTCTGGATTGCAGACTATGTACTCGCTTCATATGGAACAGGGGCAATCATGGCAGTTCCCGCCCATGATGAGCGCGACTATGAATTCGCCAAAACTTTCGATCTGCCGATTGTCGAAGTCGTTGAAGGCGGCAATATTGACGTCGAAGCGTACACAGGAGAGGGCAAACATGTTAACTCCGGTGAATTGAATGGTCTGGATAAAGATGCCGCCATCGAAAAAGCGATAGAAATCCTTGAAGAAAAAGACCTCGGGGAAAAAGAGACGACATACAAACTGCGCGACTGGCTGTTCTCCCGTCAGCGTTACTGGGGTGAACCGATTCCAGTGATCCACTGGGAAGACGGTACAATGAGTACAGTGGATGAGTCAGAGCTTCCTTTGATGCTTCCTGTAATGGATGAAATCAAACCTTCAGGCACAGGGGAATCTCCGCTTGCCAATAATGAAGAATGGATTACTGTGACACGTGAAGACGGCGTAAAAGGGCGCCGTGAAACGAACACAATGCCGCAATGGGCAGGCAGCTGCTGGTATTATCTGAGATACATCGATCCGCATAATACAAAAGAGCTGGCTTCACAGGAGAAACTTGAACACTGGCTGCCGGTCGATCTTTATATCGGCGGGGCAGAGCACGCTGTACTTCACCTGCTGTATGCAAGATTTTGGCATAAAGTGCTTTATGATATCGGAGCAGTGCATACTAAAGAACCGTTCCAGAAATTATATAACCAGGGCATGATTCTTGGTGAAGGTAATGAAAAAATGAGTAAGTCCAAAGGGAACGTCATCAACCCGGATGACATTGTCTACTCTCATGGTGCGGATACACTCAGATTATATGAAATGTTCATGGGACCGCTTGATGCCTCCATCGCCTGGAGTGAAAAGGGGCTTGATGGCGCCCGCCGTTTCCTCGACAGGGTATGGAGATTGCTCGTTGACGAAAATGGATCAATCAAAGAGTCCGTCGTTGAAGAAGAAACACCGGCTCTGGATAAGGTCTATCACGAAACGATTAAGAAAGTCACTGATGATTATGAAACGCTCGGTTTCAACACAGCGATATCCCAGCTTATGGTATTCATCAATGAGTGCTACAAGCAGGAAAAAATAAGCAGAGACTACATCGAAGGGTTCATCAAAATGCTTTCTCCTGTAGCGCCTCACCTTACTGAAGAACTGTGGGAGAAACTCGGGAATGCTGAAACAATAACGTATGCGGCATGGCCGGAATTCGATGAATCGAAAATTGTGGAAGAAGAAGTCGAAATCGTTATACAGGTGAATGGTAAAGTGAAGGAGAAAATGAATGTACCCGCGGATGCAGGGAAAGATGATCTTGAACGCATCGCGATTGAATCCAACAAAGTACAGGAAGCCATCCATGATAAGACAATCAGAAAAGTCATTGTTGTACCAGGAAAATTGGTAAATATCGTAGCCAATTAAAAAAACGGCCGGATAACTTAAGTTATCCGGCCGTTTGCGTTGTTTCCGGCAACATATCCGGTCACGAGGGCGCTTGTAATATTGTATCCGCCGGTATATCCATGGATATCGAGAACTTCTCCTGCGAAGTAAAGTCCTTCAACCAGACGGCTTTCCATAGTTTGCGGCGTAATTTCCTTAAGGTTGACACCGCCGCCGGTAACAAAGGCCTTTTCGATGGACTGCGTGCCGTGGACTGTAAAAACGAAACCTTTCAGAAAATCGAGGATGGCTTCAAAATCATCTGATTTCAAATGGTGTCCGTTGGCCGTCCCGTCGATATT
Organism: Salinicoccus sp. HZC-1; assembly: GCF_046736035.1. Classification (GTDB taxonomy): domain Bacteria; phylum Bacillota; class Bacilli; order Staphylococcales; family Salinicoccaceae; genus Salinicoccus. Next base: position 1,675,210 of record NZ_CP177130.1, on the reverse strand, counting down.
CAAGTGTTTGAGGATGAATACGACGAGCCGTTCCTGCAGATGCATTTTCAATATATTTTTGATGGATCTGTCTTTATGGTCTGAAATCTCTTTTTCAAAAATGTTCTTCAGTTCTCCGCGGCTCAAATCAGGATAAAAATCGAGCGACATTTTAATTTCCTTTTTCTTTTGGGACTTTTGTTCCTGATAGATGAATTGGCTGCAGCGAAGAACAGCCGGCCCACTGATTCCAAAGTGTGTAAATATCATGTCCATCTGATGGGTGATGCGCGGCTTTCCATTTTTCTTCAGTACAGACAGAGCCACATCATCCAGACTCAGGCCTTTCAAATCACCTGCCTGGATGAATGGCTCGTTGGAAAGGATGGGCACTTCCGTAGGGAACAAGTCAGTGATCGAATGGCCCAGGGACTTGGCGAATGCATGCCCGTCTCCTGTAGAACCGGTATGCGGAACACTCTTTCCGCCGGTTGTAATGATTACACTGTCAGAGTGTATCACTTTGCCGTCCGTCAATTTCACTCCGGTGATTTTACCATCATCCGCAAGAATTTCTTCCACTACGGTGTTATAGCGTATTTCCACATTATTATTTTCTAAGGCATCTGTAAAAACTTTTAAGACATCTTTTGATTTGTCAGATACAGGGAACATCCTGCCGTGGTCCTCTTCTTTAAGCGGGACGCCGTTCTGTTCTACAAAGCGGATAATGCTCTCATTGTCGAAAGTGCTGAAAGGGCCGTAAAGGAACTTGCCATTCCCCGGTATGTGGCTGATGATTTCTTCATATGGGAGCCTGTTTGTTACGTTGCATCGCCCGCCACCGGATATTAAAAGTTTGCGGCCCGGGCTTTTATTCTTCTCTATGAGCAATACATTCTGGTTATTTTGTGACGCGGCAAATGCTGCCATCAGCCCGCTGACACCGCCGCCGACAACTATGGTATGATACATTGGATTTTCTCCTTTTTGTTTGAAACTTAGGTGCTTTCGATTATAATGAATATTATTCTAAATGTAAGAGGGATGTTAAATGTCTGATTCAAATAAATTAGTGAGGGGCACGTTTCTGCTGACGATTGCCACCGTCATCACTAAAGTGCTTGGTATGCTTTATCTTATACCATTCTACAGTATCATGGGCGGAGAGGAAAACCTCGCTTTGTACGGTTACGCATACACGCCGTACACCATCATGCTCTCCATCGCAGCAGCGGGTGTGCCCGGTGCGGTTTCCAAGTATGTGGCTAAATATAATGCGCTCGGGGCCTACGCCACGAGCCGGAAATTATATCGGTCCAGTCTGATTGTAATGTTATCTTCCGGTTTTATCGCATTCATCGCGTTGTATTTTGCAGCACCTTTTATCGCTGAATTACAGATGCTTGCAGCAGGGGACGGTGACCATAGGTGGAGCACAGAAGACATTACACGCATCATCCGTATTGTTGGTGTAGCAGTAATCATCGTGCCGTTCATGGCGACATGGCGCGGTATTTTCCAGGGCTTTGAGTCTTTTGGACCAACAAGTGTTTCTTCCGTAATCGAGCAGATATTGAGGATCGCATTCCTGCTTGGGGGCTCATTCATTGTTATTTACATGCTGGGCGGCACGGTCCAGACAGCAAACGAAATCGCTGTATTTGCAGCATTTATAGGCGGCCTCGGTTCAATGGCGACACTCTGGTATTTCTGGAGGAAGAGAAAGCCCCATATCCAAAAAATGATTGATACTGATACGACGGATTATGATTTTTCCTACAAAGAAATGTATTCTGAAATTGTCCGCTACGGCATACCGTTCATCATAGTGGGAATCAGTATCCCGCTCACAATGTTCATTGACCAGCTGACTCATAATAACGGACTGGCAATGGGCGGAGTACCGGAATCATACCACGATGCATGGTTCGGAATGCTGAACCTGACAACGCATAAACTCGTCATGATTCCAACCGCATTTGCTTCTGCATTTGCAATTACAATTTTACCGTTCATTACAAAAAACTTCCATAAAGGCAAACTGGATGATGTACACCATCAAATTAAAATGATGGTATTGATGCTTTTATTCTTTGCAGTGCCTGCAGCTCTTGGAATGATGATTTTATCCGCACCGCTCTACACATCATTCTACAGCTATAATGAAATGGGGATAAAAATTCTGTTGTTCTATGCACCAGTCAGTGTGATTATTTCATTATTCTCTGTAACATGTTCAATTGTCCAGGGGATTGATAAACAGAATCTGACTTTATATGTCGTGTTAATTATGCTGGCGATAAAAGCGGCCATCAATATTCCGCTCATCATCCAGTTCCAGACAGTCGGCGCAGTGATGGGGACGGGGATTGCACTCACTATCGGGGTTTTGATTAATTTCTATATCATTAAAAAGTACGGCAAGTTCCAATTCAGATCATTAGTCAGGCCATTGGCTGAAATCGGACTTTACAGTCTGGTGATGCTGCTTGTCGTTGAAATTATTTATTATGCATTTATTTTAAACCTTGAAATTGAGCAAAAATTAAACTCCGTCATCGTACTTGCCGTTGCTGTACCTGTCGGAGGACTGGTGTATCTTTTCATATCATTCCGCACCGGACTTGCAGACGAAATTCTCGGGGCAAGAGCGGACAAAATAAGAAAGAAATTGAAGGTGCTCTAAATGAGACTGGATAAGTATCTTTCAAATGCAGGGGAAGGCAGCCGCAAAGATGTAAAGTCGATTATGAAGAAAGGTAGAGTGACGGTCGGCCAAAAGGTGATAAAAGATCCGAAATTCGAAGTTGACGGCAGTGAAGAGATTAGATTGGATGATAAAAAAGTTGTTTTGGAAAATGGCATCTATATTATGCTGAACAAGCCGAAAGGTGTAATCTCTTCGACTGAAGAAGGTCCGACGCGCACTGTCATCGATCTGATCGATCATCCCCAGAGTAAGGACCTATTTCCGGTGGGTAGGCTTGACAAGGATACAACGGGTCTTTTATTCATTACTGACGACGGCAAACTGGCCCATGAACTGCTCAGTCCGAGAAACCGGATTGATAAAACATATATCGCTGATTTAAAGGATGATGTTTCTGAATCTGATATCAGCATGCTGGAGCAGGGCATTCCATTAAAGGACTTTACTACAGCCTCTGCCGTTGCAGTGAAAATATCCAGCCGCAAAGTGAAGCTCACGATTACTGAGGGTAAATTCCATCAGGTTAAAAGAATGTTCCAGTATCTGGGGAATGAAGTGGTTGATTTGGAACGGATTGAATTTGCTTCCCTCGGGCTTGATGATGGTCTGCGGAGAGGGGAATACCGCAGGCTGACCGAAAGTGAAATCGATATATTAAAAAAATAAGTTTAAGGCACATGTGAACGGGTAAATATCTATCAGACATTATCTACAAACTAAATACTAAACAAGAGGTGTTTTAACATGGCTAGAAAAACAGGAGCATTATTAAAAGTTGCGGCGATGCTTGGTGTCGCAGTTGCAGCAAAACAATTGTCGAAGAAAGAAAACCGCGATGTTGTAATGAACGAATATAACAAAGTGAAGGAAGACCCTAAAGGCTATGCCCAGAATGTACAGGAAAAATTCAATCAGCAGACGGGTGAATACCAGGAAAAAGCCAGGCAGGAAGTAGATAAGGTGAAGCAGGATCCGAAAGGTTATGCCCAGAACATTCAGTCAAAAGCCAAGCAGGAAGTGGATAAGGCAAAAGAGGATCCAAAAGGATACGCCCAGGAAGCCCAGCAGAAGGCGAAATCTAAAATGAACTCTGAAGACGAAGGCTCTTCTGAAGAGAAAGATTCTTCCGAAGCTGCCAATGATTACAATCAGCCGAAAAATGACAACAGTAAAATTTCACCGACGCAGGGCGCAAGCAGCGTAGCCAATCCGGATGGACATTATACCAAACCGGATAGAATGGATGCTGAAGGCCAGCTGACAACTGAAGAAATGAATAACGAATGGATTTCCGAAGGCGGCATCCACCAGGATGAAGAGCTTCAGGATGCAGTAACGCACGGCGACCTTAACAAAGATAAGCCTGGGAATGCAGAAGTCATCGATGACGAAGGGAAGAAGAACCCAAACCACAATATTCATGTAGTTACAGATGATGATTCCGATAAAAACAATAATAAAAAATAACTGATGTAATACAACAAGGAAACAGCGCCCGGATTTTGCTGTTTCCTTGTTTTTCTTTGCGTTTTTCTATATCATGGAAAAATAAGATTATGATACATAGAGCACTGGGGGAATAGTCCATGGATTACAAAGGTTTGGTCGGGCAATATAAAGATGCTTTGATTAGTGATTTATTTGGCCTGCTGGAAATAGAAAGTGTCAAGGGGGAGCCTGCGAAAAATGCACCGGTAGGCGAGGGGCCGAAGGCTGCTTTGGACTATATGATGTCACTGGGTGAACGGGACAGCATGGTGAGCAAAGAAGTGGACAGTCTTGCCGGACATTTGGAACTTGGCAGCGGAGATAAGCTCTTTGGTATTTTAGGACATGTGGACGTTGTACCGCCGGGAAACGGCTGGGATACAAATCCGTTCAACCCAGTGCTTGAGGATGGAGAGATTATAGCCAGAGGAGTCCAGGATGATAAAGGACCGACAATGGCAGCTTATTATGCTCTAAAAATATTGAAAGAACAGGGTATGGATTTCAAATACCGGACGCGCCTGATCATCGGGACAGATGAAGAATCGGATTGGCAATGCACGGACGCTTATTTCAAATCTGAAGAAATGCCGGATGCCGGTTTTGCACCAGATGCCGCTTTCCCGATCATTCACGGTGAAAAAGGGATTACTACTTTCAATATCATACAAAAGCACACACCTCTGGATGAAGAGGAGCCCAATATTGAACTCAAAGTTTTGATTTCCGGCGAAAGGTACAACATGGTGCCTGAAGAAGCGGAGGCGAAGCTTAAAGTGCTGCAGAATATGAGTGAAGTGATTCAATCATTCGAAGACTTTTTGCGAAGAGATGACACCGAAGGTGAATACGAGATAGATAATGGCTTTCTAAAGCTGGGCATCAAAGGCCAAAGTGCACATGGTTCTACACCTGAAGCAGGTGTCAACGCAGGATTCATCCTCCTGAAGTTCCTGAATGAACTGAATCTCGACAATAATGCTACAGCTTTTGTGAAATTTGCGAATTCCAAAATCATCGGTAACTTCGACGGTGAAAAATTTGGGATGGCACATTCACATGAGGAACTCGGTGAAACTTCCGTCAATACCGGGATGATCAATTATACAGAAGTGGACGGCGGCATTTTCGGTGTGAATTTAAGATATCCTGAAGGCCTGGATTTTGAATCCGGGTTGCGGGACTTCGAAGACTCGATCTATGAGGAAGGATTCGTAATAGAAGATGTGACCCGCCAGGAACCACATTACGTTGATAAAAATGACCCCCTTGTCAGTGTACTGCTTGATTCGTACCGCAATCATGTGGAAGATGACACTGAGCCATTTACGATTGGCGGCGGCACATACGCCAGAACACTTGAAAAAGGTGTTGCCTTTGGGGCAATGTTCAAAGATACAGCCGATACGATGCACCAGAAAAATGAACGCATGAAAGTGGAAGAACTGCTGCTGGCAACGGAAATATACTTGGAAGCATTGCATAGAATCTGTGTAAAGGGTGAGATGGATGAAGACTAGTTTTTATAACGGGGAATTCAGAGATGATGATGAGCTGACGGTTCAGTACAGGGACCGTGCCTTTTATTTTGGTGACGGGGTATACGAAGTCATCAGATATTATGACGGTGAATTTTTCACGCTTGATGAACATTTGGACCGTTTGATGAACAGCGCGAAAGAGATTGAAATCGAAGGGATTTCCCGGGATGAAATTTTGAGTGTTGTAACGGAATTGAAAGATAGGAACACAATCGACAACGGTGCGCTTTATATTCAGATTTCAAGAGGAATCCAGAATCGGAATCATGCTTACCCTGTGGATGTCGATCCAGTGATACTTGCATATATTAATGAAGCCAGACGGCCGTTGTCGCAGTCGGAGAATGGAGTGCATGCCATCACATCTGAAGACTACAGATGGCTGAAATGCCATGTGAAAAGCCTCAATCTGCTTCCAAACGTGATGGAGAAGGAACGTGCAGTGAAAGCCGGTGCACATGAAACTGTCATGCACCGGGATCGCGTGGTAACAGAAGGTTCCTCCACGAATGTTTTCATCGTAAAAAATGGTATATTGAAAACCCATCCGGCGAACAATCTCATCCTTAATGGAATAACGAGACTTGAAGTGTTGAAAATCGCCGGAAGATTAGATATAGAGACCGATGAGTCCGCCTTTACAGTGGAAGAGCTGAAAGAAGCGGACGAAGTGATGATCACCAGTACTACACAGGAAGTCACCCCTGTGGTTAAAGTTGACGATGTAATCATCGGTAATGGTCAAAGAGGAGAAATCACCCGCCGGATCCAGGAAGTCTTTAGTACAAACATTCACAAATTAAACCTGGTTAAATAATGTTAACCTGAAAATTTACCCTAATTATTTTTAGAGGCTCAAAAGCTTATAGTATATGGACTTTTTGGCCCGTGACAGCGGGTTGTCAAAAATAAGCTTAATAATAGTCCTTGAAATAACTAATGAAACCCTATAAAATTTATAACACGAACGGAAACTGGCGCTATCTTATTATTAAATATTTAGCGCTTTTTTCTTTGACGATGAAAAGAGGTGTAGAATTTGGAGCATTTCTATCAGCTCGGCTGGACACTCGACCCCGTTGGTGGAGCATCCGGTGAAGCCTATAAGGCGGAGCAGGATGGCAGGAAGCTGTTCCTGAAACGTAATGCCAGCCCTTTCCTTGCGGCGTTGTCGGCTGAGGGTATTGTACCTAAGCTGGTCTGGACTAAAAGAATAGAGACCGGCGAAGTAGTGACAGCACAACATTGGAAAAATGGCCGGGAGCTGAACCGTGATGAGATGTGTTCGGAGAGAGTAGCTTCATTGATGAAAAAAATTCATACATCGGGGCCTCTTCTTACAATGCTCAAAAAACTTGGGATGAAACCCATGTTACCGGACTTGTTATTAAACAAGATACAATCATCACTTTCACCAAAAGTGAATGCCCACCATACTGTTCGCGCGGCAATCCAGTACCTGGAGAACGAAATGCCGAAGATTGACGAACAATTCTGCACAGTATGTCACGGAGACGTGAACCATAATAACTGGCTTTTATCAGATCAGGATGAATTATTCCTGGTGGATTGGGAAGGCGCGATGATTGCAGATCCCGCAATAGATTTAGGTATGCTTCTTTATACTTATGTAGAGCCAGGCAGATGGAGAGAATGGCTGAACAGTTATGGTAAGTCTCTTGATCATGATCTGCTCAAACGTATGAAGTGGTATACACTTGTACAGGCGATTACAATGATACAGTGGTATGAGGATCATAAGCGATTTAAAGACATGAATGACTGGATTATATTCCTCAACAGGATTATTAATAGAGATCGTTTTATTTAAATCATATAAATAATTACTTCAGGTGGGGAATTACCAATGAGAATGCGCAACAAACCCTGGGCGATGGATTTTCTTTCGTCCAATGGAGATATAGTAGATGTTGAATCAAGATATGCAGGAAGGATCACTGAATTCTTCGAAACCGGCTCCCCTCTTCATATCGAAGTGGGAACCGGAATGGGGACCTTTATTACAGAGCTCGCGAAACGTAATCCGGATATTAATTACGTGGGAATCGAACTTGATAAAAATGTCATGATCCGCGTGCTTGAAAAAGTGCGTGAATCAGAACTGAAGAATGTCAGACTCCTGCTTCTTGATGCTAAAAAAATCAATGAGTACTTCAATGAAGATGAAGTGGACAGGGTATATCTTAACTTCTCCGATCCATGGCCAAAAAACCGCCATGAGAAGCGGCGCTTGACTTACCGGTCATTCCTTGAGCAGTACAAGTCGATTTTAAAGGATGACGGCGAACTTCATTTCAAAACCGATAACAGAGGATTGTTCGAGTACAGTCTGACAAGTCTGAACCGGTTCGGAATGATTTTTCATGAGGTGATATTGAATCTTCATGAAGATGAACCGGAAGATAATATCAGAACTGAATATGAAGAGAAATTTTCAGCAAAAGGCAATCTAATATACAGATTAAAAGCATCTTTTTAAAGGTGCTTTTTTTAATGCCGTGTATTATTCATTAAGGAATGATAAAATAATAAGGAAATGATATGCAGCATTCAGAAAGTTTGGAGGAGATTTTTTGGGTAAGTACAATTTTGATAAAGGTGCTTCAAGGGAAGGTACCTACAGTGTTCAGTATGAGGGGACTGATGCTTTGTTTGGCAGAAAAGGGCTGGAACCTTTTTGGATAGCAGACATGGATATTGAAATTGCTGAACCAATTGCTGAAGCAATGAAAAATAGAATCGATAATCGGATTTTCGGCTATACAATCTGGCAAAATCCCAAATTCTATGGTGCAATTAAACATTGGTGGCACAGCCGATTCGGTGTGGATCTTGAAGATGAGGAAATTTCATATGCCCCTTCCGTATTATTCACCATCGGGGAGGTAGTCAGACAGCATACCGAAACAGGCGACGGTGTAATAATCACAACACCAAGCTATAATGCGTTTATCGGACAATTAAAAGGGAACGGACGGAAGATTGTAGACTGTCCTTTCATAGAAGATACGGACGGTTATCAGTTTGATTTCAATAATTTTGAAACGCTGTGCAAAAAAAATGATGTCAAAGTATATATCCATTGCAATCCGCACAACCCGACCGGGAAAGTATGGACACGCCGGGAACTTGAAAAGATCCGTGAAATCTGTCAGCAAAATGGAGTGTTTATAATCAGCGATGAAATCCATATGGACTTCGTCAGACCGAAAGAGAACTTCGTTTCCATGGTTGAATTGATGGAAGAAGGCGATCAGGTACTCGTTACAACAGGGCTTGGTAAAACATTTAATCTGGCAAGTCTGCCACATTCCTACTTTATCTCAAGAGATAAAAAGTTCCGTACAGCACTAAACCAGGCCATCGGCTCTAAATATGGAATGGGCGCAGCAAATTCACTTGCATTGACTGCGGTAGAAGCGGCATATAATGAATGCGGTGAGTGGGTCGATGAATTGAATGATTATCTTGAAGGGAATTTCCAGCTGATTGAAGACTATATCGATCAGCACATGTCTGACTGGCTGACATTTAAAAAACCGGAGGCAACATATTTAGCGTGGATCGGTTATGAAAAGACTGGTTTGGATGATGATACAGTTCATAAAGCCTTGGTTGAAATCGGCGGGATTGCCGTGTCTCCGGGAAAAATTTATGACATGGAAAAAAACCAGCATTTCAGGTTTAATGTGGCTTCTAACAGAGAGCGGATTAAAATAGGGCTGGAACGTATTCATAAAACATTTGAAGAAATCACAAAGATTACAGCGAAGTAATCTCTATGATTTCTCCAGTAAATGCATCTGCGATAAATTGATACCGTTCGGTATCTTTGGCTTTTTTTACATGAAGGGCACCGGTGTATACTTCACAATTCATGCCAAGGAGTTTTCTGGTGCTCGTCTGGTAGTCTATGGAAATGAATGAGACGTTTTCAAACTGAATGTGTAACTGATTAATGATTTCCTGAGGATGAATCGGCCGGTGTTTTTTAAACCATATGAAAAATGGTATCGAAATAACAAGAAATGCAATTAATATTTTAATATATTTTGTCATAAAACTCCTCCCAACACAGTCAGTTTAACATAGGCACTGGAAAAAAATGAATTTTAAAGGGGAATAAAAATGAATCTCAGCGATAAAACATTGAAAAGAATGAAAACATTAACTGAACTTCATGGTGCTCCGGGTTTTGAGGATGAAGTCCGTGAATACATGAAGTCGGAATTAGAAAGCAGCGCCGATGAAATTATCACCGATGGGCTGGGCGGTATTTTTGCTGTTAAGAAATCCGGGAAAAAAGATGCGCCAAAAGTAATGGTTGCAGCACATATGGATGAAGTCGGCTTTATGATTACACAACTGACAAAAAACGGCATGATCAAATTTACACCGCTTGGCGGATGGTCGAATGATGTACTGCTCAGCCATAAATTTAAAGTGAGAACGTCTGAAGGCGCACAAATAACCGGGGTTATCGGCAGTGTGCCTGTGCACTTTAGAAAAGGAGATGCCGGCAGTAAAACTGAAATTAAAGATATGCTGCTCGATGTCGGAGCGGATTCCAAAGAAGAGCTTGAAAAGATGGGCATAAGCCCGGGCGATTCAATCGTGCCTGATGTAGACTTTCAGGTGATGGAAGGAACTGATAAATTACTTGCGAAAGCCTGGGATAACCGATATGGCTGCCTGATTGCGATAGAGGCGCTTGAGGCACTTGAAGGTATTGAGCTTGATTGTGATTTGTACATTGGTGCAAACGTTCAGGAAGAGGTTGGTTTAAGAGGCGCTAAAGTCAGTTCCAACCTGGTAGAGCCAGACGTTGCTTTTGTAGTCGATTGCTCACCGGCAAATGACATGCTCGGTAAAGATGAGGATGTGGGCAAGATCGGTGACGGGACATTAATCCGGATTCTGGACAGGACAATGATCCTCTCAAAACCAATGAGAGATTATCTTCTGGAAACTGCAGAAACTCATGAAATCAAACATCAGTACTACCAATCTCCGGGAGGCACAGATGCCGGCAGCATCCATGTTTCGGGTGAGGGTGTAATAAGCGCTGTCGTGGGCATATGCGCACGCTATATTCACACAAGTCATTCCATCATCAATTATAATGATTATTTAAGTGCCAAAGCAATGCTGACTGAATTGATAAAAGGGATCAACCGTGAAAAGGTTGAAGAATTAAGAGGATAAATATAAAATGAGAAAGTTATTGAGAAGATGGTTCATTGATGGCATGAGTTTTATGGCTCTAGGCTTGTTTTCTTCTTTAATTATCGGCTTGATTATAGATACTGCCGGATCTTATGTGCCTTATTTGAGTGGCCTCAGGGAAATCGGTGCAGTCGCAATGAGTTTAAGCGGTGCAGCGATTGGCGCAGCGATTGCCTACGGTCTTAAAGCAAGCCCGCTCGTAATATTCTCTACTATTGTGGTGAGTTATGCAGCTTATGACATGGGTGGGGTAGCCGGGAGTTATATCGCAAGTGTCGCAGTAATAGAAATCGCAAGATTGTATGCAGGAAGAACTAAAATAGATATTATCGTAACACCATTTCTGACAATTGTTATTGGCTATATGATTGCCAAATTTGTCGGACCGGTCATTGGAGAATTCATGATCGGGATTGGTGATTTCATCGGGTTTGCTACAGAGCAAAGACCATTTATAATGGGTATATTGGTAGCAGTTGTATTTGGCATAACACTTACAGCACCACTTTCCAGTGCAGCTCTTGCTATAATGTTGGATATAAGTGGTTTGGCAGCGGGCGCAGCTGTTATTGGCTGCTGCTGTCACATGGTCGGACTCGCTTTGACGGGATATAAGGAAAATGGTGTTTCAGGAATTATTTCCATCGGCATAGGGACTTCCATGCTGCAAATACCAAATGTGCTGCTAAATCCGTTCATTATACTGCCGCCAGTATTATCAAGTGCAATTATCGCACCGATAATGACAGTGTTTTTCCCCATGGAAAATAATGCTGCAGGCGCAGGAATGGGAACGAGCGGTTTCGTAGGACAGATCATGGCAGTAGAGACAATGGGACCATCGGCAGATGTTTGGTTCCTAATTTTAGTATTCCATATCGTTTTACCGGCAGTGTTAACTTTGTTATTCTATATTCTGCTGAAGCGGATGGGACTTATCAAAGATGGCGACCAAATATTAAGACTGTCTGCTAAAGATTAGAACTGGAGGCAATTTCATGAATATTTTCCAACTGAGAGATAAAGTGATTGAAAAACTGGGTGAAAAGCGCAGTGATTTCAATACATCATTCGATCGGGAAAAAGAAGTGCTCAGAGTTGAGCGTAAAGATAATAAAAAAGGAATCAATGTTTCATTAGCAAAAGCAATGGATAAATTTAAAAAGGACAGCGATTTTGTAAATGAAATTGTATACTATATAGATGAAACAATTGAGCGTATGAAAGAGGAAGAAATCAATTCCGAGCAAGCGATGGTTTATCCGGTAATACGGTCGACGAGTTTTTCTGATGAAACAAAAAGCGGTGTATCATTTGTTAAAGATAATCATACAAATGAAACGGATATCTATTATGCCGTCGATTTCAAAAACAGCTACAGACTGATTGATGAAGAACTGGCGGCCTCTTTAGGCATGGGGCAGGATGATATCCGTACGCTTGCAGACAATAATCTGAAAAACTTAAAAATTGAAATGAAAAAAGATTCTATACAGGAAAATGATTTTTATTTTGTAAACCATAATGATGGTTATGATGCTTCCCGTATTTTAAACGAAGCGTTTCTAAATGAAATGCATGAAAAGTGTGAAGGAGAGATGATGGTTGGGTTACCCCATCAGGATGTGCTGATTATCGCAGATATTAAAAACAGTGTCGGATACGATATTATGGCACAAATGATGATGCAGTATTTTGCAGAGGGTCTGACTCCCATTACATCTCTATCCTTCTCTTACCGTGATAAAAGATTAGAACCGGTGTTTATCCTTGGTAAACAAAAGAATTATAATAAAAGAGGTAATGATGATGAAACTGACGTATAACAAAGAAAATGTTGGAGATGTACTGTTTGTAACACTCAAAAAAACCGATTCTCCGAGCTATGAATATCATGATGGTTTAACAATAATTAAAGATGGCGATGAGATTATCGGCCTTAATATTTTCGAGGCATCAAAGAAAGTAAATCTGCATGAAGGTGTAGACATCGAGCCTACTGAGGACATAGTCGAAGCTATTAATAAAATCCTTGAACAAAATGGTGAAGAGAGAATTGAATTTGATACAACACCCAAATTTGTAGTAGGCCGAGTATTGGAAAAAACAAAACATCCGGATGCAGATAAATTGAATGTATGTAAAGTGGATGTCGGTGAAGAAGTACTGCAGATTGTTTGCGGTGCGCCAAATGTCGATGCCGATCAACTTGTTGTAGTAGCTAAAGTTGGCGCTGTGATGCCTGATGGATTATACATTAAACCTTCCACGCTCAGAGGAGTGGAATCAACAGGTATGATTTGTTCAAAAAAAGAATTAAATCTTGAAGATGACGGCGTTAAGGGAATTTATGTATTAGATGACAGTTATGAAACAGCCCAACCGTTTGAAGTAAAGTAAAGGTGGTTCATATGGATAGATCAAGAAGGAGAAGACAGTTCAACAGAGAATTGGATGATGAGAAAAATTATAGAGACCGCTTTCGTTTTCCTTTAAATTTAGATGATGAAAATAACGAAAATGAAAGAACGGATCGTGAAGATAAAAAGAATGTGGAAGAAGATGAAGATACTTCCTTTATCAGAAGAGAGCAGAGAAAAACCCTTTTTGAAGAAACTAAAAAGACGGAAAAGAAAAATTCCAGCTTTAGAATCAACAAGGCAAGAGAAATCCCTTCTGCTGTACATGGTACGAAAAAGCATTCCGTGTCTAAAGAGGATGAGGATAGTGGCAACGTTGAAAAAACAAAATCCTCACCTGAAACGTCTCGGGTCCCATCAGCAATTCATGGTACGAATAAACAGCATCTGTCTGAAGAAGAACTTTCTTATATTGAAGCCGATAAAAATGAAGTTCAAATTGAGAACAAAGGATATATATCTCCAATTATTGAAAGCTTGAAAAAGGAAAGAATTCTGCGGGCAAAAAGGGAACAAAAACGGATTGAAGAGCGAAAACATCGCGAAGAACGTGAAAGGGCACGCTACGATGATCCTTATAACTTAAAGGGCCGGCAGATAGAACAACAGGAACAGTTAGAGAATAAAACAGCGATTGCCGAAGACGAAGAAATGACAGCTGTTTCAGAAGAACCAAAAGAAAAACAACCTGCTGAAACGTCTTCTCCTTATAATGTCATCATGACACCATATGATAAGAAAAAACAAAAGAACAGACACCACAATGATGAAAAGCGCCAGGGCCCTAAATATACAATGCCATCGATACATATGCTTGGCAGTGATCTGACGGATGAGTATGAGCAGGCAGATGAGTCGTTGGATGGTAAAGTAGTCGCCGCTTTTGAAGCCATCGGTATACCGGCTGAAATATATGACTATAAATCAAATGGAATTATCGGCCGGTATGAAATATCATTGGACCGTAATTTCAGGCTGAGTAATATCACGCGGCTGAAAGAGTATTTAGTTCCGAATTTACCATTCGGTAACTTTAGAATTATTGCACCGATCATTGGTACAAGCAATATAGGTATAGAGTTTCCTTTACCGGAGCCAATTCATATACCGTTCAGTAAAGTATTTTCGTCAAGCAGTTTGAAGTTAAGGAAGAATGATTTTAAATTTGTTGTTGGAAAAACTGTAGATGATAAGATATTCAGCTACGAACTTCAAAAGGCAGGCCATATGCTTGTTTATGGTAATAATGAGATTGACTCTGCAAATGCGATAGACAATATACTTATTTCAATGATGATGAATCATAACCCAAATGAATTCAGAATTCTCATAGCCTCTGACAAATCGCATTACAATGAATATAAAGGACTGCCTCATTTATTCCAGGAACCGAAATCGATAATGGATCCGGATGTATTAAGCGGTCTTTTCAAAGAATTGAATGACAGACACAACCAATTTAGAAGGGCACATGTCAGAAACTTAAACAGTTATAATCAAAGAGTAAGCTATGAATCACGAAAAAGTGTGATTGCAGTTGTAATTGATGATTTATCCCAGCTGTTTGAAAGTAATAATCCTGATGCGGTCAGAACGATTGTTCAAGTATTGAAAAAAGGGAAACCTTTAGGCATTCATTTAATTATGAAGCATACCCGTCCGGATGTAAGCATCCGGTTTGAATGGCTGCAAATGATGCAGACACGGATTTCATTTAAGGATGAAAAATCAAACATCATCGAAGGCAGTGATACGCTTATTGATGGAAATGATATGTTAATTCAAATACCTACATCCAACAAAGCGCTCCGTGTAAACGCAGCAGTGCTGCCTGAATTATCAAAACAAAGAGTATTCTCCCATTTAAAAAATATCGGAGGATAACTTCATTTTAAGAAAGATTGGTGAACTCGTGGAAAAATATCATTTTATAGGGATAAAAGGTGCAGGAATGAGCGCACTTGCTCAAGTACTCCATGACCTTGGACATGAAGTTCAAGGCTCTGATATTGAGAGTGAGGTTTTTACTGAACACCAGCTGAGAGATAAAGGTATAAAAATACTTCCCTTTGATGAAAATAACGTAGTAGAAGGGTTTACCTATATTGCGGGCAATGCTTTCATGAATGACCATATGGAGATTAAAAAGGCGTTGGATGCAGGCTATCCGGTAATCAGATATCATATTTTCCTTGCTGATTTCATGAGCCGGTATACATCTATCGCAGTTACAGGTGCTCATGGAAAAACATCTACAACAGGTTTGCTCAGTCATGTGATGAACGGTGATGTGGACACTACGTTTTTAATCGGTGATGGCACTGGTTTCGGCCTCGAGAACAGCAATTATTTCGCATTTGAATCCTGTGAATATAAACGGCATTTTTTAAGTTATCATCCTGATTATGCAATTATTACGAATATTGATTTTGACCATCCTGACTACTTCGACAGTATTGACGATGTTGTGGACGCTTTTACTGAAATGGCAAAGCAGGTCAATAAAGGAATTATTGCCTATGGCGGTGATGAATATACACGCAATATGAAGCTGGATGTCCCGGTTTGGTTTTACGGCATTGATGGAGATAATGATGTTAAAGCGGTAAATATCGAAACAAACTCCAAAGGCACTCAATTTGATGTTTACATCGAAGGAGAGAAGATTGATCGGTTTACTATTCCAATGTTTGGTGATCATCATATACTAAACTCACTCGCGGTAATTGCAATCTGTTACCTGGAAAAATTAGATATGAATAATATTAAGGACGCCTTCATGACATTTGGCGGTGTGAAGCGCAGATTCAGTGAAACGTTCCTGAATGGTATGGTTATCGTTGATGACTACGCGCATCATCCCAAAGAAATCAGTGCGACTCTGGAAACAGCAAGGAAGAAATATCATGGCAGGGAAATCGTGACTGTTTTCCAACCGCACACTTTTTCACGTACTGAAACATTTTTAGATGATTTTGCAGATGCGCTTTCAGAATCGGACAAATCTTATATCGTAGATATATTTGGTTCTGCGAGAGAACAGACGGGGAACCTGTCCAGCCGCGATCTTGTTGATCTAATACCGAACTCCGAACTATTGGATGAAAGAGATTTGGAGCGGCTTAACAGCCATTCAAATGCTGTTATTATCTTTATGGGGGCAGGAGATATTCAAAAATATGAGAAACGTTTTACTGAGCTACTTTCATGATTTAACGATAAACAATGTTTATCAACCAGTGTTTCGGGTTATTTTATAGAGTGAATAACAAATAAAGAAAGAATATGGAGGCGTTACAATGGATTGGCAAATAATTCTATATATTGCCGCAGGTATAGCTGCAATCGCTTTTCTGATTTTATGTATTGCACTGGCAGTTGTACTATTTTCGGTTAAAAAGAACCTTGATCATGTAGCAAAAACACTCGATGGAGTGGAAGGACAAATTCAGGGTATTACGAGAGAATCCACAGACCTTCTGCACAAAACGAACCGTCTTGCAGAAGATGTCCAGGGCAAATCTGCAAAACTCAACTCAGTTGTTGATGCAGTGCAGGGAATCGGTAACTCGGTATCAAGCTTAAATTCTTCAGTGGATAGGGTGACGAATTCCATCACTCATAACATTTCACAAAATGAAGATAAAATTTCGCAGGTTGTACAATGGTCAAACGTAGCAATGGAAGTTGCTGATAAATGGCAGATGAGACAAAAGCGCAACAGTGCTTATGCTACTAAATATTCAACAACTTCTGAAACAGATCCGGATAATCTTCCAGTAGCTGTAAACGAAACTGCTACAAAAAATGATAATTTGGATGAAGATCGTGTGAACGCAGGACTGAATGACCGCAAGTAATAGGAGGTCTGAAAATGGAAACTTATAACAGAGATCGACATTTACATGGAGTAGAAGAGTACGAAGAACAAATCCACCAATCTACAGGCAGAGATTTTTCAATCGGATTGGTGATTGGACTCGCAGTTGGCACGATTGGAGGACTTCTCCTTGCCCCTAAATCAGGTGATGCTCTGAGAGATGATATTACAGATCAGACAAATAAGCTTTCTAAAAACTTGAGTGGTGAAGGAAGCGACAGTTCCATGAAAGAAAAGGCGGAGCAGAAAACCAACGAACTCCGTGAAAAGCTTAAAGATAAAAAAGATGACGCTGTCGTTAAAAAGAGTGAGATGGATGAGAAAAATCGCATAAAAGAGATTGATGATTCAGCCATGCAGGCTCAAAAAGAAGCCATCCAGGAAGAGGTCAGTGAAGAGCACACGGATGATGTCAGAACCGTGGACATGTCCAAGTACGCAGAGAAAGCTGACCAGGACCCAAAGAATTAAAATGAATATCATTTTCAACCACATGCGCATGCATGTGGTTAATTTTTTAGAAGCTGAGCAAAGTACATTTGCTCAGCTTTTTTATTTGGAACAAGCGGACATTATCAAAACTAAGGGAAAACCCTATAATTAATTAAATATTCATAATATTTTAAAATGCGATGGATAAAAATAAACCGCTTTGCTAAAATGTAGCCAAGTTACTAATATTTTTCCAAATTCAACAGGGAGTGGATATAGTGAGTAGGAAAATACCACCATTGATACAAAAGTTGCGATACTTAGGAAAAACACAAACCGAGACGGAACACAGTGAACTATCCCCAAAAGACCGCCAGCACAATGAAGATTACTACAGACGGCGCTGGCAGCATGATAAAGTCGTCCGCACTACTCATGGTGTCAACTGCACAGGCTCGTGCAGCTGGAAAGTACATGTCAAAGACGGTATCATCGCCTGGGAAACCCAGCAGACGGATTATCCTTCCACTGGCCCCGGCATGCCCGAATATGAACCGCGGGGCTGCCCAAGAGGCGCCAGTTTCTCATGGTATACCTACAGTCCCCACCGCGTTCGTTTTCCGTATATAAGAAGTGCCCTGCTCAAACTTTGGCGCGAAGCACTTGCAAAAACCGATGATCCTGTCCAGGCATGGGCTTCCATCATTGAGGACGAAGAGGCAAGCCGCACTTACAAGGAAGCCAGGGGGAAAGGCGGGTTTGTCCGCTCGAACTGGAAAGAAGTGGAGACGCTGATCGCCGCCCAGCTCATCTATACAATAAAAACACATGGTCCTGACCGTATATTCGGATTTTCTCCGATTCCCGCCATGTCCATGGTCAGCTATGCAGGAGGCTCCCGTTTCCTGAATCTTATTGGCGGTGTGCTGCTGAGCTTCTATGACTGGTATGCAGACCTGCCGCCTTCTTCTCCTCAAGTATGGGGGGAACAGACAGATGTTCCGGAAAGTGCCGACTGGTACAATTCCAGCTATCTGATTGTCTGGGGTTCGAATCTGCCTCAGACCCGGACGCCTGATTCACATTTCATGGTTGAAGCTCGCTACAAAGGCACGAAAGTGGTGGCTGTTGCACCCGACCTTGCTGAATTCGTCAAGTTCGCAGATAACTGGCTGCCCGTTCAGGCGGGTATGGACGGTGCAATCGCAATGGCCATGACCCATGTCATTCTTCAGGAATTCTATATTGATCAGACTGTTCCATATTTTGATGAGTATGCCAAAACATATACGGACCTCCCTTATCTGATCAGACTGAAACAGACAGGAGAAGGTTATAAAGCGGACCGTTTCCTTCGTGCCAGTGATATGGACTATGACACTGAAAAAGCTGAATGGAAAACGATTGTCTATGATCACGATACCGGCTCCTATGCAGTTCCCAATGGATCAATCGGTCATCGCTGGGACGGGGAAGCGAACTGGAACATGCGTAAAACCGACACGGTTAATGATGTGGAGAATATCTCTCCGGCGCTCACACTGCTTGGATCAGAAGACCATACTGAATCACTCAGCATTGCAGCATTTGAAGAACCGGGTAACTTTGTCATCAAACGCAGCGTTCCCGTCAGGGAAGTGGAAACAAAAGAAGGACCTGTACTCGTCACTACAGTATTTGACATCATGTGTGCACAGTCGGGAGTCAATCGTGGTCTTGAGGGGGACACACCGACAACTTATGAAGAGGACCGTCCGTTCACGCCGGCATGGCAGGAGAAATATACGAATGTGAAGCCGAACCTGGTTGCTCAGATTGCAAGGGAATTTGCTCAGAATGCCATCGACAGCAAAGGCAGGTCAATGATCATCATGGGTTCTGGCATCAATCACTGGTATCATTCCGATACAATATACCGGGCCATACTTAACCTCGTGATGCTGACCGGATCCCAGGGTGTGAACGGCGGCGGATGGGCACACTACGTTGGCCAGGAGAAGGTCCGTCCTTATGAGGGCTGGCAGACGGTTGCGATGGCCAAGGACTGGGGCGGAGCGAACCGTCTGCAGAATGGTACTTCATTCTTCTATTTTGCGACTGAACAGTGGAAATATGAAGACCAGAAGACAAGGGATCTTGCATCACCGCTTGCAGAAGAAACGAAATACCAGAATCTCGGTGATTATAATGTGCTGGCAGCTCGATTGGGCTGGCTTCCGTCCTATCCGCAGTTCAACCGGAACCCGATTAAGCTTGGTAACCCCGGGCATGAAGCTTCTGAAAATGTTCAGCAGGTGGTTGATTCTGTTGTCAATCAGGAGATGGATTTTGCAATCGAGTCACCGAATGATCCCGTCAATTTTCCTAAGACGATGTTTGTCTGGCGGGCCAATCTGCTGGGCAGTTCGGCGAAAGGACATGAATACTTCCTGAAACATCTGCTCGGCACCCATGGGCATAACCTGAGTGAAGAGTCGGAAGACCTTGAAACGACCGAATTGAATATGGATATTCCATCTGCAACAGGAAAACTCGACCTTCTGGTCAATTCTGATTTCCGCATGTCGGGGACGGGGCTTTATTCAGATATTGTTCTGCCGACGGCCACCTGGTATGAAAAGGAAGATCTCAGCTCTACGGATATGCATCCATTTGTTCATCCATTTAACGCTGCAATTACGCCACCATGGGAAGCACGTTCTGATTGGGATACGTTTAAAAATCTGGCCAAACGCTTTTCAGAAATGGCGGCTGATTATCTGCCTGAAGTGGTTCACGACACTGTCACTGCACCACTCATGCATGATTCACCGGATGAAATCGCACAGCCTTTCGGTCATGTTCCGGATTGGAAAGATACGGACATCGAGCCGATTCCTGGCATCAATTTCCCTAAAGTGAATATCGTCGAGCGGGAGTATGCCAAAGTGTATGACAAGTTCATTACTCTGGGTCCTGCAATGAAAAAGAATCTTGGTGCAAAAGGGAATTCATGGGATGTCACAGAAGAATATGAAAGTCTCAGAGCATTAGTCGGCCCCTCCCGTTCCAAAGCATTCGGTAATGATATGCCGACACTGTATGAAGGAAGAGATGCGGCAGAAGCCATGCTCGGCCTGTCCAGCACTACAAGGGGGACATTGGCTGTGAAAGGATTCGAAGCGATGGAGAAAAAGACCGGGCAGAAACTGGTGGACCTTGCGGAAGACCGGAAAGAGGATGCCTTCACTTTCGATGATATCACCAACCGTCCGCAGCATGTCATCACTTCACCGGCTTTCAGCGGCATCGTCAAGGGAAACAGAAGATATTCAGCATTCACTACCAATGTGGAACGGCTCGTACCATGGCGTACATTAACCGGCAGACAGCATTTCTATCTTGACCATGAGACAATGCTCGAATTTGGTGAAGAGCTGCCGACATTTAAACCGCCGCTGAAAAAAGCATCCTTTTATAATGGGGACAATAAGCCAAATGAAGACCAGCAGGAAATCTCGTTAAGATATCTGACACCGCACTTCAAATGGTCATTCCACAGCATGTTCGGTGATGCCCTGCCGATGCTGACGCTCTTCCGCGGCGGACCGCATGTCTGGTTGAACAACAAAGATGCAGAACAAGTGGGTATCAAGGATAATGACTGGCTCGAAATGTTTAACCGTAATGGTGTTGTGGTTGCCAGGGCGGTAACGAGCCACAGGCTGCCGCGCGGTGTGGCATTCATGTATCACGTACAGGACAGACTGATTAATGTGCCTGGTTCAAAGATCACCAAAGACAGGGGAGGAACTTTTAACAGTCCAACCCGAATTCATATTAAACCGACCCAGATGATTGGCGGCTATGCTCAATTAAGCTATGGTTTCAACTATTATGGTCCGACGGGGAATCAGCGGGACGAACAAGTTCAGATTCGCAGAAT
This sequence comes from Salinicoccus sp. HZC-1, assembly GCF_046736035.1. GTDB lineage: Bacteria > Bacillota > Bacilli > Staphylococcales > Salinicoccaceae > Salinicoccus. The sequence continues at coordinate 1,653,585 of NZ_CP177130.1, read as the reverse complement.
GGACCGGGAAGAGGTGGATTGGCTTGAAGATTAAAGCGCAATTTGGAATGGTCATGAATTTGGATAAATGTATCGGATGCCATACGTGTTCTGTGACGTGTAACAATACTTGGACAAACCGTCCCGGCGCTGAATACATGTGGTGGAACAACGTGGAAACGAAGCCGGGTATCGGCTACCCAAAGGAATGGGAGAACCAGGAGAAGAACAAAGGCGGCTGGGAGATGCGGAACGGCAAGCTTGCACTGAAAGCAGGCGGTAAAGCGCATAAGCTGATAAACATCTTCCACAATCCTGATCTTGTCGGAATCGATGAATATTATGAGCCTTGGACATATGACTATGAAACGCTCGTGAACAGTCCTGAGAAGAAACACCAGCCTGTGGCAAGACCGGTATCACAGCTGACCGGAGAGTACATGGATATACTGTGGGGGCCGAACTGGGAAGATGATCTGGCCGGTGTCCATGAAACGGCCAAGAATGATGTGAATATGAACGGTGTTGACGAAAAGGTGAGGACGGAATTCGAAGATGCGTTCATGATGTATCTGCCAAGAATATGCGAGCACTGTATTAATCCATCCTGTGTATCCTCCTGTCCGTCCGGAGCAATGTACAAACGGGAAGAGGACGGCATTGTGCTCGTAGATCAGGATGCCTGCCGGAGCTGGCGTTTCTGTATGAGCGGCTGTCCATACAAAAAGGTATATTTCAACTGGGAGACGAATAAGGCTGAGAAATGTACATTCTGTTTCCCTAAAATTGAAAATGGCGATCCTACAATCTGTTCCGAAACATGTGTCGGAAGGATCCGCTATATCGGTATTGTCCTGTATGATGCAGACCGTGTCGAGGAAGCGGCTTCTGTGGAGGATGACCAGGATCTTTATGAAGCACAACTCGATCTGATTCTCGACCCGCATGATCCTGAAATCATTGAACAGGCCAAAAGAGATGGTATTCCTGAAGATTGGATTCAAGCAGCACAGGAGTCACCGGTTTATAAGATGGCAGTAGAGCAGAAAATTGCACTTCCACTGCACCCGGAGTACCGCACAATGCCTATGGTATGGTATATTCCGCCACTAAGCCCGATCGTTGACGCTTTCGAAGGACATTTTGATACCGTTTCACCCGATGTAATCTTCCCGGCCATCGATCAGTTCCGCATTCCAATCGAGTATCTTGCCAATCTGTTGACTGCGGGAGATACGGAAGTCGTGTCAACTGTATTGAAGCGGCTTGTCGCCATGCGGACATATATGCGTAGCGTCGATCTCGGCAAGAAACCGGATACGACTTTAATTGACAGATTGGGTATTTCCGAAGAGATGGCCAAAGATATGTATGAGCTCTCTGCGATTGCCAAATATGGAGACAGATATGTTATTCCAAAAGCCCACCGTGAAGAGGCGGAGAATATGTTTGCAAAACAGGGACAGACCGGCTTTGATTTCCAGTCCGGCTGTGAATCATGTGCGATGAATGGTGAATGGAAAGATCCATATGAATACAGTGAATCATACTTCAGTGATGTAGCAGGAGGTGCGCCGGATGGAAGAGCATAAAGGTATTCTCAAACTATGTTCAGTATTTCTGCAGTATCCGGAGCCGGAATGGTACCGTAATGAAGATATCTATGAGTACATTCTCGGGTTGGAGAATCCATCAGAGCGCAGGCAGCTCGAACATTTCTGGGATTATTCCGTGTCCCTGCCATGGCTGGAACTGGAACAGAACTACGTGAAACAGTTCGATTTCAGCAAGGATTGTTCGCTGTATCTGACTTACGGCATATTTGGCGATAAGCGTGAGCGTGGCCAGGGATTCATCAAACTGAAGATGGAGTATGCCAAAGCCGGCTACCGGATAACAGGTGATGAGCTGCCGGACTACCTGCCGCTTATTCTGGAAGCCATGTCAGAAACGGATGATGCCTTTACGCATAAACTCTATTTTATACACAAGAAGGCAATAGATCAGCTGTATGACCAGCTGAAGGAACAGAACTCTCCATACGCCTATCTGCTGGCTGTTGTATTGGAGACACTCGATAAGATTGTAGCGCGTGAACAGGAAAAAGAGAGTAAAAAAGTATAAATGTTTGTCCAAAGGACGCTGTCGGCCCTGTGGCGAAATTTTGGGCATCTTCTAAAGGGAGATGAAGAGATTGGAGATAATCGACTTCTTACTATGGGTAGCATTTCCTTACATTGCCATTACAATATTTATATTCGGTCATATCTACCGCTATAATAAAGACCAGTTCGGCTGGTCAGCCCAATCGAGTCAGTTTCTGCAAAATGACAAGCGGCTCAAATGGGGGAGCATAATGTTCCATGTCGGTGTCATATTCGTATTTTTCGGTCATATAGCCGGTGTTGTAATCCCGCATGCATTCTATCCAATGATCGGAGTGACTGAAGAGATGTATCATTTCGGCGCAGTCTGGTTTGGGGGCGGCGCCGGTCTGGTGATGGTGATCGGTGGAGCATTACTGACCATGCGCCGTATGGACAGCAAACGGGTTCACCGGCGGGGCACGCGGAAAGATCTGTATGTCCTGCTGCTGATTGGAGTCGTGACGGTAATCGGTTTTACTAATACTGCCTGGTATACAGCAACAGGCGGCGACTTCGACTACCGTGATACAATCGGCCCATGGTTCAGAGGGATACTGAGTTTCCGTCCGATGCCTGAATTGGTCGCCACAGCGCCATGGGGATTCCAGGCACATATTCTGTCAGCTTTTGTATTGTTTGCGGTATGGCCGTTCACCAGACTAGTCCATGTTTGGAGCCTGCCACTTGAGTATATTAAACGAAAATATGTTATCTACCGCGCCAGCAACCCCGGAAAATATAAAAAAGCAACTAGAAAGAGAGGAGCATAAACGATGTCGGGACCTGCATTGCGTCAGCTCGCTGCCCACCGTTCCATTCATGAATCAGCTCACGGTCAAGTCAAAGAGATGACACGCTCTCTTCGGTTCCTCTACGAAAATGAACGAAGCAAAGAGGGGCTTGAAGCGGAAAAAGTAATACTTGAGCATTGGCGTGATCACATAATTGCCCATGCCGATTCTGAAGAGGAAGGGCTCTATCTGGAAATCAGGAAAGAGCGCCCGGAATTGAGCGAAACCATTACACAACTGATGAGGGATCATGAGTTATTACGTAAGATTGTTGGAAAGATTGAAGAGAATCTGGAGGCGGATGAATCGAGAGAAGACAGGTTGTCCATGTATGAAAGTCTGCTTGTAGTCAATTGGCACCACAGCCGGGATGAAGAGAAATATCTGCTTGGAGAAGGATGATTAACAAGCAGTAATCTTCCTGAGGATTACAGCAGAGCGCTTATCTGTTGATGTTCCGGATAAAACAATGAATTCTGTAAGCAGCCGAATCGTATTATAGATTCGGTGCTTAGATAAATACAGTATTAGATTGCTTATCGCTGATAGTGGAATGGCGGTGAATTTTGTGGTAATATTATCTAATCGTGATGAAACCTTGCCGGTTATGCTAATCCGCTGAAGAGTGCTTTCGAAATTGCGCTGAAACAAGTTCAGTGATGACCCGGAGAGACTCAAAAAGAAGTCTGTATTTTAGGGAAGATAAGCGAAAAAAATGATATCAGTAAAACTAACCACATGTTCAGCCCATGTGGTTAGTTTTGTTATGAGGTGTTTTTATGACTGACAACCACAGGGATGAATTAAAAGAAATCGATGAAAAATTATTGGAGCTGCTTGAACTGCGTGCCCAAAAAGCAGGGCGTGTTGAGACAAAAATTGACGAGCAGAATTATATCCTCAATATTGTTTCCAACTACAGTGGGATGTATTCAAAAGATTTTGTACTGAAACTTTTCAAGGCTTTATTCCGGGAAACAACAGAAACCCCCGGTCATGAAGAAGGGCGGGAAATGCTAGTTTCCAGAAAGCAAAAAAAATCAGACACCATTGTCAATGTGGGTAGTCTTGAAATAGGAGGTTCCGAACCGGTAAATATCTTCGGCCCCTGTGCTGTTGAATCGTATGAGCAGGCCGCCGAGGTGGCTTCCAACTTAAATGGTAAAGGGTTAGGTATTATTAGAGGCGGGGCATTCAAACCCAGAACTTCTCCATATGATTTTCAGGGATTGGGTGTAGAAGGTCTTAAAATACTCTCTCAAATCAGAGAGGGGTATAATCTCGCTGTAATCAGTGAAATAACGACCCCCGGACATGTGGAACTGGCTGAACCCTATTTAGACGTATTTCAAATTGGCGCACGTAATATGCAGAACTTTGAACTATTAAAAGCTGCCGGGAAATCCCGTAAACCGATTCTTTTAAAGCGTGGCTTAAGTGCTACTCTGGAAGAGTTTTTGTATGCGGCTGAATACATTCTTGCCGAAGGAAACCCGAATGTGGTGCTATGCGAGAGGGGTATACGCACTTATGAAAAGAGTACGAGAAACACTTTGGACATATCAGCTGTCCCTCTCTTGAAACAGGCCAGCCATCTTCCTGTGATGGTGGATGTCACACATTCTACCGGACGAAAAGAGATCATGCTGGAGTGTGCCAGAGCGGCACTTGCTGCCGGTGCAGATGGTATAATGGCAGAAGTACATCCGGAACCCGTCATGGCATTAAGTGACAGCGGACAACAAATGTCACTTGATGAATTTGACAAATTTTATACAAATTTAGTTTAATCGTGTCGAAATCCGTTAGTTCATGTTATTATAATATAAAAAGCGTTTTCATAAGTGAAAGCACGGAGGTGCAATATGACTGTAACAATTTATGATGTTGCCAGGGAAGCGAAAGTTTCAATGGCGACTGTATCAAGGGTTTTAAATGGTAATCCCAATGTTAAGCCGGAAACCCGAAAAAAAGTAAAAGATGTAATTGAACGGTTGAATTACAGACCGAATGCTGTTGCCCGTGGGCTGGCCAGTAAGAAGACCACAACGGTAGGAGTCATCATTCCTGATATCTCAAATCTTTATTATTCTGCATTGGCCAGAGGACTGGATGATATTGCAGAAATGTATAATTATCAGACGATCATTACAAATACTGAAAATGACCCTGAAAAGGAAAGAGATTCTTTTCTTAGTCTGGTGAGTAAGCAGGTGGACGGCATTGTATTTTTAGGCGGGGCTCTGAATGATCAGACTCTGACTGATATTAAAGAATCCCATGTGCCGGTTGTCATTTGCGGTACAAGTGAAAAGGATAAGAATCTCCCTTCTGTAAATATTGATTATTATGAAGCAATGAGGGAAGCGACTTCCAAATTCCTTGAAGACGGTGCGGACAGGATTGTTTTTGTTAAAGCATCCTATTCGGAACAGCTTGAAAACCATATTGAAGAAGGTATTAAAGCTGCATACACAGATAATAGTAAATCATCAGATGACAGCTTAATTCTTACAGCCGGTCCTGATTACCAATCCGGCATAGACATCTTTAACGAAATTAATGAGCATAAAGCAGATGTCGTCATTACTATGAGTGATGAAACAGCAATTGGTGTACTGCATAGTGCAATGGACCATAATCTGGACATCCCGGAAGACATCCAGGTGTTGAGCTGCAGTAACACAAGGCTCGTAAATATGGTGAGACCGCAATTATCAAGTGTTGCACTGCCGCTTTATGATATCGGTGCAGTAGGGATGAGATTGCTCACTAAATATATGAATGAAGAAACAGTAGATGAAGCAAATGTTATTCTGCCTTATAAAATAGAGTACCGTTCTACTACTAAATAATATTAAAAATCGCTGAATCCATTGGATTCAGCGATTTTTAACTTTCTATATGAAGCATTGCCCGATTCAAAGTGCTGTCATTTTTTTCGTTAATATCTGCACGCCTTGGTATTTCCTGATAATCGTCTAAATTATCTTCCCAGTTTACAGGGAAATCTACCGGACTTTTTTTCTTGTATTTGTCCAGATATGATTCAGGAAGTCTGCCTCTCGGTGGTTTCATATTTACCATGGCAAGCCATATTTGCGCCCACATCCGGGGAACAACCTGCCAAATGTTGTATCCGCCGCCGCCGACAGCAATCCATTTGCCATCTGTATATTTATCGGCCATTTCACATACAAACCTGGGGATTTCCTCAAACGTTTCGGAAGTTAGGGAAAGGTGGGTCATCGGGTCTCTGTAGTGTGCATCCACACCATTTTGGCTAATGATAATATCCGGTTTGAATTTAACGATTGCGGCTTCAAGACTTTCTTTAAAAACACTTATAAAAGAATCATCTTCAGTAAATGCATCAATTGGTAAATTGACAGCAAAGCCGAAACCTTCCTCGGTACCACGTTCGGTCAGGCTGCCCGTGCCTGGAAACAGATAACGGCCGGTTTCGTGAATAGAGTAGGTCATGACCTCATTCGAATCATAGAAAATCCATTGTACACCGTCACCATGATGTGCGTCTGTATCGACATACATCACTTTTTTTGAGTATTTCTTACGCATATACTCGATTGCTACCGCTGAATCGTTATAGACACAAAAGCCGCTTGCTCTGCCGCTGAATCCGTGATGTAATCCGCCCGCAAGACTGACCGCCTTATCTGCACGGCCTTCCATCACTGCATCAACTGCAGTTAATGTTGCACCTACCAGCATTCTGCTTTTCTCATGCATACCGCTGAAGCTGGGAGTATCTTCTGTGTTCAATCCATAGCTTTCCATTTTGTCTTCCGGTAAAGTGCCTTCACCAGCTGATTTGACAGCATCGATATAATCTTTTTTATGGACCAGCAATAATTCATCATCAGTGGCTTCCCTGGGCTTTATGATGTCATTTTCATTTAATAAACCTGCAGACTGCAGTAAATCTGTTGTCATTTTAAGTCTCATCTGATTGAAAGGGTGGGTGGAGTTAAAACGGTACTTAAGCAATGAATCATCGTAAACATACAGTGGTTTATTCATTAGCCCATATGCATAGGATCCACAACTGTAAACCCTTTTTCTTTCAGTTTTTCAATCGCTTTGCCTGGATTCATTGCCTGGATTCTTAAGACGATTGTTTTATACCCCTTCATTTCTTTATTTCTGTAAACAGAGACACTGATGATTTTTATATTAAGATCCTTGAACACTTTACCGATGTCATGGATGACACCCGTTCTATCTTCTATGTTTATTTCGATGATAGAACCCGGTTCTGTAATTCCGGTCAGTTCCAAAAATGTATTCAGCATATCTTTTTGAGTGACGATTCCCACGATTTTATTATTAGTGACAACAGGCATGGCACCGATGGAATAATGATAAAAATCAAGTGCGATTTCTTCTACAAAGTCGAGGGGATGGCAATAAGTGACACGTTTTCTCATTATGCGTGATATCGGGACTTTTAAATTAAAATCAGGATCGTCATCAGACAGCACCGAAGGTAATGTTAATTTGATATCACGATCCGAAATGATTCCTACGAGTGTTTCTTCTTCATTAATAATTGGTATGTGACGAAAAGATTGCTTACTCATCATCTCCATGGCATCTTCAATCGTATTATTCGGACCCAGAGTCAATACGGGTGAAGTCATAATTCTTTCGACAAGCATCTAAGTTTCCCCCTAAAAGAAAAATCTGTTTTTAAATCTGATTTTATCGAATTCCATCATCTGATCATCTGTAATATTTTTACCTATACGCGCCATCAGTGTATTTGCCGGATGGCCGGTGATTTCCGGATCATTCGTCTGAAATACTTCAAAACCACTGCTGGCCATCAGCCTGATCATCAATTTTTTATATTCATAAACATCCAGACCGCTGTTTTTTAAATCCCAGTGCCAGTAATATTCGGTAGTGATAATGATATAGTTCTCCATATATTCATCAAGCATACCAAGCTGCAGCAAACGTTTGCCCAATCCAAAACTCCGGTAATCAAAGCTGACCTCAACAGCACCAAGCTCCATGATGTAAGGCAGGTTTCCATCAGACCATCTTTCCATTGGGTCCGGATGCAGAAAAGTGACATAACCAATGATATGGCTGCCTGTCCGCACAATAATGATTCGGCCTTCTTCGAGATCGGCGATTTCTGTAATCGCCTCGAATTGCTCTTTCGGCAAACGGAATGCATCCAGTCCGTCATCATAGGTATACTGCTTTAATTCTTCTCCCGTCAGTGGACCCTCGATGACAAAGGACTGATCTTTAACCTTGTAATCTTCTTTATAATACGTCTTTATATGGCGCAAAAGAAGCCCTCCTGAAGATTTTAATTTAAAATTTTGAAAAATCCGTCACTTATATTATATAATAATAGTTGTAAAAGAAAAATACAAAAGGGGAGTTACAATATGAAAGTAGAAATTTATGAATCAACAGATCAAAATCCTAATTTGAAAGATTATGATGAAGCGGTTAAAAATTTTGATTGGGATGAAATTGAAAAAAACTTTTCCTGGTATGAAACAGGCAAATACAACATGGCTTATGAGGCAATTGATAAGCATGCTGAAAATGGGTTGTCTGATAAAATTGCACTCCATTATAAAAATGGAGAAAGACACTCTTCCTATACTTATGAAGAATTAAAAAAAGCTTCCAATAAAGCTGCAAATATCTTAAAAAATGAAGCAGACGTTGTGAAAGGGGACAGGGTTTTCATATTCATGGCCAGGAGCCCAGAACTTTATTTCTCACTACTGGGTGCTTTAAAAGTCGGAGCCATCGTCGGACCGTTGTTTGAAGCGTTCATGGAAAAGGCAGTCAGGGACCGTCTTGAAAACAGTGATGCGAAAGTTATTGTGACAACATCTGAACTGTTACCACGTATTCCTGTAGACGACTTGCCAAACCTGGAAAAAGTAGTAGTTGTCGGCGATGGTGCTGATGCCGGTGAGAAATACATCGACTTTAACAAGAGTTTTGAAAACGCTTCAGAAGATTTCGATATTGAATGGCTGGATAAAGAAGACGGTATGATCCTTCACTATACAAGTGGATCCACAGGACAGCCTAAGGGTGTCTTGCATGTACAACATGCAATGGTACAGCAATATATTTCAGGGAAGTATGTCCTCGATCTAAAAGAGGACGACATTTACTGGTGTACTGCTGACCCGGGCTGGGTAACAGGTACATCCTATGGTATATTCGCTCCATGGCTGAATGGCGCCACTAATGTTGTCGTCGGGGGCAGATTCTCACCGGAAGCATGGTTTGGTGCGATTCAGGATCTTAAGGTGACAATCTGGTACAGTGCTCCCACTGCTTTCCGTATGCTGATGGGCGCCGGGGATGAAATTGTAAATGATTATGATTTATCCAGCCTGCGTCATATACTATCAGTCGGAGAACCATTAAACCCAGAAGTTGTAAAATGGGGAATGAAAGTATTCAACTTAAGAATCCATGATACTTGGTGGATGACGGAGACGGGCGCACATATGATTGTCAACTTCCCTTCAATGGATATTAAAGCCGGTTCCATGGGCAAGGCCCTGCCTGGAACTGAAGCAACAATCATTGATGATGAAGGCAATGAGCTACCGCCAAACCGCATGGGCAACCTTGCACTTAAAAAAGGCTGGCCGGCTATGATGCGTAAAATCTGGAAAAATGATGCGAAATATGATTCCTACTTTATCGGCGACTGGTATATTTCCGGCGACTCGGCTTATATGGATGAGGATGGATATTTCTGGTTCCAGGGACGTGTAGATGACGTCATCATGACTGCAGGTGAAAGAGTGGGACCATTCGAAATCGAGTCAAAACTGGTTGAACATCCTGCCGTTCAAGAAGCGGGTGTCATCGGTAAACCGGACCCTGTACGCGGTGAAATTGTAAAAGCATTCATTGCAATCCGCGAAGGATTCGATCAAACAGATGAGCTGAAAGAAGAAATCCGAGTCTTTGTAAAAGAAGGGCTTGCCGCTCATGCTGCTCCAAGAGAAATCGAATTTAAAGATAAGCTGCCTAAGACGAGAAGCGGTAAAATAATGAGACGCGTACTGAAAGCATGGGAGTTAGATTTACCGGCTGGTGACCTTTCTTCAATGGATGATGATTAAAATTTAAATGATTATTGCCCCTGGTAAGTTACCAGGGGCAATATTTTGAATAGTATGTCATAATAGATTATAAAGGCCCGTATTGGGGACGCATAACAATTACAGGAGATGAAATTATGGCACATTTGACTGATCAGGAAATTGCATCACAGGCTGAAATCAAACCAATACAGGATATTGCTGATAAAGCAGGTATTTCTCATGATTCTTTGGAGATGTATGGGAAATATAAAGCTAAAGTCGACATACATAAGGTTCATGGTGACAAGTCTAAATCCAAAGTGGTCCTGGTATCTGCAATGAACCCGACACCGGCCGGCGAAGGTAAATCTACTTGTACTGTAGGTTTGGCAGATGCCTTCAATAAACTTGAAAAAAATGTAATGGTTGCCTTGCGTGAACCGTCACTTGGACCAGTCATGGGTATCAAGGGGGGCGCTACAGGCGGTGGGCAAGCCCAAGTTCTGCCTATGGAAGAAATCAATCTTCATTTCAACGGAGACCTTCATGCAATTACTACAGCAAATAATGCATTGGCTGCTTTTATCGACAACCACATCCATCATGGAAACCAACTGAATATCGATCCACGCCGTGTAACATGGAAACGTGTAATGGATATGAACGACCGCGCATTGCGTCAGGTCATTGTTGGTCTCGGCGGGGTAACACGCGGTGTGCCTAGAGAAGACGGTTTTGATATTACAGTTGCGAGTGAAATCATGGCTATACTGTGTCTGGCAAGTGATATTACTGATCTTAAGAAGAAACTTTCTGATATCGTATTCGGTTACACATATGATAAAGAACCGGTTACCGTAGGACAGCTGGAAGTGGAAGGTGCACTGGCACTGCTTCTTAGAGAAGCGATCAAACCAAACTTTGTTCAGACTATGGAAGGAACTCCAGCGCTTATCCACGGCGGTCCATTTGCGAACATCGCTCATGGGTGTAACTCATTGATCGCAACCAACACAGCCAGAAAATTAGCTGACATTGTTGTGACTGAATGTGGATTCGGATCTGACCTTGGTGGAGAAAAATTCATGAATATCAAAGCGAGAAAAGGGGAGTTTGCTCCTGATGTAATTGTGCTGGTTGCTACAATCCGTGCACTTAAAATGAACGGCGGAGTAGCTAAGAGCGATCTTGGTGAAGCAAATGTAGATGCACTTAAAGAAGGCATCGTAAACCTTGAAAAACATATTGAAAACGCGCGTAAATTCGGAGTGGAACCCGTTGTTGCCTTAAATGATTTCGTTACTGATACAGACGAAGAAAGAAACTATGTTCTTGACTGGTGCAAGGAACAGGGTGTCCGTGTAGCACTTACTAAAGTCTGGGAACATGGTGGTGCAGGCGGTACTGACCTTGCAGAGCAGGTTCTTGAAGTGCTAGAACAAGAACAGAACTTCAAGCATCTTTATGAAAATGAACTTCCAATCGATCAAAAGATTGAAAAAATCGTTACTGAAGTGTATGGCGGTGAGGGTGTAGACTTCACTGATAAAGCGAAAAAACAACTCGCTGAAATCGAACGTCACGGATGGGGGGATTTCCCGGTTTGTATGGCTAAAACACAGTATTCATTAAGTGATGATCCAACATTACTTGGCAGACCGGACGGATTTAAAGTCACTGTCAGAGAAGTCGTTGTCAAAGCAGGCGCCGGATTTGTCGTTGCACTGACTGGTGATATCATGACGATGCCGGGGCTTCCTAAGACACCTTCTGCTGTTAATATGGATGTAGATGCAGACGGTAATTCTAAAGGACTGTTCTAAAATAAAGGATTTAAAAAAGGTTAACCAGAATATTTCTGGTTAACCTTTTTTAGTGTTTAGTTTTCATCGTCTTCATCATCATCGTCTTCATCATCGTCGTCGCTTGATGATCCTCCGACAGTATAAGTGTCATCATAGGTGTTGGTGACAGTGCCTCTGAGATCCGAATTGCTTAATTCAGAGTCAAATGCAGCCCCCATTCTCTGCTGGATCGAATCATTACTTAGACTGCTTTTATCCGATAGCTTTGTATCTTCTGCAATAAGTCCTTCAATTGGATCATCCAGACTCTTATTACAGTCATCTTCACTTTCCATCGTCAATGCACAATATTCAACTTCCCGCACGGAATCGGGGCGGCTGAACATCTGATTTGCGCCCATTTCTTCAGGAGCGACTTCAGACAGTGCTGTAGCCATATCTCTCCAGTTGTATACATGCATATGCTGTTCAGCGTCCTGATTGGCGACCTGTGGAATATTTCTGTCATATCCCATCCATACGCCTAAAGTGACTTTAGGATTGTACCCCATGAACCAGGAGTCGATGAATGAGTTGGATGTACCCGTTTTTGCCGCCCAGTCATACGTATCCTCATTCCTGTCGTAGAAGTCACTGATATAATAGGCAGAACCTGTCTGGAATGATTCCTGCAGCATATCCGACATCAGGAAGGCTGTTGAATCTTTGAACACTTCAGTAGAACTGCTCTCATGTTCATAGATTACTTCACCATTCGGGCTGGTTATGGATTCAATCATGTAGCTTTCGGCCATAACGCCTTCATTGCCGAAAGTAGAAAATGCATCAACGTTTTCCTGCACAGACATATCGTTTACACCAAGGGGCAGTGATGGTACAAGCGGACCTTCTAGAGGTATCCCCATCTTATCGAAATACTCCTGCGGATTATGTTCCCTTACATCGGACCATAATCTGAGTGTACTCAGGTTATATGAATTACTGAGTGCATGCTTCGCTGAAACAAGCCCGAATTCCTCATCCACATCGTAGTTTCTCGGGCTATAGTCGATATCTGGAATCGTAAAGAATTTATCCAGTAATACCGTATCCGGTGCAATGATCCCTTTATCCAATGCCGGACCGTAGGTGATCAACGGTTTCATCGTCGAACCTGCACTTCTGGTCGTCTGTGTGGCATGGTTTACAGAAGATTCCTCATGATTTCTGCCACCGATGAATCCGAGAATTTTACCTGAGGCGTTATCTTTCAGCATTGCCCCGATTTCATGATCGAACTCCTGGTCACTTTCCTGTTGTTCCTCTTCTGAAGCATCCTCGGCTTCCTGTATGCTTCTTGAGCCATAATAGTAATTGGAATTGTCTTTGACATTCTGCATTGTGTCATAAATATTCTTGTCAATCGTTATATCAATATGATAGCCCTGATTACGGAGTGCCCGGTTGGCCTTTTGGGTATATTCCTGATTGAGAAGAGGTGTCGAATTGATATCTTCCCTTGAAACACCATCTTCTTCAGCAAGATGATATTTAAGAATGCCTATACTGCGTCTTTCAACCTCATCAGTCAGGAATGGATAGTTTTGGTTCGGCACTGTGACACTGTCAGTCAAGTTGGCGTAAAGATCATAATTGACTGCTTTGTCGTATTCCTCCTGAGTGATTATTTTTTCTGTGAGCATACGCTCTAAAACGAACAATTGTCTGTTTTTACCAGCTTGGAGTTGTTCTTCCTCTTTTACAACTCCTCCCTGCATAAATGGAGTATATGCATAAGGATTCTGTGGGAGGCCGGCTATAAATGCACTCTCTGCCAGGTTCAGATCACTTGCGTTTTTGCCGAATATTCCTTCAGCTGCAGCCTGGACACCGGCAATATTTTGTCCGTTGGCATTTCGTCCAAATGATACTGCGTTCAAGTAGGATCCAAGTATTTCTTCCTTGTTAAGTAATTTTTCAACCCTGAATGCGAGTAAGAGTTCGGTTGCTTTACGGTCGAATGTCGTTTCATTTGTCAAAAGCTGATTTTTGACAAGCTGTTGTGTAAGCGTACTGCCGCCTGTTCCTGATTCAGAACCTGCAACCTGCTGCAATGTCGCTCTCAGGAATGCTTTGGGTACGATGCCATTATGTTCATAAAAATACTCATCTTCGGTAGCGACGAGTGCATCTGTAACGTAAGGTGAAATATCGTCATAATCTATACGTTCACGTATCAGGTCCGCTCTTAAAGTTCCCAGAGATTCACCAGAACCAAAAGCGACTGTTGTACTTTCTGTCATCTCCGTCAACGCGGTCTTCACTTCTTCGGCAGGTTGGACCTGCTCATCATTTACTAGTGCAGCAAAGTACCCGAGGCCGATACTGAATACGAGTATCCCCAGCAGTGTAAAGGAGAGAAGTAAAAAGAGTATGACGTTCCATATGGTATCGTAAGCAGTGAAGAATGATATTCTCACAGGAGAACCTGCTTTTTTGAAACGGTTTGCCGCATTATTAATTTTTTCCTTTAATGATGATCCATGCAGCTTATCTTTTTCTACATTTTCATCACCACGGGAAAACATCTTTTTTATATCGTTTAAAAAGTCGTTTTTCTTCTTCATGACTACCTCCTGTCATCGGTCATTATAACATAGAAATAAGTGCCGGAGTTAATGGAATAAACGCCGTATCTTAGCGATTATTCATGTTACCACATCCACATTATCATTGGAAAGAATTTAGATATTCACCCTCTCCATCTGCTTGACTTTTCACAATCAAAAATGTATGATGTTGCTAAATTAATATTTACTGAACTGCAGAGAAGTAGCAGGTCATGTGCAATCCAGAGAGCTGATGGTTGGTGGAAATCAGTGCGTGCATCCTGTGAATACACTGTCGATATCGTTCAGACGTCGGACAAACGTTTTGTCCAACTGAGTTAAATGTATGGTGGTACCGTGTATCCAGCACCCTTACTTTCGAGTAGGGGTGCTTTTTATTGTATAAAAGAATATTCGAATCAGGAGGAACTAAGAATGAATGAATTATTAGATGATCTCAAATACCGTGGTATTATTTATCAGATGACAGATGAAGAGAAAATTTCAGAGCTTCTGGATAAAGAACAGCTTTCATTATATTGCGGTGCGGACCCGACTGCTGACAGTCTTCACATCGGACACCTTGTACCATTTTTAACAATGAGAAGATTCCAGAATTACGGTCACCGTCCCATCGTTTTAATCGGTGGGGGGACTGGAATGATTGGAGACCCTTCATTCAAATCGGAAGAACGCAAACTGCAGACAGAAGAGCAGATTGATGAAAATGTCCAAGGAATCAAAAAGCAGATGGAACAAATCTTTGATTTTTCTGATGAAAATGGTGCGATCTTGGTCAACAACAAAGACTGGCTGAAAGATATCAGTCTCATCAGTTTCTTAAGAGATTATGGTAAACATGTAAGCTTGAACTACATGCTTGGCAAAGATGCGATACAATCCCGTTTGGAAACGGGTATATCATATACTGAATTTACTTACACGATTCTCCAGGCAATCGATTTCGGGCATTTGAATAAAGAATTTAACTGTAAAATGCAGATTGGCGGCTCCGACCAGTGGGGGAACATCACGAGCGGTCTGGATCTAATGAGAAGAATGTACGGTGAAACTGAAGCGGAAGGCATGACAATTCCACTTATTACTAAAGCGGATGGTAAGAAATTCGGTAAAACGGAATCAGGCAACATCTGGCTGGATAAAAAAAGGACTTCTCCTTATGAGTTTTATCAATTCTGGATTAACCAGAGTGATGCGGATGTCATTAAATTTTTGAAGTTATTTACATTCCTTTCCAGAGAGGAAATTGAATCACTCGCAGAATCCGTTAAAAATGAACCGCATTTAAGAAAGGCCCAAAAGCGTCTGGCTGAAGAGATTACCGCATTCATCCATGGCGATGCAGCACTTGAAGAGGCACAAAAAATCACGGAAGCATTATTCAATGGAGAGATTAAAGCCCTATCAACAGAACAGATCAAAGATGCATTTAAAGATGTCCCTTCAGCAAGTTACACTGAAGAAGATATGAACCTGGTAAAAGTTCTTGTGGATACAGGTGTATCACCATCCAGAAGACAGGCCCGTGAAGACATTACGAACGGCGCAATCTATATCAATGGCGAACGTCAGCAGGATGTAAATTATGAACTTCAGGATTCAGATAAATTAGACGGTGCATTCACTGTTGTACGCAGAGGGAAGAAAAAATACCATATGATCCAATACACTGACTAATTGTACCAGGCACAAATACCATCATTGGTATTTGTGCTTATTTGGTTTCAATTATGACATCCAATGGTAGAATATAAATAAGTATGAACCCATATAGATAGGAGAAAATTATATGAAAAAATATTTAATACCGGTTGGTATCATAGTCGGACTTTTTGTGATTGCCGCACTCATATTTGCTCCGAAATATAATCAGTTCGTCAACCTTGATGAGGAAGTGAACAAACAGGAGTCACAGATTGAAACGCAGCTGCAGCGAAGAGGGGACTTAATCCCCAACCTGGTAAATACTGTACAGGGCTATGCATCCCATGAAGAGGAAGTTTTCACAGATATTGCTGATGCAAGAAGCCAACTTTCAGGCGCGCAGAACGTTGAAGAGATGGCTGAAGCGAATAATGAAGTGACCTCGGCTTTATCGAGACTCCTTGCGATTTCCGAAAATTATCCGGATTTGAAGGCTGACAAGCAATTTACAGGACTGAGGGATGAACTGGCAGGTGCTGAAAACCGTATAGCTGTAGCACGTCAGGACTACAATACTGCGGTTTCAGAGTACAACAGAAATACCCGTACATTCCCGGGCAACATCATTGCAGGGTTATTCGGATTCGATGAAAAAGAATATTTTGAAGCGGATGAATCCAGTCAGGAAGTGCCGGGTGTCGAGTTCAACACAGAGCAGGACGGCTCCGGTGAAGAATGATGAAACGTGTACTTGTTCTAATAGTAATTTCATTCCTTCTTTTTCCACTGAGTGCAGAAGCACGGGTGGATCTTCCTGATCTGAATACTTCCCATTATTTTGTACAGGATAATGCCGAAGTGTTGAGCGGCAGTACGATTGATGAGCTGAATGAGAAGGGAGCACATCTGGAAGAAGGTACCGGCGTTGAGTTGCTGCTGATGACAATGCCGACAACCGGCCAGGAGCATAGACAGGACTATGCCTTAAAAGCTCTGAGGGAATATGGTGTAGGTAAGGAAGAGAAGGATAATGGTATAGTTATCCTTTTAAATTTAGACAACGGTAATGAATTTAATAACCGAGGGGTTGAAGTGCAGGTCGGTTATGGTATAGAAGGGTATCTAAATGATGCGAAAATTGGTGCAATCATCGATGAAGTCGCGTTTGAGCACTTCATTGCAGCATCAGAAGAAGAGGAAGGCTCTGACGCAGCCAGTGAACATTACCAGACAGGGCTTGCAAATCTATATAATGCCCTCTATCAGGAATCGCTGGATGCGTACGGTTATGAAGATGGTGAATTTACACGGGATGCGCCGATTGAAGACAGGGGCAGCGGAGCGGGTTCACCCCTCAGTCTTTTTGAGGTTATCTTCAGGCTGATATTTTCAATCATTGTCATATATATACTCTATAAAATAATCACCGGCGGAGGTGGCAGACCACCTAAAGGCCCGGGTGGCCGTGGCGGCCGCAGAAGAGGTCCGGTTATATTCTTCCCGCCTTCCGGCGGTGGAGGTACCGGCGGCTTCGGCGGAGGCGGCGGTTTCGGTGGCTTCGGTGGAGGATCCGGAGGCGGCGGCGGTGCCGGCCGTGGTTTCTAGATAAAAGCGACCGGTATATACCGGTCGCTATTTTTGAAGTTTTAACTCAAGGAGTATTTTTGAAAGATTATTTGTTGTATCACTGATAAAGCCTGTATTACAAAACCATTACTGTGAGTATTTCATTTACAATGAATTGAATAAATAAAATGATACAATAGTTATATAAATGATTATAAGAGGAGCAAGACCATTCTTCTATAACGTTTTTTAAATCAGAGAACGTTTTCAAAATGAGGAGGGGTAAAGAATGGAGAAAGAAGAAGAAAAAGAATTATATGATACTGTTGTAATTGGAGCAGGACCGGTAGGCATGTTCACAGCCTATTATGCAGGATTAAGATCATTGAAAGTGCGTTTAGTCGATAGTCTGCCTGAATTGGGCGGACAGCTGACAACACTTTATCCTGAAAAGTATATATACGACATACCTGGTTTTCCAAAGGCAAAGGCGAAAGATATAGTAAGAAATTTAGAAGAGCAAATGAGTCGTTTTCCTATTGATGTATCGCTGTCTACAAATGTCACTGACATCTTTAAAACACGAGATGGGAATTTTACATTGGAAACTGAAAATGGTGAAGTATTCCACAGCAAAACAATTATTCTGGCAAGTGGCAATGGTTCGTTTGAACCTAAGCGCATGAAACTGCCAAATATTGAGGAGTACGAAGATATTAATTTGAATTATTTCATCACAGATCTGAATAAATATAAAGACAGGAATGCAGTGATATTTGGTGGTGGAGACTCAGCCGTCGATTGGGCATTGATGCTGGAGCCGATTGCACGGTCTGTAACTTTGATTCATAGAAGAGATAAATTCAGAGCCCATGAATCAAGTGTTCAGAATCTAAAAGATTCTACTGTGAATATTTTAACGCCATTTAACCCAGTCTCTTTCGAAGCATCTGAAAAAATAAATACCATCACGGTTAAGCATGCGAAGGAAGATATGGAAATCGACATAGAAGGGGATGAATTCATATGTAACTATGGATTTTCCTCAACCCTCGGACCGATGAAAAACTGGGGTCTGGAGATTGATAGAAACGATATTCTGGTAAATTCGAGAATGGAGACGAATATTGAAGGAGTATATGCTGTTGGTGACATTAATACCTATGAGGGAAAAGTGAAGTTGATTGCTACAGGGTTCGGAGAGGCACCAATCGCCGTAGCCAGTGCAAAAGTCCATACCGATCCTGAAGCAAAACATCAGCCAAGACACTCTACATCAGTCATTGAAGAATAAAAGGCGAATAGTTAAAAGGTCCTATGAAATTTTCATAGGGCCTTTTAAACTATTCAATCGTAAAGGAATGTCGTTCTTCATTGGTCATTTTGCCATGAACATAAGACCGTTCGATAAAATCGACATTATTGGATTTATCGATAAGTACTACAGTAGAGCAGCGTGTACCATAATTTTCCGTATCGATGAATAACGGTGACAGCTTTTCTTCCAAATCTTTAGACAATCCTGTATCGGGCAGGTTTTCCAGCGGTGCAGTGTCATTGTTTTTAAGCAGCTTGAATAAATCTTCTACAGTGAAATCGTTTTGTGATGTAATTTGAGCGAGCGCTTCTTTTCCTTTAATGACTTTTGGCCATGGCGTGTTGAGATGATGATTACTGAGACCATGAACACCATCTTTAATTTTGACGACTTCTCTATCATAATTATTCAAGTAATATAACTCATCACTGGTGCCGGCAATTAAGTTGAAGCCGGAATATTCATCAGCATCTTTACTGATTTCTTGAAGGTAGGCGGATGGATCGATTTCTTTCCGTAAAAATTCACTGACTAGTAAACCTCTGGTTTTTTGAGTTGTTTTAAGCAATTCATCATGGTTGCGTATATTTGTAAGTGCAGCGATACGGCCTCCTTTAGTAACACCCAGCCAGGTTCCCATGCCTCTTAGATCCCTTCCGGCAAGAATATTCCCATCCTCATCCCAAAAATCTGCAGATTCCGTCGGACGATGATACTCCTCATCTCTGTTAGCAGCCAAAATTAGTTTGTACTTATCATGGTGGTTCAATTGAAAATTAATTAAACACATATAATTATCCCCTTATTTATACTTATCTTCATTATAAATATATTCGGTGCTTAACTGAAATAATTGGTTTATAGCTGAGTCTATATAAAAAGGATTCCGGTGTAATGATTTGACCCCCTCCAGGTTTACAGATGAAATAAAACATCTGTAAACCTGGAGGGGGTTCTTTATGACTACCAGACATTTTTCGGCCGAAGAAAAGCTGGAAATCGTTCTAGAATTGAATAAAGGGACACCGATAAGCCATGTATGTAAAACATATCCGGTGAATCCTAAATCAGTGAGAGAATGGAAGGAAAAATATGAGAAGCATGGGGCTGAGGGATTAAAGAAACGAAAGAAACACAGAACCTACACCCGCGCATTTAAAGAAATGGTCGCAAAAGAGTATCAGACGGGCAGTATTTCCATTTATGAACTCGCATGCAAATACGATATACCGTCAAAAACAACTGTACGACAGTGGATTATACGTTACAATAATGGTGAAGAAATAAGAACGACGAGAGCGGGGGCTTCACCATTGACTAAAGGACGGAAAACAACGGTTCAGGAACGGATTGAGATCGCAAAACATCATGCTCAGGGGGATGTCAGTTACCGAGAACTGGCTGAACGGTTTGATGTGAGCTACCAGCAGGCGCGCACCATTGTGATAAAATACCGGGAATATGGTGAAATGGGACTCGAAGATAAACGCGGCCGCAGGAAATCAGAAGATCAGCTGACGGAAACGGAACAACTAAACCGGGAGATTTCAAAACTCAGAGCAGACAAGCGAAAACTTGAAGTGGAAAATGCCCTGCTAAAAAAGTTGGACGAACTCGAGAGGAACTAAAATACAGCCGGGTTCAGAGTCATCAACTTCACACTGCCATCACAGCCCTGCATAATGAAGGCTACTCCATCTCTGAATTATGCCGGGCGGCGGGTATTTCAAGACAGGCGTACTATCAGTATCAGAAACGCAGTGCATCGGCTTCTGAAACAGAGAACGATTGGATTGCGTCAAGGATAGCCGAATTCTATGTCGAAACAGAGGGCATATACGGCTATCGTCAGATGTGTTATGAAATCAACAAAGCACATCAGACGCACTATAATAAGAAACGCATCTACCGGCTGATGACACAGATGGGCTTACGGTCGGTGACCCGGATCAAAAAGCAGCAGTATATGCCACACACACCGCAACAGGTCGCTGAAAACATATTAGACCGGGATTTCAATGTCGACCACGTGAACGAGAAATGGTTAACCGATGTGACGGAATTTAAAGCGCTGAGTGGAGAAAAAGCCTATCTCAGTGCCATTATCGATTTGTATGATAATAGTATCATCGCCTACAAATTCGGACGCTCTAATAATAATCAGCTCGTCTTCGATACGTTTAAAGCGGCGATCCAAAAATGTCCGGATGCGACGCCATTGGTGCATAGTGACCGGGGATTCCAGTACACCTCTTTTGGCTTTAAAAAAATTTTGGAGGCCCAGCAAATGTGCCAGAGCATGTCCCGGGTGGGAAAATGCATTGATAATGGACCAATGGAGGCTTTCTGGGGCAAGATCAAAGCTGAACGGTTCCATGTCAAACGCAAACAGAAGTATTACGACACCTATCACACGATCATCAAAGATATTATGTGGTATATCGAGTTCTACAACCACCGCAGGCCTCAGCACAAATTCAAGGGGTTGAGTCCGTTGGAATTTAGAGCATTAGCCGCATAAAAAAACTCCAGAGAATCTAGATTCTCTGGAGGGAAACATTTATATTATTTCATTTGTAAACCCAACTGGGGTCAGATCATAATACCGGAATCCTTTTAAAAATCTGTTAGAAAATTATATGCGCAATGATAGTAATGATCGGCAGCGTAATGGCTGTTCTCAGCAGGAAGATGATGAGCAGTTTGCCAAGGCCTACCGGTACTTTAGAGCCGAGTATGACACCGCCGACTTCTGACAGGTAGATTAACTGTGTAATGCTCAATGCACCAATGATGAATCTTGTTATATCTGCAGAGACACCTTCAATTAAAATAGCCGGCAGGAACATATCCGTAAAGCCGATGAATAATGTTTCTGATGCAGCAACGGCTTCAGGTATTCCCATAAGCTCAAGAACAGGTACAAATGGTGCACCAATCCATGTGAATATTGGTGTGTATTCGGCAAGCATCGTACCGAGGGTGCCTATCGCCATAACAATCGGCAGGACCGCAAACCACATATCCCCAACAGTTTTTAACCCGTCTTTCAGGAAATCGGCAAAGCCGTCTGCTTTCTCAGCTCTGCCCAGGGCTTTTTTGTACCCCCATGAAAATGGATTATAGCCTTGCGGGATTGTTTCATCAATCTCTCTGCCTTTAATATAGTAGTCGTCCTTAATCAGAGAGAGTGGGGGTATCCTCGGCATAATCAGTGCTGCAACAAACCCTGCGATAAATATCGTCAGATAAAAAGCGCCAAAGTAATTCATTAAACCGATTAAATCTAATATTACAATTGTGAATGTAATGGAAACAACTGAGAATGTTGTAGCAATAACAGCAGCTTCACGTTCGGAATAGTAGCCTTCTTCATACTGTTTACTTGTCAAAAGCACACCTACCGTGCCATCTCCGACCCATGATGCCAGATTATCCACTGTAGACCGGCCGGGCAGTGTAAACAGCGGTCTCATTATTTTGGCAAATATAGAACCGACAAATTCTAGAAGACCATAGTTTAGGAGCAATGGCAGCAGAATACCTGCAAATAAGAATACGGCAAATAGTGTAGGCAGCAGATCATTAAGCAGCATACCACCTGTGACATCGGAGTTGATTGCTTCCGGTCCGACTGCCATATAGGCCATAATGGCAAAAACAGCACCAAGCAGGCGCAAAATGACCCATACAGGATTTGTTCTGAATAGTGCGGATAAGAATCCGATTTTTGGGTCATATATCCAGCTGAATATAAGTGTGAGCAGTGCAGAGATATTAATTATAATTACTACAATTAATACTACAGTGTCGATTCCTAAAGAGTCATTTAGTAGATTTGCCAGATATGCTACTGGAATTGTAGTTTCATCGTCTATGCTGAGCGGAAATAAAAACATTAAAACGCCAATTAGTGACGGTATAAGAAATTTTAATAAAGTTGCATTATTACGCATAAAATATCCTCCCTTTGTTATAATTATACATGCAGAAGCAAGCAAGTAAATACATAAAAATTTAGAAAACGTTTTCATATCCATAATTAGTTTATACGCATTAGTATATTAATGCAATCACTAATTATATAATGTATAAATATTTAATCAGTTTTCAATAGTCTGAAAATATTGATATAATCACTTTAATGAGGAGAGGATAAAATGCACATTATTGATACACATTGTGATGCGCTTTTAAAATTGCAGGGAGATTATAGAAATGCTTATCGTTTCCAAAACCGAATTTTGGATTATAAGAATTCGAGCGAATTGAACACTAATGCAGAGCGTCTCAGAGAAGGTGATGTGAAGGTTCAGTTTTTCGCTATATTCATACCGCCGAACCTGCCGGATAATGAGAAATGGCAGCACGCCCTGGAGCAGGTGGACTGCTTCTATAATGAAGTGCTCGCTCAGAATAATTTTATTCATATTAAGAACTTTAAGGAAATACATGATTTGAAAACGGATGAAATTGGTGCTGTTCTTACACTGGAAGGGTCTGATGCATTTGGAAATGATCTGATGAAACTCAGAACATTAATCCGTCTGGGTGTGCTATCACTCGGACTCGTTTGGAACAATGCGAATCTGGTGGCAGATGGTGTAGGGGAAAACCGTATGACCGGGCTTTCAAATTTTGGCTTCGAAGTCATTGAATGCTGTAACGACCACGATGTTTTAGTTGACGTCAGTCACTTAAATACACAAGGGTTTAAAGATATTGTAAGCAAAGCCGACAGGGTGCTCGCATCCCATTCGAATGCGAGAGAAATATTTGATCATCCAAGAAATCTGTATGATTGGCAAATCAAGCAGATTATTGAAAAAGGGGGAATGATCAATATCGTATTCAATCCGCCTTTCGTCAAAGAGGGGGATACATCTCTTGAAGATCTCTACCCGCATATCGACCGGATCATCGACCTCGGCGGGAGTGGAAATATCGGGCTGGGATCAGACTTTGATGGCATCGCTTCCTATATAGAAGGATTGGAAGACGCAAGCAGATTCGGCAATCTGACAAATGCGCTTACAGAAAAATACGGATGTGATTTTGCTGAAAAAATCACCCATAAGAACTTCATCGATATATATTGCTGAAAGTAATTGGAACACCTTCTTAAACGGAGGTGTTTTTTTATTGAGAAATATAATTTCTTTGAATTTATAAAATTTATTTCAAGAATATATATTTAAAGGCTTAAATAAATGTGTAAATACTCACATGAAAGCGCTTGATTGCCGCCGTGCGGTTTGATTTATTTGTGAATGTTATGTATAGTGTAAAAGTCGCTTAAATATAAATTTCAGAAGAATGGAGAGGATATTTATGGGATCTGTGAATATTACAGATCGTGAAAACGAAGAGATGGAAGATGATTATTCATTAGACAAGGTTCCTTACAAAGAACGAAACATGGATTGGCCAAGTATTACAAACATCACATTTGGAATCGCGACTGCGATTTTCTATTTTCAAATCGGCAGCGTAATGGCACTTCAATTCGGTGCGATTAACGCGCTTATTTCTGCAGCATATGCCATTATTGTGGCGGGCATCATGAGTACAATTATCTCGTATCTATCAGCAAAATCCGGGATGAACGTCAACCTGATGTCACGTGGAGGCGGCTTTGGTTACATAGGTGCTTCTCTAACTTCTCTTATTTATGCCTCTAATTTCATCATGTACTGTGCTTTCGAGGGCATGATCCTTGTTTATGCCATACATGAATTTATCCCTATAATCCCAATGTGGGTACTAATTGTTGTTTTTGGAACGCTTGTAATTCCATTAAACTGGTTTGGCATCAAGCAGTTGGATAAACTGCAAAAATGGTCCTTGCCAATATTTTTTGTATTCCTGTTGGCGGCTATTACCGTAGCCTTTTTTTCTACTTCACTTTATGACGAACAGTTCTGGACTTATATGCCTGAGGGTATGCAAATAGGTGGGACAGCACTTCTATTATGTATTGGAATGCAGCATGGCATCATGGGTCTGACTGCATTATTGTCCTCCGATTATGCACGTTTCCTTAAACCTGAGCATATTAAAGTAGGATCCGTTGCAATCGGATTCATTCCGCAGATTTTCTGTTATGGAGTAATGGGTGGACTGGGCATTTGGTTTGGCGTGCGTATGGCAGAGCCGAATCCAGGTGTCTACATCGTTCACTTGCTCGGGATAGGTGGTGCATTGTTTACAATGCTTACACAAATCCGGATTAATGTGACGAACATATACAGCAGTTCACTGTCACTCTCCAATTTCTTCGAAAATGTGTTCCGGTTTACTCCTGGACGCAGATTTTGGATTGTCGTTTCAGGGATCAGTGCAATGGTGCTCATGCTCGGGGGCATCGTAGATCATCTGGACACTGCACTCATTTTCCAGGGCGTATTCCTGCTGGCATGGGGAGCTGTGCTGATCACAGATGCGCTGATTGTTAAAATGATGCTGAAGATCGGTCCGGCATTTTACGAACATCGTCAGCAAAATCTTTTTAAATGGAATCCTGTCGGTGTAGTCTCCCTGCTCATTGCCAGTGGACTGGGGACAGTCGCGGCACTTGGATACATGGGACAATTCCTGGAAAGTACTGCCGCATTCTTTGCCGCAGTTCTTGCAGCAGGACTGACAGTTATAATGGCAGTTTTAACAAAAGGTAAATATTATCTGAAGAATGAGGTCGATGATATCAACGAAGAAGATATATTATTTGAACCAAAAGCGAAAAAGGAAAGACCAGGTAAGCTGGATCGACCAGTACCGGTAAATGCAAAAGGTTTAAACAAATAGAGCCATTAAAAAAGATGATTCCATTTGAGGTGGAATCATCTTTTTTTACTGTTCTGAAGTCAGGTTTTCATATTCTTCAGTGATATTGTCATAACCATTTTTCACTTCATTTTCTTTGTCTTCAATTTCTTGAAGCATTGAATTTATGTCATCTGTAAAGTTTTCGTCACTGAGTGGATTACTGGAAACGAATTTTCTGTTAAACTCACCATTCAGTTCTGTAAGTTCTTTAAGTGAATCGATATAAGAAAGCATATTTTCCTTCAATGATTCATGTTCTTTGTTTGAAACTGTATAGTTCTCGATTGTTGTTCTGAAGTCTTCTGTCATGGGAATGAGCTCATCATAGATGATTTTAAGCTGTATTTCCCGGTCATCAGACGAATCAATTTCAGAATAATAATTTTTGAAGTCTTCTTCGATTTCACTATGATTACGTTCAAATGCGTTATAGAGTTCATCAAGCTCTTCTTGGTTTCCGTATGAACAGCCTGCGAGTAGAAGCAATACTATTATGAATGGAATTATTTTTTTCATTTTACCCACCTCAATGAACATTTTATCATGTTTGTTTAAATTTGGTTTGATTGATATTGCTGTTATAGTATAATAATCAGGTTGACTTTATGAAATGGTGGTAAATATGAACAAGAAACTTATTATAACTTTTACAGTCGGCGTGTTCCTGCTTGGTATGATGGAGCTTATTATTTCAGGGATACTTGAATTAATGAGTGATGACCTCGGTATTTCTCATGCAATGACAGGACAGTTGATTACTGTATATGCTGTGAGCTTTGCTGTGTTTGGTCCGATTCTGGTTAAACTAACTGAGAACATGCGGCCAAAGCCGGTCATTCTTGCATCTTTGATTTTATTTATATTAGGTAATGTAATTTTTGGTCTGTCAGACACTTTTATAATGCTTTCAGCCGGCCGGGTGGTCACTGCAGTGGCAGCTGCAGTCTTTATAGTGAAAATTATGGATATGACCGTGCTTTTATCCAGGCCTGAGATCAGAGGGAAGATGATCGCGCTTGTATACATGGGATTCAGTGCAGCTAATGTGTTCGGGATTCCAATCGGTACACTGATCGGTCAGCAATTTGGCTGGCGTGTGATTTTCTGGCTGGTTATCGTAATAGCAATTTTGGTGGGGATTGGGGTTCTCTCACTTGTTCCGGACAAAAAAGGGGACGATCTGGGTGAGCCTGTACCTGATAAAATTTTAGATAAACGAAATGTTTTCCTGTATATCGGTGTGACGATGGCAGTATTGATCGGGAATTATATCGTCATTGGATATATTTCTCCATTGATGACTTCCAACGGATATACGCTTGGGAATGTCTCGATTGCATTGCTCATTGCCGGTGCAGGGGGTATGACTGGAACATATATTGGCGGAAACCTTGTCGATAAAATCGGCAGTAAAAAAACAATTTTCTACATGCTGATTTTATTTATGATATCCATGGCTGTTTTACCATTTTTATATGGCACGCCGATGCTCTTCTATATAAACTTGTTCTTCTGGAGTGTATTCCAATGGAGTACGAGTCCGGCAGTTCAGAGCGGTTTGGTTGAGAATGTACAGGGGTCTGCAGCAATGGTGTTCAGCTGGAACATGTCCGGTTTGAATCTAGGGATTGGAATTGGTGCGGTAATCGGTGGTATTTATATCAGTAATTTTGATATCAGCTTTGCACCGTGGCTGAGCGTCTTAATCGTTGGGCTCGGCCTGTTGTCTGTATCATTTGTACGTGAGCATGAAGAAATAGTATAGTAGTATAAGTATTAATAAAAATGACTGGGTGATCTACTTTGTTTATGAGACTTATTTTTATCATTGCACTCTCGTTTTTTGTGATTTACGGTATTAACTTTTTTGATATTGCCGTACTGGATTACAACATAAAAACAATCGCAATTACAGCCGTGTCAATCATCGTTCTCAGATTACTCTACAGCGTGTTCGCCAAATTTATGAAGGTGTTTTTATTCGTAGTAATCTTTCTGCCAATCGTAGGTTTGATAATTTATTATATATATTCATACATGACGGGAAATCCAATCGAACTGTTTGATTTCGGTTCATTTATTCAAGGGACTCAATGGTTTTGAGTCTCTTTTTTCATGAACTTAAAGTAATATTATATTTGTAAATGAAAATATTCGAGGAGGCAGGAAATGTCACAAAATTATGCGCCGGTCGGATTATCGGAAAGGGTCCACGAGATAGATGCAGTAAGAGGATTTGCATTACTGGGCATCTTGATGATGAATATCATGTCTTTTGCAGGGCCCACACTTCAGGACCAGTTTTCAGACGGACCAAGTAATATTTATACCGGGGAAATGAATTCCGGGGTCATATTATTTATCAATACGTTTGTAACTTCAAACTTCTATACGATGTTTTCATTTCTTTTTGGATTAGGGTTTTACATATTTCTGTCCCGGGCGGATAAAAAACCGGGTTCCACTTCAGCGCTGTTTATAAGAAGAATGATGATGCTGCTTGCATTTGGGATATTCCATGCAATATTTATCTGGTATGGAGATATATTAACGGTCTATGCAGTAACAGGTATCATATTACTGATCTTCTATAAAATTAAACCTGCTGTCAATCTGACCATAGGCATCTCCATCCTTACCCTGGGTACAATATTTATAGCTGTTATGTCTCTTCTGCTGTATGCAGCAGGCGTTATGGGAACGAATGAGGTGCAACCCGTCGATCCCGGGTTTGATATGATTAAATCTCTTACTAATGCAGGATATATGGATGTCATTGATTTGAATATGTCTGTACTCGGCATCATGATCTCCAGTAACATTGTAATGATCCCTTTGGTGCTTGCCATGTTCTTAATCGGACTTTATGCAGGACAGAAAAAATTATTTGAAAACCTTGAGTCCAAAACGAAATTGCTGATCTGGACTGCTGTGGTCGGTCTCGGAGTAGGGACACCGGTTAAAATATTCGTCGGTTATGGATTGACTTATATGATGCAGGAGCCTGTCTGGTCGATTTTAACAATGCTCGCCTATACTCTGGGCGGTCCGCTGATGTCGCTCGGCTACGTTGCACTGTTTGTACTGATTGCGCGGAAAGTAAAAGGACTGACGAAGCTGTTGCAGCCGGTGGGGCAGATGGCACTGACGAACTACATTATGCAGAGTGTGATTATGACATCTTTCTTTTATGGATTGAATTTATTCAATAAGATCGATGCTGTATGGTTCATTCCCATAGTATTTATGGTTTTCATCATACAGATAATCTACAGTCATTTGTGGATGAAAGCATTTAAGTTTGGTCCGCTTGAGTGGATTTGGAGAACGGTCACTTACGGTAAAATCATGCCGATTAAAAGATAAATGATATGTGCGCGGCAGGCGGTCTTCTCCAACCGGATTTCATCAGTTAAACATACAAAATATCCAGTTTCCTTTATAATGGAACTGGATATTCATATTTTTAAAGTGATTACGGGGTGTGAGAACATGTCAAAGATACTTATTATTGAAGATGATGAAACATTGTTCAGTGAATTAAAATTGAGACTGGAAGATTGGGATTATACTGTTTTTGGCGTTACTGACTTTTCGAATGTGCTTAATGATTTTATTACAGTTGGGCCAGACCTTATAATTATAGATATTACTCTGCCAAAATATGATGGTTTTTACTGGTGTCAGCGTATCAGGAATATTTCCAGTCTGCCGATTATCTTCCTATCTTCGAGGGATCATCCCACTGATATGGTAATGAGCATGCAGATGGGAAGCGATGACTATATACAAAAACCATTTAATTTCGATGTGCTTGTAGCGAAGATTCAGGCATTGTTAAGACGGACATACCAATACCAGAATCAGAACATAGATGTGGTCAAATTCAGGGATGCTGTATTTGATTTTAGAAAATTGACAGTTACTAGGAACGAAGAAATTATCAATCTGACTAAGAATGAATCTTATATATTATCAATTCTAATAAAAGATTCAGGGCAGGTTGTGGAAAGAGATTCGCTGATTGAACAGCTCTGGGATGATTCGAAATTTATCAGTGACAACACTCTGACCGTGAATGTAAACAGGATCCGGAAAAAGCTTGAGGAGATCGGTCTGGTAGATGCAATCATTACAAAAACAGGGTTAGGTTATATGATCAAGGAGTGATTTTCATTTATTTCAAACAGACATTGCCATGGATGTTACTTTTTTGTCTTTTCAATATAACCATTTTGCTGTTGGGACTTTTAGACGCGAATATCCCCAATTTATCAGTGCTGTATATAGTAATATTTAATACAGTTATCCTCGTTGTTTTCATCATTTGGGACTTTTTTAAGGATAGACGGTACAGAATGGAGTTCATGAATCTGGAGGATATTGAAGAAGTGGATACTTTACCGCTTCCGGTAACCCCATATCAAAAAATGCTGGATGCCCATCTGGATATGATGCATCAGGGCCATAACGTACAGATTGAACGAGAATCCAGAAAAACGCGGGAAAACCTGGATGAGATGACCCGCTGGATCCACGATATGAAAATGCCGATGACAACGATGAAACTGATGATAGATGATTTGGACGATAATCAAAAGCTGAAGATACAGGAAGAATGGCAGAGGATGGATGCGATGCTGAATGAAATGCTGTACAGTAAAAGGCTTACGAACATCAGCAATGATCTATATATCGAGACGGTCAATCTGGAACAGATTGTAAACAGCATCATCCGCAAGTTCCGCGTCATATGCATGCGAAAAGGTATCGGATTCGATGTCCGGCTGCATGCTGCAGAGGTCCAGACGGATTTGAAATGGTGTACTTTTGTGCTGGAACAGGTTATAAGCAACAGTGTGAAGTATTCGGAAGAGACAGATATAGCCATTACGAGTGATTTGGTAAAAGGATGGATTACACTTGAGATTTCCGATGAGGGCAGGGGAATCCGGAAGGAAGATCTGCCACGGATATTTGAGGCGGGATTCACTTCCACAAGTGACCATGGAGATGCCCAATCTACAGGAATGGGGCTGTATCTCGCCCATGAAGCGGCAGAAGCAATGCGCATACAAATGCGTACCGAATCGGAATATGGCAGGGGGACCACAACAAAACTGACTTTCCCTGATAAGAATGACTTACAGAAAGTGAAGACCATGTGACGAAAACGTCACATGGTCTTGTGTTTATGTAATAAGAATCAAACGCATTCTTTCAAGCCAGAGTGTACGATATACATATAAACAAAAACAATGGAGGAATTGCGATGATTCTTGAAGCGAGAGATATTAAAAAATCATATGGAAACAGGTTAAATAGGACAGAGGTTCTAAAAGGTATAGATTTAAATATAGAAAAAGGTGAGTTTGTTTCGATAATGGGGGCATCAGGCTCAGGCAAAACGACTTTGCTGAATGTACTCAGTTCGATTGACAGGGTGACAAGCGGGCATATATTCATAGAAGGTCAGGATATTACAGACCTGAAAGATAAAAGGATGGCGGATTTCAGAAAGAATGATCTCGGGTTTATATTCCAGGAGTATAACCTGCTCGACACACTGACTGTCAAAGAGAATATCTTGCTGCCGCTTTCCATCAGAAATATGAAAAAGACTGATGTTGAAAAGCAGTTCGAAATCGTTGCAGGTGAGCTTGGGATTTATGATTTGGAAGATAAGTATCCAAATGAAATTTCGGGCGGACAGCAGCAGCGTACTAGTGCCGCAAGGGCATTCATCCATCAGCCGAAAATCATATTTGCAGACGAGCCGACCGGCGCATTGGATTCTAAGGCGGCAAGCACTCTGCTCCGGAAACTGCAGACGTTAAATGAAAAAAGCCGGTCCACAATCATGATGGTGACTCACGACGCCACAGCGGCGAGTTATTCAGGCAGAGTGATCTTCTTAAAAGACGGTCTGGTATATTCTACACTGCGCAGAGGAGAGCACTCCCAGGAGGATTTCTACAAAGAGATCATGAACACTCAAAGTGTACTGGGCGGTGTCGGCGTTGAGTCTTAATACCATCGTTTTAAAAAACTTTTTCAAAAACATCAAAAATTACACACTGTATATTTTCGCATTGATATTCAGTGTCGCTCTATACTTTTCATTCGTTCTGATGTCAAAAGACGAAAGTGCACAGGAAGAACTTTCATCCGGAACATTGATGTCCACAGGATTTTTAGTAGGTTCCGTACTGTTAGTCTTCATTATTGTCACATTTGTCATGTTCGCAAACTCTATATTTTTAAAGAGAAGAAACAAAGAGCTGGCATTGTTCCAACTGATCGGACTGAGCAGGAATAAAGTATTCAGGATCCTGCTGCTGGAAAACGCGATAATATACTTTGGAAGTTTATTCCTCGGAATCGGATTCGGCTTCCTGGTTTCAAGATTACTGCTGATGATTTTACTCAAAGTGATGCAGATCGAATTACCGGTCGGTTTGAATTTCTCGATGGAAGCCGTCGTTCAGACCGCAGTGCTGTATATCGTCATATTCGCGCTGCTGATGATTCAAAACTTCGCTTTCCTGAAACGGACAAGACTGATCAACATGCTCAACTTGAACCGCTCCAGCGAATCGGCAAATAAAAAACTGGGTACGGGCACCGTCGCTTTAGGCATCATTGGACTTGCCATGGTCATTTTAGGATATTGGCTGTCGGTGAAAATTTTCGATTATCCACTTTTATTGGTGCCTTTGCTGTTTGGGATACTCGGCCTCACGATTATCGGGACATATCTCACATTTAAATTTTCTGTCGCGTTCCTTTTCAATATGGTCAGGAAATCAAAAAAGGGACATGTCAATGTAAACGACGTACTGTCGCTGACCAGTATCATGTTCAAGATGAAATCGAATGCATTCCTTCTGACTCTGATCAGTGTCGTCAGTGCACTCAGCATGGGGCTCATGTCATTGTCCTACATCAGTTACTACTCGATAGATAAAGCGATTGACTCAGCACTGCCAAATGATTATGTTTTTTATGAAGAGGAAGGGTTGGAGTTCTATGAGCAATTATTGAGCGAAAATGGAATTAAGTATGACAGTGTCACAATACCAACGATTGAGTATAGTGCAAAAGATTACGGTGCAATATCAGTAGATCAGGATATGGCAGAACAGACAGGCTCTTCTTCCGTGTATCTCAATATTGTGAGTGATGCGGAGCTTGGTACAGTAGATGTGGGTGAAAATGAAACTATCCTGACCGGTATTCCTTACTTCATGAAAACATTCATGGATTTTAAAACCAGTCATCCCCTGACGCTTGTCAATGACGACTATGAGCATACGCTTGAACTTATAGAAGTTGAGGAAGAGGCTATTTTATCGTCCTCTGTGACATATGGTTCACCTGTTGCTGTAGTCGATGAAAAAGTATATGATGAGCTGAATGCCCACTATAGTCATGATGAAACGCCGGAGAAACCACACGAAATGTATGCATTGGATATTGTCGGAGAGGACAGTCTGGAGATATACGAATTGATGGATGATGAAGATAATCCTGCTTTTGAATCAAAAATCAGCCAGTATACAAAGCAGATGCAGGGCACAGGCATGATGATGTTCATCATCGGATTTGTCGGATTCGCATTTCTCCTCACGTCTGGCTGTATTCTTTACTTCAAACAGATCGGGGAAAGCGAAGATGAGAAGGGGAGTTATCAAGTTTTAAGGAAACTTGGTTTCTCAGAAAGAGAAATTATGAAGGGCCTTTCCATTAAAATGATAATCACATTCGGGGTTCCGTTATTAATCGGTCTGCTGCACACATACTTTGCAGTCAACGCAGGATGGTTCCTGTTCGGTACTGCGATGTGGACGCCTATGCTTACCGTGATGGCTGCCTATGTCGTGTTCTATTCGGTATTTGCCTTATTATCACTCATGTACTACAGAAAAGTGGTCAAACAGAGTATGTAAATAAAAGCTGTTCCATACCATCATTTGATGGTGTGGAGCAGCTTTTTTAAATTGAGATACTGCATGTAACACTTCAGTTAAAACAATTTTTGCGAAATGTGTGCGATACAGCTTATTTTTTAACGCCGCTGAACAGCGATGCATCTTTCTCTATATTGTCCTCACCCGATTTCTTATTGATGATGGATATACTGCCATCCGTTTCGAGTATGACCGCCCTTACGTCGGACATGGCGCCATTCCCATTTGACCGTATGGCCTGCTTGATCTCATTTTCAACCACGCGTGCTTTTTTCATATTCTCATACCGGAATTCATTGTTATAGAAAAGAAGTACCGGTTCGGATTTAATATACTTACTGAACTGCTTACTGTAGACGGCGAGTTTGGAAATGATGAATTGCAAAACGATCAGAACAAGAAATGCAGTGATGCCCTGTGTAATGGTGACGTTTTTGTTAATAATGACACTTGCGAGTATTGAACCAATCGCCACAGTGACGATAAAATCGAATGCATTCAGCTGGCTGAGTGACCTTTTGCCGCTGATCCTTACTATAATAACTATTGCAGCATACGCCATTATACCCATTAACAATGTTCTCAATATGACGTCGAAGCCACTAAATATCAATCTGTTGAATTCCAGCAATAAAAAAACCTCCAATGTCCCAGTGTAATATAAATGTCTTTATTACATACCCTGAAAACATTGAAAGTAATTATTCGAGCTGACAGACAGCATTTGTGCATTTCATTCCATTCGCCCGTCCGTATTCAGAAATGCGGTTTTTTTCATATCATATACGGTTTTTGGCCGTCTGCCAATCTGCATTTGTGAATTTTAAACCGGTATCGAGGGAGCCTTTAATCTCTTTTTGTCCAATCGGATTCCCTTTGAGCCAGGCGCCAAAGTCGAACTCATCCAGTACCGTATTCTCTCCCAGACGGATGCCGGCAATGAGGTTGCTTTTATCATAGAAGGAAGTGTGTATCGTACCTGCCCAGCTCTTATAATTATCGACGAACAGACCATATTTGCGATCGGTGAACAATTCGATCAGTTCTTCTTTTGACGGAGCGCTGAATCCTTCGAGTATCGTCAAACGTTCCAGAGAATCGACCAAGTATCTGCGGTTTTCCTTGTCCAGTGTCTCATAATGATTCGTGCATATATTTGCCTGCCTGAATGCAATATCCCTTGCAGAAGTTTCGGCGATGAAAGACTCATTGTTCTTATCCTGTACAATATAACTGAACCCGCCGCGGTGGGGGAGTTCTTTTAAAAGCTGCTTTGCATCGTCTGCATTCCTGCACACTTCAAGAATGAAACGCCCGATGATAAAACAGGTGAATCCGTCAAACGGCTGCTTTCGATTCATGAAGTTATAAGACATGATGAGGCCATGCTCATTCATTCCATCCATCCGGCCGGTCACCCTCGATGCCGGTCCGATATGTGCAAACCCTTTATCCGGCTGGAACAGCTTGTACATTCCGTCATAAGTATTCGGATGATAATCATAATTCCTTATAAAGTTATTGTTATCGAGATAGACACTGCATCCTGAATCTCTGGGAGAGACTCTGTAATGGGCCAGGTTCAGAAGGACTTCTCTATCAGTGATTTTCAATTGATCCTGGATACCCATGAGTTCATCCCAGATATAGGGGGCGAACCGCATATAGAGTTCCTTCGTTTCCTTGTAATCCAGATCGAACTTCGGCCGTCTTTTAATCCATTCATATGCTCTGTTCTCCATGTATGGCGTCTCTTTCAGCCATTCGGCCTGCCTGATGCCATAGTCATAATGATTCCCGCGAAATTCCTGTATATCGGCAATAATAGTCTGCATGATTTTTATTTACTCCTAAATATAGTTTAATATAGTTTTGAAAAAACGTTTTCATTAGTGATACAATTATATTTCATTTCAATTTACATAATATTTTAACATAGGAGGCATTTTTTTGATTACGTTTTTTATTTCCATCATTCTTTTAATCGTCGGCTATTTTACATACGGTAAATACATCGACAAGATGTTCGGTCCTAAAAATGACCGTCCTACGCCGGCCCATGATCAGACAGACGGGGTGGACTATATTCCGATGAGTACACCTAAAAATTCAATGATCCAGCTGCTGAATATTGCCGGTGTCGGTCCGATTTTCGGCCCGATCATGGGGGCATTGTACGGTCCCGTGGCTTTTATATGGATTGTGATCGGTTCCATATTCGCCGGAGCGGTACACGACTATTTAACCGGTATGATCTCAATCCGTAATAAAGGGGCACATCTGCCTGCACTCGCCAGTAAATTTTTAGGGGATGGCATGAAGCACGTTGTTAACCTGTTTACCCTGTTGCTTCTCGTACTTGTAGGAACAGTGTTTGTCACATCTCCGGCCATTTTGCTTCATTCATTAATGGATGGCAGAATAGCTCTCGGAATTATTCTGGCAGTAATTTTTCTGTATTATTTCCTTTCAACAATTTTACCGATTGATAAGATTATCGGGACGATATATCCGTTCCTGGGTGCGATTCTTTTAATAAGCGCAATTGGGATCGGTTTCAGGCTGGTTCAGACCGGTGCACCGATTCCGGAACTGACATTATCAAACATGCATCCGGATAACGCACCAATTTTCCCGCTGTTATTCTTTACAATCACCTGCGGTGCCCTGTCCGGCTTCCATGCAACACAGTCACCGATCATTTCCAGAACAACCCAGAAAGAATCAAACGGGCGTCAGATTTTTTACGGCATGATGATTGCTGAAGGAGTCATTGCCATGGTCTGGGCAGCGGCAGCGATGAGTATGTTTGATGGATACGGCGGTCTTTCACAGGTGCTGGCACAGGGTGAAGCGGCACTTGTGGTATCTGAAGCTTCGACATTACTACTCGGCTCGGTCTTTGGTACGATTGCGATACTCGGTGTGATCGTCCTGCCGATTACGAGTGGAGATACTGCATTCAGAAGTGCAAGAATGATTGTAGCCGACTATTTCTCCATTTCCCAGCAAAAATACTGGAAGAGATTTGCAATAGCGGTTCCTATGTTTGTAATCAGCTATGGGCTGACTCAAATTGACTTTACCATTTTGTGGAGGTATTTCTCCTGGGCGAACCAGATGACTTCAGTTATTGCGTTATGGGTGGGGGTCATGTACCTGCTGCTTGCTAAGAAAAATCACTGGGTCGCAACGATACCTGCGATCTTCATGACTTTCAATGTGGTCACTTATATACTGTATGCACAAATCGGTTTCGGACTGGATTTGAATGTGTCCTATGCCGGTGGCGTAGTGGGAACAATCTTATGGATTGCTTACTTTTACCGTATTTACAGGAAAACAGTCGGCCAGGAGGATTTCCTCCTCGATTATCCGATTCCTGCTAAAGCAAAAGCATGAAAATAAGGTTCAGGTCAGTTGACCTGAACCTTATTTTTTAGATCAATTGGAGCTGGCAATATTATAGTCATTAACAGTCCAGTTGGAATCGATACATTCTATATGGCTCAAACTGCAGTTATCCAACTTTGTTTCGAACATATGAATTTCATCACTGTAGAGTGACAGGATGGATTTGATTGTTCTTGAGTGTGCCGTTAATAGTATATGTTTATTCGGATACTTCTCTTCGATTTCCTTTATCGCTTTTGCCACTCTGTTCGATAATGATTCGAAAGATTCAGCGCCGGGGAAGATGCCATCGGGATATTTTTCCTGAATATCATCGATATGATTTCCTTCAAGAGGACCGAAGTATTGTTCTTTTAATTCATCCATCGTCTCAATTTCCAGACCATGATATTCATTTATGATTTCAGCAGTTCTGTAAGCCCTGATCAGAGGGCTCGAGATGATTGCATCAAAGTCATAGTCCTTTAACTTTTCGCGTGCAGATTCAGCCTGGGATTCCCCTTCGGCATTAAGCGGGATATCAGAAGACCCCTGTAATTTTCTTTGTGCATTATATTCTGTAAGTCCGTGCCTCACTAAACAAATTCTTGTCATGGTTTCACCTCATGAATAGTTATATATACATCTTAACATGTTAAATAAAATTTAGGTGCTGTGCTGAATCTTTGATAAAATAGGAATGAATAGTGAATGCGTACTGACGGAGGGATTTAGTGGGAGTGAGGATTGCAGTCATTTCTGACATACATGGTAACCATTACGCACTGTCTAAAGTGCTTGAAGATATTAAAGAATCAGATGTGGATGAAATTTATTGTTTGGGCGATATAGTATCTCTGGGACATCAGACTGATAAAGTGATGGATACTTTAAATCAACTGGAAAATATGAAATTCATCCAGGGTAATCATGACGATGAAGTTGTTAAAGCGTTTAAAGGGAAAACATCCGAGATTAAGGGACCGGAACATGAACATCATCTATATATTGCTGAGCACATTTGTTTGGAATATATACAGAAGCTGGAGAGATTGCGATTGACAGCAACAGCGGAAATATACGGACATAATATTTTAATGACACATTATCATCTGGACGGTAACGGCCTGTATCTGCCTATTGATGAAAAACCAACACTTGCAAGTCTGCAAAAACATTATGATAATAGTCAGTATGATGTGATTTTATTCGGGCATGATCATATGACTCTGCATATTGAGGATGAAAACCGGCTATTTATAAATCCTGGTGCACTAGGAGTGACAGTCGATGAATTCAGTCCGTATACCATAATGGAGTTTGGGTCTGATGGTGCCATAGACCTTGAATTTAAAAAAGTTTCATATGACCGCGATTCATTTGTCAAAGAACTAAGAAATGAAAATCCCCCTGCGTTGGATTTCATATTAAAAGTACTGTTAAAGGAAGAAGGCTAGATGATGGAAATTCGACCGATTGAAATGAAAGATATTGAAAGTTTTTTAAACTTGCTGGCATCACTGGACTCATCCGGTTTCGGTGGTTTTAGCGGAGATGGGATATTGTCTGTTTCAAATACTGAAAACCTGTTCTCAAATGTTCTCCAGGACCCAAGGAAACAAATTCTGATTGCATTGGATGAAGAAGAGATAACAGGATATATGAGTTTATTTGGCAATAATGTTGATATGACGAAGCATCGTGCGAATGTTTCACTAGGTATTAAAGATGTGGCCAATCAGAATCGTATCGGAAAAGATTTGTTGAATGCCGGGATTAAGTGGGCCGGCAATAATGATATATACCGGCTGGAATTATCTTTGCCTGTAAATCGGACAAGTATGATCGAATTATACAAAACACTTGGATTTTTAACGGAAGGTGAGCGCATTGATTCACTTTATATGGAGGGTGAATATATTAATGAGCTTTATCTGTACCGGCTGATTAACTAATGGAGGAACACAACATATGATTTTACAAAGTTTTTATATAGGCGATAAACATGCAGAAGTCACAATGATGTTAAGTGATAATCCGATCCACCAGAAAGAAGGCAGGCCGGCGGTTGTCATTTGTCCCGGGGGCAGTTATATGTATGTGTCGGACAGGGAAGCGGAACCGGTGGCATATGAATTTTTAGCCAAAGGATATCATGTATTTATACTCAGATATTCAACAATCGGTTCAGCGATGCGGAGAGAGAATAGAGGCACAGACAGAGATGAATTATATCAAGCTGCATCAATGGTGGGGGATGATGAAGTCCTCGGTTCGGAATTCCCGGGACCGCTTGTTGAGCTTGCCAGGACAATGACGTTCATTCGGGAAAATTGTCATGAGTTCAACGTAAATCCGGATAAAATCGGTGTCGTTGGATTTTCTGCCGGAGGGCACCTGGCAGCAAGTCTCGGAGTGCATTGGAATGCTGAATGGCTTCAGGAGGCAGTGGGAGAGGAATCAAGATGGTATCGTCCAAATTTCCAGGTGCTGAGTTATCCTATCTTAGATTACATGCTCAATAAAGAAATCGCTGAAGCGCGTGGAATTGGTGACCCTAAATACATGTCGACTGCTTCCAGAATGGTATTCGGAAGCGAACCGGATGAAGATTTAGTTCAGAAAGCAGACGTAAAGGAATACGTTTCGCCGGATACACCACCCACTTTTATATGGCACACGGTTAAAGATCAGCTCGTATTTATACAAAATTCCCTCGAATTTGCGAAAGCGCTGGAATCGCATCGTGTGCCATGGGAACTTCATACTTTCCAGGAGGGCCAGCATGGTCTGAGCCTGGCGACAAACGTGACTGGGATCGAAGAAGCGAGAGCAGGTGAATGGGTAAAACTGATGTTCAGCTGGCTGGATATAAACTTGAAATAGTATAAATCAAAAAAAGACGCCGAATTTCAGCGTCTTTTATAATGGAGCTTAAA
Organism: Salinicoccus sp. HZC-1; assembly: GCF_046736035.1. Lineage (GTDB taxonomy): Bacteria > Bacillota > Bacilli > Staphylococcales > Salinicoccaceae > Salinicoccus. Next base: position 1,613,493 of record NZ_CP177130.1, on the reverse strand, counting down.
TTGAGTGAAAGTTTCCGTATGACTCGGATAAATAAATTGTACAAATTTTGTACTGTCTTCCTCTGTCATTTCCTGGCTTATATATGAAGCTTTGATGCTGTCTTTAACCTTGTCATTGCGGATGAATCTGAAATCTGTCTCGTTGTTCGTGCTGTCCTTGACCTTAACTATAATTGCCATATGCACCAACTCCTCATAGATAATATAGCCCTTTATGATAAAAAGTAAACATGGGTAATAATTGAACTATCGAAATTTTAAAGGATGTGACTGTCATGAAATTCAGAGATTTAAGCTTAAGTGACCTGGATGCTGTTCTGGAATTACAGAATGCTGTCTATGATTCATTGGAAGACAAGGAAGTGCTTCAAATATTGACGAGAGAGGAATTTGAAGGAGTAATCAACCAGGGTTATATAATTGGAGTATTCAAAGGGCAGTCATTGGTAGCTACGCGTTCCATGTATATCCCGCAGGTTGATGAAGAAGAGCATTTGGCAGACGATGCCAAAATCCAGAACAAGGAACGTGTCATTTATTCGGAAATCACTTTTATCGATCCCGCTTCAAGGGGGCAGGGCCTGCAGACGAAAATGGGAGAGGCATTAATACAGCGCGTCAGGGAATCGGGCAACTTTGATCATATATTAACTACAGTAATGCCGACTAATATACCCAGTCTGAAGGATAAATTTAAACTTGGTTTCAAAATAGTGAAAACCACTTATAAATATGGCGGCAAAAAACGCCATGTACTGCTGCTTGATCTTTTAAATGAAATCGAATTAATCGGTGAAGCCAAAAAGATACATTTTGAAGATACAGAATGGATGTTAAATAACAGTGAGTATTATATCGGGGACAGTTTAACAGATAAGTACATTAATTATTATAAGAAGAAATAATAAATAAAAAGAAGAGGAAGATTGGCTTACCAATCTTCCTCTTCTTTGACTTTCTGGTTTTCCCTGCCTGTTTCCCACAGACTTTTGTACAGTGAGACCATCATGAAAATCATTATGACCGCAAATGGAAGTGCCGTAATGGTTGCTACGGATTGCAGACCATCTATTCCGCCACTGATAAGAAGGACGGAAGCGATAGATGAGAGCAGTATACCCCAGATTATAAGCACTTTTTTAGAAGGATCGAGTTTTCCGGAAGATGTGAATACACTCAATACATATGTCGCGGAATTCGCTGAAGTTATAAAGAATATCCCGATCAGTACCAGAGCGATGATATTCAATAAGATGGAAGCCGGGAATTGATCGAGCAGCAGGAAAAGCCCGGCTTCGGGAGTTTTATACACCTGATCTGAAATGGACATCTGTCCCTGCATTTCCATGAATAATCCACTCCCGCCAAAAGCGACAAACCATACAAGTGTGGCGACTGCGGGTACGATGAGTACGCCAAACATGAATTCCCCGAGCGTGCGGCCTTTTGAAACACGGGCGATGAAAGTACCTACAAACGGACTCCATGAGATGAGCCAGGCCCAATAGAAAAGCGTCCAGTTACTCATCCATTCATTCCCATCGCTGTAAGGAGCGGTGTCGAATGACATTTCAAAAAGATTGCTTCCGTATTGTCCCAATGTCCTTGAGACATGCTCGATTAGATAGGTTGTCGGTCCAAGTATGATGACAGCACCGAGCAGCAACGCTGCTATGATAAGGTTGGTTACACTTAAATATTTCATTCCTTTGTTGACACCGGTTACGGCAGAAAGCAGAAATATTACTGTCACAACCGTGATGATAGCCAGTTGTGTAATGTTGTTATTCGGCAGCCCGAAGACATGCTCCAGCCCGACACCAAACTGCATCGCACTGAGTCCCAAAGAAGTGGCTATACCGACAGTCGTTGCAAGTACTGCTGAAATATCAATCACTTTGCCCGGCCAACGGTAAATGTTTTCACCGATCAACGGATAAAAAGTTGAACTTATGAGGCCCGGAAGGTCTTTTCTGAATTTGGCAAAAGCCAGTGCAAGGGCGACGACGGAATATATAGCCCATGGATGTATCCCCCAATGGAAGACGCTGTACAATAGACTCTGTTCAGCGGCAATCTTTGTCTTCGGTTCGGTGCCAGGAGGAGGCTCAGCAAAATGGGACAAGGGGTCGGCCGTTCCCCAGAAAACCAGACCTACACCCATGCCGGCCGCGAATAACATGCCAATCCATTCGAAATATCTGTATTCCGGTTTATCCTCTTTCTTTCCAAGTTTCATCTGTCTGTAGGGGCCTACACCGAGATATAGACAAAATATTATGAACAGCGCTGTTGAAACCACATAAAACCAACCGAGCTCAGCAATGATGAAATCCATGATGCTACCGGTGATTTTAATCATCTGTTCAGGTGCAATCGCACCCCATATCACAACCATTACTACAATGAACACAGAAATTGATTGGACGATATTCTCTTTAAACAGTGCTGAAAGACGCCGCAAGGTAAGACACCTCCATAAAAAAATAGCATAGTATTTTATCTATTCCTTAATACAGTATAGAATAAACGATTTTATACGGATTTTACATATAAACAGCGTTTCTGTTTAATTCAAAAGGGTAGGAGTGTAATTGAGTGAGTAAATTTCGAGGAGGGATAGACGTGATTAAAATTCGTGAAAGTGAGTATTCAAACGTCATTCATATGGAAGTGGACGGGAAAGTGACTGAAGAAGATGCAGAGAAATCTGAAACATTCATGAACGAACACTATGAAGAAAATGCATCGATAAATGCACTGGTGGATGTAAAGAATCTTGGAGGTACGGATCTTGGCGGTCTCTTGAAAGGGACACTCATAGATATTAAGCATTGGAAGCAATATGGGAAATTTGCCGTAATTACCGATTCGGCATGGATCGAAGGCGGTGCAGATGCAGCCAACGCAGCGCCGGGGATTGAAGTAAAACAATTTGACAGAGCGCAAATGGATCAGGCCTGGGAATGGCTGAAAAAATAACATCCGCTTAATTTTTTTTCAAAGGCCAGAAAAGGACATCGAGTGATTCGACGTAGTGGGCATGCGTTGGTGCTCCTTCAATATCTCCCGGCAGCAAAGAATTGATTCCGTGTTTATCATAGACGACAGAAGCTTTGGCCGGTTTCCATGGTAAATGGTGGATGCCGATTTGGGTAACAGCCCCTTTTACAGTATTAAACAGGTAATACCGTTCAAACAGCCAGTAATCCAGAGAACCAGTGGAGGGGAAGCCGGGTTCGGATACCGATTTATATCTCCCTTTGAAGTACGCCTTTGCACCATGCTGGCGGCAGCTTGAATAGTGTGTCCATCCATCTTTTTTTACTGCTTTCATCTTCGCTTTAAAATAAGGCAGAGTACCCAGACGGGCGCCCAGTACCGGTATTGTTTTGGCTGCATCCAGGCTGAAGAAATACACACCTGGTATACTTTGATGTTTAACATAAGTTCTTACATTCACTTCTAAAAAATGATGCAGATATGGAAACTTCGGCAGTATTCTCAACTGCAGGCCCTGAACTTTAAATGTGAAGACAGAAATCCATGCATAGCCGTCATATATATCCAGTTCCAGATCGTCGGGCACATGGGGGGATAATTCTTCCGGTTTCACCGGGATATGCATACACATCAAATTCTGCCAATTTTGATACATGCCCCATGGACCTTCAGGCAGCGGCGCATTTCTGTGGGCAATGTAATCCAGCAATTTTTGTTTCATAGTAAGCCTCCATTCATTATTATCTCTATATCCTTGTATGACTCTGGACAAACCCCTGGGGACAGGAGAGGAATATGTTTTATGCATATAGTCGGGGGTACAGATTAAAGAATGAAAATTCAGATGGATGGAGGCAAATTGATGGAACATTTAAAAGCAATGGCGATCAAGGGTGTAATGACTCTTGTGGTATTGTGGGTCATACTCGGCGCAATTTACGGTATGTCATTTTGGCCGATGATTCTTTTGACTACGATAGTGCTCGGCATAATTTCTTATTTTGCCGGTGACCTTGGCATATTGCGGCAGCCGGTAATATGATGGCTACCTTATCTGATCTGGTCCTCTCGTTTTTTGTCATATGGCTTCTTGGAATGTGGCTGACTGATGCTACAGGCGGCACTGCAGCTATGGCGGCAATAGTTTCAGCAATAGTTATTGGGATAGGAGAATATGCTTTCCACATTTATATGCTGAAAAGCGGACCGATTGCCCGTAGAGACACGGATGGCAGAGTGTAGTGACAAGTGTTTCTAATAATTCTTTCAATATAAAATGGACCCCGCTCATGTTTAAGAAAACAGCATCGGGGTCTTATAGTTAGCAGATGTCTTTTTAAATATAATAGAAAAAGGTGAGTAAAATGGAAGATATGCTTACTTATGCGGTCAAACTTACCACAGGGCTAATCGGTGTAATGATTGTGCTGCGGATTCTCGGCAAAAAAGAGATGGCCCAGATTACACCGCTTGATTTCGTATATGCCCTTATTTTGGGGAGTGTCATTGAAGAAGCATTGTATGAAACGACAATGCCATTCTATGAGATGCTTTTTGCGCTCGCCTACTGGGCACTGTTGATCTTCCTGGTTGAAAAATTTGCTCTGAAAAATGAGCGTTTCAGAAGACTTTCCAAAGGTGCACCGGATCTGCTGATCAATGATGGAAACCTGGATACAAAAGTAATGGAAAAAAATAATATGGATGTTGATGAAGTAAGGCAGCTGCTCAGGCTTCAGGGTGTCTTTTCACTGCGAAATGTCAGATATGCCATTTTGGAAAACAGCGGGCGGCTCTCCGTAATGCAATATTCAGCAGACGAACCGATCAGCCGTGGAGAAATGAAAGATGATTTTGCAGAAAATGAACTCAGTTATCTTTTGGTTGATGGGGGTGAAATTGAATACAATTCATTAAAAAATGCGGGTTATGACGAAGAGTGGCTGAAGCGGAAAATAAAAGAAGAGACAGATGCTGAAATTGAAGATATTTATTTTGTCGAATGGAATGAAAATAAAGGATTATTCATTCAGGAGAAACAAAAAATCATGTCGGAGCGTGTCATTTAACCACTCCGGCATGATTTTTATATGAATTTAGAAATGGATTGATTGGCAAGATGGACGATGGTCATATCATCCATCGGCGGGTTGTGGAGCCCGGCACGGACATCCCGGTAATATCGCTGCAAACGGCTTTTCTCAGACAGGCTTTTTGCACCGACGATTCTCATTGAGAGATCGACGATTTCTATCGCTTTATTAACGACAGAGAGTTTCACTGCACCGAGTTCCGGTCCCATCATAAGTCTCGCTTCTTCATCTGCATCATCCCACTTTTCTGCAACGGAATATAGCAGATGGTCGGATTCCAGGATGGCCAGTTCGATTTCACCTATTTTTTGTTTTACATTCGGTAAATCGGATATTGTGCCTTCAATGCTGTTCGGTGAATACTCGGTCGCAAAAGAGACTGCTGCATCCCGGGCGGCTTTTGCGATGCCTAAATAGCATGCAGGAATATGCAGGAGCCAGCCTGCGGGTCTTTTTTGGCCGCCGGTTCTGTAAACGACAAGGTCATCTTCATCGACCTGAACATTATCCATGACAATATCATGGCTGCCTGAGCCTTTCATAGCAATGGAATCCCAGGTTTCATCTACCGATAATCCATCTCTGTCATTTCTGATCAGGAAATCGGCAACCGCTTCGGTACCATCAACTGAAGCACTGACAACGAAGTAAGTGAGGATGGGGGAGAGTGTGGTGAATGATTTCCGGCCGTTAATCAGCCAGCCGTCATCATTTTTCTCTGCTGTAGTCTCAGGACGGCCGCCTCTGGTCGGGCTGCCTGTTGCAGGTTCGGTTGCTGCGTTATTTAAAAGTGCCCCTGTTCGAGCAGTATCTCTGGCCACTTCGGCATATTTTTCTTCTTCCCAAGTATTATATTCACCCATATCCTTCATGATTCCCATATGCCATCCGATTGACAAACCGGTTGAGCCATCTGCCTTAGAAATCAGCTCCTGGTATTTAAGCATCTCTTTTAAACCGATTGCTGCTCCGCCATACTTTGTTGGGACAGTGAGGGCAGGATACCCGATGGACTTAAGGTCCTCAAAATTTTCAAATGGAAACTTTCCATGTTTATCATTTTCATCTGCACGGTCAGCAAATGGTTCGATTGTTTTTGCCAGAAGCTCAATACGTTCTTCGATCGAGCCTGATTCAATTATGTTCAAAGAAAAAACCTCCAATTATTCATAAAGCTTACTGTTAAGCCAGGGATTACAATACATTATATTATTCCACTTATTAATACTTGTTTCAAATGAACCGCATAATAAAAGCAGCCAAAAACGGCTGCTTTTATTCTACACTAATATTTTCACTGGTATGTTCGTGCAAGTCCTCCGGGCCGTTCACGTGAATGACTGTTTCGTAACTGCCAGGTTCGAGTGTAGATGCATCAGCAGTATAGTTTCCGTCACCCTCATGTTCTGTTTTCAGCCATACAGTTGCATCTTCGTCTTCCCGATGCACGACTTCGAACCTCACACGATCAGCTTCATACCGTTTGCCCTCCTGAGTAAGGAGTACTGACATTTCATCATTTTCGTATGTAAATTCCATATCCAGACTTGCAGAATGGGCATGTCCCTCCTCGGCATTTTCTTCTTCATGAGCATGTAATTCTTCAGTGTTTTCCTCAGTTTTTTCCGTGGAATCAGTATCATTTGAACAGGCACCCAGGGCAAATACGAGTGCTGGAATCATCAGTAATTTTTTCATAGATATATCCCCCCTAAACCGAAAATAGTCCTATATTGATAATAGCATCTGAAATAAATGACTGTTGGTGGATTCTATGTCGGTTTTATGAATGATTCAACAACCGGGAAATATACTATATTCACAGGAATTGATATACTTATATTAAGGTGAATTTAGAAGACAGATTTGAAGAGGTGAGGATGATGGAACAGGATCATCATGACCACACACACGGAACCAATAAAAAGGCATTGCTGATCAGTTTTGTCTTAATTGGTTCATTCATGATTATCGAGGCGGTTGGGGGATGGCTTACAAACAGCCTGGCGCTTCTGGCGGATGCGGGGCATATGCTGAGCGATGCAGTATCTCTCGCAATTGCACTTGCCGCATTCAAGTTTGGCGAGAAGCTCGCCGATTACAGCAAGACATATGGATATAAGCGGTTTGAGATATTAGCCGCTGTATTCAACGGTGTGACATTGGTGCTCATATCCGTATTTATATTTTATGAAGCGATCGAGAGATTCATGGATCCGCCGGAAGTCGCTTCAACCGGAATGCTTCTAATTGCGGTTGTCGGTTTACTTGTCAATCTGCTCGTAGCATGGATATTGAAGAGAGGGGATACCGAACATAATTTAAATTTAAAAGCAGCGTTCCTCCATGTTATGGGAGACATGCTTGGTTCTATCGGAGCAATCATTGCAGCACTCAGCATCATGTTTTTTGGCTGGGGATTCATGGACCCATTGGCAAGTGTCATTGTTGCTGTACTCATTCTCATCAGCGGTTGGAGAGTTTCCCGGGAATCCCTGCATATTCTGATGGAGGGTGTACCGAAAAACATCAATATGGAAGATATAGTAGAATCACTCCTCAATATCGATAGGGTAGAGACTATTCACGGATTGCATGTATGGAGCATCACAAGCGGGCAGAATGCGATGAGCCTTCATGCAGTGGTGAAAGGTGATATGACCGTTCATGAATCTCAGAAGATTATTGAAGACATTGAAGAAAAGATGCAGGAGAGGGGAATTGACCAGGTAACTGTTCAGATTGAATGTAAGCATCACGGGCATGAAGATAGGCTGGTCTAGGAAAGGGAGATGTGTTTAAAGTGAATATTATAGAGAACAAGCCGGAAACTGAATTTTTGTTTACCCAGCTCATTGTATTGGGAATTTTGAATCTTATCACTTTTAGAAAGTTCGACAAGCTCGATGGCAAAGTGACACAACTGTTAGAGGAACTAAAAAACGTAAAATTATGACAGTGAGGTTTTAAAGTGTCATAGAAGGAGCCTTGAAGGCTCTTTTCTTTTGGAAAAGTATCCGATTTACAAATATATAATTAAATATAGAATTAGGAAAATTAAAGCAGTCACGCCTGTCAATATCCACAATTTCTTCGAACGCTTTTTACGTACCATGGTAAAAATGGAAGCGACGAGTAAAAAAACCGCAGCGACTCCTGAAATACCCCATAGAAACAGTAAAAGTGCAGCCATCGTTCTCACCCCCCTGTATTGATGATTTCAAATGATGCTATAATCTCTATACATATTTTTAACTTATACTATATATCCCACCTCAGTCTCGCTTTTAAACTTTTTAAGGGATATGGGGACGTTGGGATCACATTAAAAAAGACCTTGAACTCTGCTTGGGCAGAATTTAAGATCTTTGCAGTCGGCTACAGGTTCTCAAGAAGTCCAAGATGAGTTTTAATGGTCTTGATGGCCTTTTTATTCGATTTTTGTCTGATGAGCCCTTCAGCCGCATTCGAAAGAAGCTTTACTGTGGATTTGTTGCTGCTTTCGTTGATCTGTATATGTATAACAGCAGGATTTAAATTTTTGATACCTGTGCCGATGTTAAATAAGTGTTCATCTGCAGGCAGTTCCTCCATCTCGATTGGAACAGTAATATCCCGGATTGAATCCACTATTTCGTCTGCTGATTCATCCACTGTAAATTCTTCTTCAACCTGATCCAGTTTTACCATGAAATTGAATACGTTGCCTGCGCCGCTTTGTTTTTTCATAATTTCCGAAATGATCTCTTTGTATACGTCATCTGAAAGTTTCATAGTATTTCTCCTTTTGGTTAATATATATATCCCATCTTAGCACAAGAGGCCTATTTATTAAAAAGAGCCTCAACCCCGGATAGGGGTTGAGGCTCTTAAACTTATTAACAAAGTTATTATCTTGAGTAGTACTCAACGATCAACTGTTCGTTGATTTCTGCAGGAAGCTCAGAGCGTTCCGGCTGACGTACGAATGTACCTTCAAGTTTTTCTTCATCGAAAGTAAGGTATTCAGGTATAAAGTTGTTATACTCGATTGCTTCTTTAACGATGTCAAGGTTACGTGATTTTTCACGAAGACCAATAACTTGTCCTGGTTTCAACATGTAAGATGGGATATCTACACGTCCACCGTCTACAGTGATGTGACCGTGGTTTACAAGCTGACGCGCCTGACGGCGTGTTCTCGCAAGGCCGAGTTGGTAAACAGTTGCATCCAGACGGGAAGCAAGAAGGATCATGAAGTTTTCACCATGAACACCTTTCATTTTACCTGAACGGTCAAAGATTGTACGGAATTGACGTTCTGTAATACCGTACATGTAACGTAGTTTTTGTTTTTCTTGAAGCTGAAGTCCGTACTCGGATAATTTCTTTCTCTGAGTCGGTCCGTGGTCACCAGGCGCGTAAGGACGGCGCTCTAGTTCTTTACCAGTACCTGTCAGTGAAATACCAAGACGACGGGATTTTTTCCAGATGGAACCTGTGAATCGAGCCATTTTGACTCCTCCTTATTGTGTTTAGTTTATGCAACAAACATCATAAGGGTGATAACCACTTACATGGGCATGCGATTTAAAGTGCCTTCGCCTAATAGCATCAGTTACACAGCACACCACTTAGGGGACCGCATACTTACATGTAATAGTTATCCGCTACTTAATCCGTTTATATACACAATTAATGATTATACTTCATCCAACAGTGTGCGTCAATACTTTATGAAACTAAATGTGGTTTTTTAGTACATTTACAAATTCGTGGAGTCCATTGCGGTCTTCTTCAGTGAAACGCTCATATACCGGTGCATCGATATCGAGTACCCCGACCGGCTCATCGCCTTTATAGATCGGGACGACGATCTCTGATTTGCTGTTTGCATCACAGGCGATATGACCCGGGAATGCATCGACATCATCAACAATAAAGATATCATTCCCTTTGAAGGCTGTGCCGCAGACGCCATTACCGTTTTGGATACGGACACAGGCGGGCAGTCCCTGGAAGGGGCCGAGTACGAGTTCGTCCGTTTCTTCTTGATACAGATAAAAACCGACCCAGTTTACGTTATCTAAAAACTGGTTAAGTAAGCTTGCTGCATTTGACAGATTTGCGATCCGGTCTGTTTCGTCTTCGATCAATCCTTTGAGCATTTGATTAAGCTGTGTGTAATCTTTTATTTCAATCGCTGTATACATTAAAATCACCCTTGTCTTTTATAAATATTACTAAATTATACAATCTTTCGAATTCTGTTTCAAACTTTAGATTTTTATATAATTACCGGATTATTAAAAGCTTTAGTGATACTATATTGATAGCTGAATGATTTTCTTTTCATTCACAGACATATTTTTTCAGGATGTAACCAAAAAATCAGTAAATTAAAATAAAAATAATGAATTGAATATTTTATACTTAGTTGATGTTTTATATATTTAAATGTTTTTTGTTTTAATCTTTTAGGCTATAATTAAATATATATTTAGGAGGTAGCTGTATGTGGGTTTATATTTTAATTGTATTCATACTTTTAGCCATTATCGGTATGGGTGCACTATTATACATGCGAAATATAAGAAAAGATGAAATTAATCGTCAGCAGACTAAACTTGAAGAGGTGAAGGCTCTGCCTTTCCAGGATGTTCTGGTTAAAGTGAAAGACTATAATCTTCACGGTGAAGCACAGACACTCTATAAGAAGTGGCAGTCTGACTGGAAAAATGCATTGAACAGCTCCCTCATTGAAGCGGAAACCGAACTGGATTCAGCTTCGGAGGACATCGAACGCTTCCGTTTTAAAGATGGCCGCGAAAAACTGGATTCTGTGAATCGGACTATTGATAATGTCGAAGGGCAATACCAGAGTCTTACTGCTGAAATTAACCAGCTGATAGATTCCAATGACGCGGGTGAGAGAAACTTCAGTGAATCAGAACGATTATTCCGGGAAGCAAAGAGAGACGTTCTTGCGAATGGTCATAAATTCGGGGATTCCCAACCTTCACTTGAGAAATTAATCGAAACATATGAACCTGAATTAAAAGAATATGAGAAATTAATTAACGAGGGCAATTACGTAACTGCAAACAACCATATTAATGAAGTTCATGAAGAGCTTTCCATTTTAAAAGAGAATATGGATGAAATACCGCTTCTCATTAAAGATGTCCAAAAGGATCTTCCCCAGCAATTTCAGGAAATCAGGTTCGGATGCCGTGATCTTAAGGCAGAAGGGTATGACCTTGAGCATATTAAGGTCGAGAGTAAACTATCCACTTTAAAAGGGAAGCTGAATCTGGTTGAGCCGCTCATCACAAGACTGGAGTTGGACGAAGCCAGAGATATACTGGATGATATTAATAATCAGCTTGATGATATGCTTGAACTTGTGGAACATGAAGTGAAGTCCAAAACGAGAGTGGATCATGAAAAAGATATCATCACGGATGATTTGTTCCATGCCAAAGACCTGAACTACACGCTGCGGACTGAGATTGATTACATCAAAGAGCAGTTCCATATTAATGAATCTGATATTCACAGAGTCCAGAAGTTCGAACATGAAATTGAAAATATGATCGATGTATATGATGAAATCATCTCAGAAACTTCGAAAATGACAGCAAGATACAGCGAAGTGCTTGATAATCTGGAATACATTAAAGGGAATATCGGTGCAATCAATGAGGAACAGAAACAGATACAACAGTATTTAATCAACCTTCGGGAAGACGAAGCTGAAGCGAGGGAGAATGCGATCCTGATTCAGGACCGGAAAGAAGAGATTTACAGAGAGCTGATGAGCTCCAACATGTCCAGCGTACCTGAGAAGTTCCTGGTTATTAAAAATGAACTGGATATTGATGTTAAAGAGATTCATAAATACTTCAAACGCCGTCCTTTAAATGTTCAGTATATTAAGGACAAGGTGAATCATACAGTATTATTACTTAACAAATTTGATCAGGAAGCTTATGAAATACTGCAGGAAGCAAAGCTCACTGAAATAATGATCCAGTACGGTAATAGATACCGCAGGGATGACCGGGACTTCAGCCAGACGCTGAATGAAGCAGAACGGCTGTTTAAAGAAAACCGTTATAAACGTGCACTGGAAATTGCTAAAAATGCACTTGAAAAGGTTGAACCGGGCGCAGCAGCACGTATTGAGAAAGAATTTGATAATGAATAGCTGAAGGCGACTTGGGATAACTTTATTCCAAGTCACTTTTACGTAAGGAGTGGTATTTTGATATACATGGACAATGCGGCAACAACCCGTCCATATGATGAGGCGCTGGAAACGTTTATGCAGGTGAATAAGGCATATTATTTTAATACAGCAAGCATTCATCAGGAAGGCAGAAAAGCAAACCAGTTACTTGAAGCATCCAGAAAACAGATGCTGGATCTTTTGGAATTAAAGAATTATGAATGTGTATTTACATCCGGATCGACTGAAAGCAATAATATTGCGATTCAGAGTGTTTTAAAGAAAAAGAAACAATTTGGCAGGACGGTACTGGTGAGTGAGCTTGAACATCCAAGCGTGGTCAATGTCGTCGAAGCGAGCAGAGAAGAGGGCTTTGATGTTAAATACATCAAGACGACGGCTCGGGGCCAAGTGGATTTGAATAGTTTGAAAGAGTTGTTAAATAATGATGTGATATTTGTTACTGTCATGGCGGTGAACAATATAACCGGTGCAGTGCAGCCCGTTTCGGAAATCGCCGAACTTATAAAAGACTATCCGAAAGTACATTTCCACGTAGATGCAACACAGGCTGCAGGAAAGGTTAAAATGGATTTTAATGGTGTGGATACTTTAAGTATGAGTGCCCATAAATTTCACGGTTTAAAAGGTGCCGGTGTCCTGATTGTTAAACAGATTGAAGTTGTGGACCCTGTATATTATGGCGGCGGTCATGAATTTAACGTCAGAAGCGGTACTGTCAACCTCGGTGCAATTGCTGCAATGGCCAAAGCGTTGAGGATCGGTACCCAGAACCTGGATGAGAATTACAACAGGATAAGCGGATTTAACGAAAGCGTTAAAAATACCGTTAAAGATTTACCATCGGTTCATCTACAGCCGGGCGGTGTGCCGCATATTGTGAATCTGGCTTTTGAAGGGGCACAGGGTGAGGTCGTTGTGAATGCATTAAGTTCCCGTGACATCATGGTATCCACAACGAGTGCGTGTGCATCCAAGCTTGCAACACTGAATGAAACATTGATGGCGATGAATACTAAAGTATCAGTTGTAAAAGGGAGCATCAGAATTTCCTTTTCCAACTTTACAACAAAAGAAGAAGTCGATATATTAGTTGATGCTCTTAACAGAGTCCACAAGGAAATAGGAGGTGTACTAAAATGAAATACGATCACATTTTAGTGAGATACGGTGAGATGACTTTGAAAACGAAGAACAGGAAAATGTTTGTTGACGCACTCAGGAAGACGATGATTCGTTCACTTGATGGTTTCGGCGTTAAAGTGAAAGCGAACAGAGACCGTGCATATATAGAATTGTATGATGCGGATCCATATGAGGTGATGGATTCACTTAAGCATATAACAGGTATTTTAAGTGTGTCACCAGTTGTGAAAATAGACAAGACCGATGAAGCGATGAAAGGCACTGCTTTGAATTTTGTGAAGGATTTTAAAGACAATAGCACTTTTAAAATCGAAGTGAAACGTGCGGATAAGGAATATCCTCTGAAAACATTCGATATTCAAAATATGCTCGGCGGACATGTTTTGGAACACACTGACAACATTGCAGTCGATGTAAAAAATCCGGATTATCAAATTATGGTAGAAGTGCGTAAAGATGCGATTTATATGTATCATGAAGTGATAAGATGCGTCGGCGGTCTGCCGGCGGGCACGGGAGGCAGAGCATTGCTGCTGCTATCAGGGGGTATCGATTCACCGGTTGCAGGATTTGAGATTATGAAAAAAGGAGTGGAAATTGAAGCGATTCACTTCCATTCCCCGCCATATACAAGTCCACAGGCGACAGATAAAGTGAAACAGCTGGTCGATATTATGTCAGAACGCACAGGAGTCGATATAAAACTTCATATTGTGCCGTTTACCGAACTGCAAACGACATTGTATGACAAGATTCCAGATAACATGTCGATGACCTCGACGAGACGGATCATGCTTATGGTCGCAGAAAGGCTTGCACGGAAAATAGACGCTGAAGCAATAGTCAATGGAGAGAACCTGGGTCAGGTTGCCTCGCAGACGCTCACAAGTATGCATGCAATCAATGCGGTAACCAGCTATCCTGTACTGAGACCGCTTCTTACACTTGAGAAAAATGAAATTGTCACCATGGCAAAAGAATACAATACGTATGAAACATCCATCATGCCGTTTGAAGACTGCTGTACTATATTTAAGCCGAAAGCACCGAAAACCAAACCATCGCTCGAAAAAGTACTTAAGTTTGAAACAAAAGTCGATTTTGAACCAATGATTGAAAAAGCCCTTGAAAATATCGAAATGTACGAGACGAATGCAAAAGAAGATACTAATGCATTCGACTCACTGTTGTAGGTCAGCAGTTGGAAATAGAACTGTCGGGATTACTTTTAATCATTGTGCTTGGTTTTATCGCGGCTTTTATAGATGCTGTGGTGGGCGGTGGCGGTCTCATCTCCATCCCTGCACTTTTGGCTACCGGAATGTCGCCTGCTACCGCTCTGGGTACTAACAAGCTTGCATCTTCATTTGGATCTTTTACAAGTTCGATGAGATTTCTAAGATCGAGGCATGTAGATTTCCGGATGATGATGAAGTTATTCCCCGTAAGCTTTGTAATGTCCGTGCTTGGGGCACTGATTGCAATAAGACTGCCGGGTGAAGTGTTAAAACCCCTGGTCCTCTTAATGCTGGTTATCGTTTTGGTCTATACATTATTCAAAAAAGACTGGGGCGCAATTGAGAAGGAAAATATACTAACGCCACGGAAGATTGCCATATTGATCGTCTTTACGGTCATTATCGGATTCTATGATGGATTCATGGGCGGCGGAACAGGATCTTTTCTCATGTTCCTGATGCTGTTTACCGGCTTTGATTTTTTAAGGGCGGCAGGAAATGCCAAAGTGATTAATTTCGGAAGCAACATTGGAGCGCTCATGCTATTTATGACAATGGGTGAAGTGAACTACACCTACGGTCTGGCAATGGGGGCGAGTATGATCCTGGGTTCATATACCGGTGCGCAGCTTGCAATTTCAAAAGGCGTCGGCTATGTGAAAGTACTGTTCATTTTCGTCACATCTATCCTGATACTGAAAAATATATATGATTTCCTGCAGGGCGGGATATGAAAAGAAACTTCCTCTAGATCTAGAGGAAGTTTCTTTGTGTTTTATGCCAGAATGTATTGTTCTTAAGCTTCAGTGTTTTAACCAGCCTGTCGCTGATTGAGACCTCGACTTTTTCAGTGTTGCGGACACTGAGCGATTCGTTGTCCAAAGACATGATCGGGTAGTAATCCATGTTTTTATCAATAAGGAGTGTGAGTGGTCTGTCTTTATTAAGCAGGAAACTTGTGCCGAGTGTTCTGTGTGTATTGTTGTTGACACTCGCAAGCTCAGTGACCTGGATTGCATGGATGAGCGGATCGACTACTGCACCGCCTAAAGATTTGTTATATCCTGTGGAACCAGTGGGTGTCGCAACCAAAATGCCGTCACCATTGAACTGCTCAAACAGGAAGTCGTTGATATAGACATCCATCTTGATCGTTTTCACGATGCTGGAACGCAAGGTGAATTCGTTCAGGCAGTAGCTGGGTGCATTGTCATTGATCTTAACCTGCAGCAGCGGGTAATTCCTGACATCCAGATCGTTCTGTTTAATCGCATCTTCGAGCTTTTTTATATCGCGGTAATGGAAATCTACATACAGATAGTTTGCTTCGTCCACTGCAACGCCAAGATAAACGCAGTCATCACGGAAATTATTCTTCCTTACTGATTGTAGAAATTCACCATCTCCGCCGATGGAGGTGATAATATCAGCCTCTTTGCTTGATTCAACTTCTTCGATTCCATGTCTTGAAAAAAGTTCGGAGAGTTCGTCCTGTATTTCTTTTGTCTCTTCAACATGCGGAGCAAAGAAGTATACTGTTTTATAAGTGTTATTATTCAAACCATTCACTCCTAATTACTATTTAAATTGCCTGCTCATGTTCAATCTCTATTACTTTATACCATATATTCCACTTATTTAACAATCAGCCGGACGGTCCATTACGTACTTTGATTTTAAGTTCGAGCAGGAATCGGGGGATTTTTTAACATGTATCCGATGTGTTATAAATTATTCACTATATGGTATCATTATTAGTGAACTTAAATGCATTTGAAAGGACTGATTATTTGAAACGGATTATAGCGATTGTCATAGCGCTGGCACTCGTTGTCTTTGGCGTCATAGCCTCTGTTTTCAACGCTATGTGGGCAAGTGACTGGGAAGATGTTTTCAGTGAATTCTCAGGAGGCGAGTTCCCGCCTTCCACAATTATTGAAGGAGGGGATGCCACAAACAGAATAGCTGTTGTTAACATCGAAGGGACAATCATGGATTCAGGCGAACAGCCCAATATGTTTGGTGGGCAGGGGTATAACCATACATTGGTAATCGAATCCCTTAAGCAGATTATTAATGATGACACTATTAATGGTGTTTTACTTAATGTAAACTCTCCGGGTGGAGGGGTTTATGAAAGTGCCGAGATCCATAAATACTTACAGCAGATCAAAGAAGCGGGAAAGACGATTTACAGTTCAATGGGTGGCATGGCAGCATCCGGCGGTTATTATGTATCTGCGCCGGCGGATCAGATATTCGCTTCCAATGAGACGATGACTGGATCGATCGGTGTCATTATGCAGAGCGTCAACTACAGTCAGCTTGCCGAAGATTTCGGCGTTGAATTTGAAACATATGCCAGCGGCGACATGAAAGAAATGCTCGGCGGCCACAGAGATCCAACCGAAGAAGAAACACAGTATGTCCAGAGTATGGTTGACGATATGTATCAGGACTTCGTGAATGTTGTGGCCGAAGGCAGAGGTATGAATGAAGAAGAAGTTGAAAATCTGGCTGATGGCCGTATTTACCTGGGTGAAGATGCGGTTGACAATGGCCTGGTCGATCAGCTGGGGTATCTTGAAGATGCGACGGCAGCTTTGAAAAAGGAGCTCGGCGGTAATCCGCAAATCATCGAATACGGAAACAGCGGCAGAAACAATCTTTCATTAAGCTATAAAGCCAAAAGTCTTTTCTCTGAAATCACAGGACAGAGTGATATTGCCAGGATCGAATCATTAATAGACAACAGACAGGGCATGACACCGATGTACCTGTATGAGAAGTAGGGAGGGATTCAATTGGAATATACTGAAAGATACCATCCGGATACAAAGAAGGATTCATTGATGGATAAGCTGGATTATATGGCTACCGCTCATTTCTTTACCAGACTGGTCAGTTTCATTATTGATGTAGTCCTCATTTGGTCCATTTCTCAGATTGTTATCTATCCGATACTCGGTATGCTGGATATTAAAGACTTGCATTTTTGGCTGCCGATCTTCAGTGTGGATAATATTGCTTCCGGACTGCTTTATTTTCTTTATTTTGTACTGATGACCTACTTTTTCAGTCAGACATTGGGGAAAATGATTACCGGCATCAGTGTTATTGATAAAGACGGTGGAAAACTTAGTTTTTCACAAGTGGTATATCGTGAACTGGTGGGGCGTTTTATTAACAACACCCTTCTTTACATCCCGTACTTAATGATTATTTTCACAGAAAACAGAATCGGTCTGCATGATTTCTTTGCGGATACTTATGTAGTGAAAAATAATTATCAGGATTATAAAAACATGATTAAAGCGCGTTTATTTAGGGAATCAGGAAACAGAGAGCAAAATTATCAGGAGGATGATCTATAAAATGGCTAACGTAACATTCAAAGGCAACCCTATGACATTAATCGGAGATGAAGTAAAAGTGGGGGACCAGGCACCGGATTTTTCAGTGTTGAGCACTGATCTTTCAGAAGTCAAACTCAGCGATTACGATGGTAAGAAGAAGTTGATCAGTGTCATCCCGTCAATAGATACAGGTGTCTGCAGCACGCAGACTAAAACATTTAACGAAAGAGCAGTGGATGTGGATAACACGGCGGTACTGACAATTTCCAACGACCTGCCGTTTGCACAAAAGAGATGGACTGCAGACGAAGGGCTCGATAATGCAATTACTTTAAGCGACCATAAAGATCTTTCATTCGGTAAAAACTACGGTGTAGTAATGGAAGAGCTCAGACTTCTGGCACGCAGTGTTTTCATCCTTGATGAGAACAACAAAGTCGTATATACAGAGTACGTACCGGAAGGTACGGATCATCCGAATTACGACAAAGCGATTGAAGCGTTGGAGTCTATATAATATAATAGTATAATACTTGTTCGGACTGCCCCAAAAACAGGCAGTCCATATTTTATGTTAATGAGGGATTATAATGGAATTATCACAGATGGAGAAAGTCTATCATGCACTTATAGAAGAATCGGACCGCCTGCTCGAGAGTGATCCTGATGCTTCGAGACTGGAAGCTTTGGGAGAAGCGTTGATTCGTGTCGAAAAAGAAGGGTCCTACAGTGATTTGAGGAAAGCATTTCAATTTGCCTACCTTTATCATGTCAAAGAAGAGAAAGTACAGCCGAATCACCAGCTGACTCCGGATGCCATAGGTTACTTTATAGCCCACATCGTTCAGCTGTTCAATCAAGACCCGGTTGCTCTGCTGGATGCAGGAAGCGGTACGGGGCACTTATCCATGACAGTAAAAGAAAAGATCGGAGATACTGAACTGTTTGGTGTGGAAGTCGACCCGCTGCTCGCCCAGATTAATGTGAATTTATGTGATTATCTGGAAGTGCCGATGGATATATATCCCCAGAACATCATTGAGCCAGTGAGACTGCCGCAGGTTGATGTGGCAATCGGAGATCTGCCGGTCGGCTATTATCCATTGGATGTGGAAGGATTTACAACTGCTTTTGAAGATGAGAGAAGTTATGCCCATCTCCTGATGCTGGAAAGTGCCATGAGCTATGTTAAAGATGACGGGCTTGGCGTATTCATTGTGCCGTCGAACATGCTGGAAGAGAAAAATGAAACGATTAAAAAGTATTTATCCGAATCTGCAACATTGCTGATGTTTTTAAATTTACCGAACTCGATGTTTAAAACAGAAAACCAAAGAAAATCGATCATCGTTCTCAAAAAGAAATTTTCACCACTTAAAAATAATGAAGTATTGATTGGCGACATACCTGATTTTAAAAATGTGCAGCAGTTCAAACACTTTTTAGAGCAAACAGAATCATGGTATGATAGTTACGCTGATAACTTTTAAGTGCGCGGGAGGAAAATATGTCTAAGATAATAGCGATAAACGCGGGCAGTTCTTCATTCAAATTCCAACTGTTCGAAATGCCCGAAGAGACAGAAATAGCTAAAGGGCTAGTAGAGAGAATCGGACTTGATAATGGTGTTTTCTCCATAACGGCAGATGGCGAGAAAAAGTCAATCAATCAAAATTTTAAAAATCATGAGGAAGCAGTAGACCTCATGCTCGAAAAGCTTGTCGAAAATGGTGTCATCAGCGGTATAAACGATATCGTTGCGAGCGGACACCGCGTCGTCCATGGCGGGGAAGTGTTTGACCAGTCCGTATTGATCGATGATGAAGTGGTTGAAGAAATTCAGAAATTAAGCGAACTGGCACCGTTGCATAACCCGGCGAACCTGATGGGCATCAATGCGTTCAGAGAGCAGCTGCCTGATGTTCCGCATGTTGCGGTTTTTGATACATCATTCCACCAGACGATGCCGGAAAGTTCATATCTCTACAGTCTTCCATATAATTACTACGAAGACTATGGTATACGTAAGTACGGTTTCCATGGAACAAGCCATAAATACGTTACTCAGAGAGCATCAGAATTGCTGAACAGACCATTGGAAGAATTAAGAATTGTCAGCTGCCACCTCGGTAACGGTGCGAGTATCGCGGCTGTAAGGGGTGGCGAATCCATCGATACTTCCATGGGATTCACACCGCTTGCCGGGGTTACAATGGGCACACGTTCCGGTAATATTGACCCTGCGTTGATTCCATACATCATGGAGAAGACAGGTAAGTCAGCCGTAGAAGTGCTCAATGTCCTCAACAAAGAATCAGGTCTGCTTGGTGTAAGTGGGTTCTCAAGTGATTTGAGGGATATTGAAGAAGAAGCGCAAAAGGGTAATGAAAGAGCGATTCTTGCGTTGGAAGTATTCGGTGAGCGCATCCACAAATACATGGGATCCTATGCGACCCGCATGGGCGGACTCGATGCCATCATCTTTACGGCGGGTGTAGGGGAAAACTCCGATATCGTCCGCGCCAAAGTATTGGAAGGACTGGAGTTTATGGGCGTTTACTTTGACCCGACATCCAACAACGTCCGTGGCCAGGAGAAATTTATCAACCATCCATACTCGCCGGTCAAGATTATTGTCATACCGACAGATGAAGAAGTGATGATCGCACGTGATGTAATGAACGTTGCCGGTCTTTAAATACTATCAAACCCCCGAAATCCATTCGATTTCGGGGGTTTGTTCATTTCTTCCAATCTATACTACTTGTTTTCGTTCATGAATTCTTCAGTAGCAACTACCGGCTCGAAGTCGTCCGGTAATGTCTCCGTTCTGACAACCAATACATCACAAGGGGCGTGACGTACAATACTTTCGGATACCGAACCGATGATGAATCTTTCGACGGCGTTAAGACCTGTCGCACCACAGGCGATTAGATCAGCGCCTGTCTTTTTGACTGCTTTTTTAGGAATAATCGATTTTGGAGAACCGTAGTCAATGATCTTAACGACATCAGTCACACCTTTTTCTACTGCCAATTCTTCGTAACCGTCCAATAATTTCTGTGCAAAATCATTTGCCCGTTGGGAAATTGTCCGGTCATACGCTTCAACTGATGCAAATGAACGCGTATCGATGACATTAATGACTGAAAGTGTTGAATCGTTACGTTTTGCAATGTCTATCGCTTTATGGAATGCCCATTCAGCTTCTCTCGATCCGTCTACTGCAATAAGGATGTTATTATACTTAAGCATTTTTACTGCCCCTTTCCATGTGGTATCACTTTCACTTATATTATACCACATTTTAGAATTTTATAACTTTTGTGAAGGAATTATCATGACTAATTTGTGACCCTTATGTTACAATTGCTTCATTAAGGAAAGGAGATTTTGCAATGATTATTGGTGTACCAAAAGAGCTTAAAAACAACGAGAGCCGGGTCGGGTTAACTCCTGGAGGGGTCCATGCTTTTGTTGAGGCAGGACATAAAGTTTTGGTTGAAACGAACGCAGGTTCAGGTTCGTATTTTGATGATGCAGACTATGTTGATGCTGGCGCAGAAATCGTTAAAGATGCGGCTGGAGCATGGGATGCCGACATGGTAGTTAAAGTTAAGGAACCACTTGCTGAAGAGTTTGATTTCTTCAAAGAAAACCTGATTTTATTTACTTATCTTCACCTTGCTCCAGAGATCGAATTAACGAAAGCGCTTTTACAGAAGAAAGTGGTAGCGATTGCATATGAAACGATACAGGCAACAGATGGTTCACTACCGCTTCTTTCACCTATGAGTGAAGTGGCAGGGCGCATGGCAACGCAAATTGGTGCAGAATACTTACAGAAAATAAACGGCGGCAAAGGAATCCTCCTCAGCGGCGTACCCGGCGTCTCCCGTGGGAAGGTGACAATCATCGGCGGCGGCATGGCGGGTACCAATGCTGCCAAAATGGCAGTTGGCCTCGGCGCTGATGTGACTATACTGGACCTTAATCCTAAGCGCCTGAGAGAGCTCGATGATTTGTTTGGTGCAAGTGTCCAGACACTGATGTCATCACCGCTTAACATTGCAAAAGCGGTTAAAGAGAGTGATTTAGTTGTCGGAGCAGTACTTATCCCCGGCGCGAAGGCACCAAGGCTTGTTACTGAGGAAATGATCAAGTCAATGAATCCTGGTTCAGTAATTGTTGATATCGCAATCGACCAGGGGGGTATTTTTGAAACAACCGACAAAGTGACAACACATGATGATCCAATCTACATCAAACATGAAGTCGTTCACTATGCAGTTGCTAATATGCCTGGTGCAGTTCCGCGTACTTCCACGATTGCACTGACAAATGCAACAATGAATTACGGACTTCAAATTGCCAATAAAGGATACAGGGAAGCTGCTAAACAAAACCCTGTACTGCTGGGTGGATTCAATACCTATGAAGGGCATGTGACGTATAAAGCTGTCGCAGAAGCGCAGAATCTCGAATATAAAGATATAGAAGAGCTTCTCTAAACATATCAAAAGCCCCTGGAATTCTCCGGGGGCTTGCTTTTTTTTATGGTTTCAATACTACTTTGATGCAATCGTCCTGATGGCTGTCGAAAATATCGTACATCTTCTCTGCTTTTTTCAAAGGAACTTTGTGTGTGATGATATCGGTGGGATCGATATCTCCTTTTTCAACCATATTATAGAGCTCCGGCATATAATGAATGACAGGTGCCTGACCACTTTTTACTGTGACGTTCCTGGAGAAAATCTGGGGCAGGGGATAAGCCGCAGCAGGTGCACCATAAACGCCGGTGAGCTGAATGGTACCAAATTTTTTGACCGAGTCTGCAGCAGTTATGATTGGGTCGATTGTACCCACCTGTCCGGCAAGTGTCTTAATACGGTCTTTGGCGGTTATGTCCCCGTCCATGCCGACACAGTCGATTACGACCTCTGCACCGCCCTTTGTTGTTTCGTGCAGGTACTTGCCGATATTATCATATTCTTTAAAATTGAAGATTTCGGCATTATTGGTCCGTTTTGCATGATTGAGACGTACCTGGTCATGATCGACAGCAATCACACGGCTGGCACCTTTCATCCATGCAAATTTCTGTGTCATCAGACCGATTGGTCCTGAACCGAGTATTATTACCGTGTCTCCTTTTTTAACGCCGCTGTGTTCCACACTCCAATAGGCAGTCGGTATAACATCAGATAGGAACAACAGGCTTTCATCTTCCAGTTCGCTTTCTTCAGGTACGACGAAAGAAGTGAAATCAGCGTAGGGCACCCTTAAGTATTCCGCCTGGCCGCCGGGGTAATTACCAAAGGCTTCCGAATAGCCGAAATAAGCCCCAGTGTCCGCATGGGGATTTGCAACATCGCACTGGCTTTCCATCTGATTCTGACAGAAATGACATTCACCGCAGCTGACGTTAAACGGAATAACGACGCGGTCGCCTTTTTTAATCTTCTGTACACCCGGGCCGACTTCCTCAACAATGCCCATGGGTTCATGTCCTATAATGTAGTCATCCGATATTGGCATACTTTTTCTGTAGAGATGTAAATCCGATCCGCAGATTGCTGTAGAAGTCACACGGATAATCATATCAGTACCGTTTTGTATCTCGGGCGTCTTCATCTTTTTTACTTTGACTTTCTTTTTCCCCTGTACAGTGACAGCTTGCATACATGACACATCCTTTATATGAGTGTTGCATGTAGTATTCCCTTACGGGCAGTGTATAAACTTATTATTCACCATGAATGGAGACCACTTCAAAAGGTATGCTCCCGATCAATCGCTTCATTTGCGCTTCATCTTTGACTACTGGAGTAATGACGATACGCTTCTTAGCATGGATTTTGAGCTTGGCCAGCGGCTGCAGGGCATTGAAGTCATCCATATCTATACCGCGCACATCATACATGACGCCGGATATATCATGGTATATCAGTTCATCCAACAGACGGCTCTGAAGAAAAGGCGGTACTTTGCTGAATTCGGGCCCGACGATAAAGTGGCGGTCACCAATGACTTTTGATAATTCACTGATGAATCTTAAATCCAAGTGATGGTGGTGGTCCTGAAACACCTGATCTGTTATGAAGCCATCGGCTGTCTCCATCTTTCGGACGGATTCTATGATAAGATTTTTTAGCAGGAACCGGTCGGTTTCTTCCCAATGGTTCAAGGATGCAAAAATTTCCGATTCAGGATAAAGTGCTTTTTTCATTTCAGGCAACACCAGGTTTGGTGCACTGAAATCTTTCCGTGCAAGTATTTCAGACGTAAATTTTTCTGATAAACTGTGGTTTCTATGAATGGTTTTCACATGATTCACCTCAAAGAAAATTGTATCATATGATGTATACATACGACCTTGAAAGGGTAGTATATTTATATGGAATAAATTAATCGAAAGGGAGTAATCTCATAATGAAACTCAGCTATCATGGACATTCGGTTGTAGCTTTAGAAAACAATGGTTCCAAAGTGATTGTGGATCCGTTCATCAGCGGCAATGACCTCACTGACCTGAAGGCGGACGAAGTCGAGGCAGATTATATTATATTGACACACGGGCATAACGACCATGTGGGAGATACAGTTGAAATTGCCAAACGGACGAATGCAACTGTTGTCGCTCCGGTGGAACTCGCTGAGTATATCGGAAGTAAGAATATAGAGGTTGTGGCGATGAACATCGGCGGCAAAAATGACTTTGAGTTTGGCTCTGTCAAATTTGTACATGCTTTCCACAGTTCAAGCTTTACTTCCGAAGAAGGCAAAGATCCCATATACACAGGTATGCCGACAGGGATTATTATTGAAGCCGGGGATAGGAAAATCTATCATGCCGGGGACACTGGCGTTTTCGGCGACATGAAATTGATTACAGAGCTGAATGGACCATTTGATGTGTTCTTCGTACCGATTGGCGACAATTTCACAATGGGTATCGATGACGCGGTATATGCGACGGATCATCTGGTACAGCCGAAAATCGCAGTGCCTGTTCACTACAATACTTTTCCGCCAATCGAACAGGACCCTGAAGAATTTGGAAAAAAATTATCCACCGAGTGCCAGGTGCTTAAAGCAGGCGACGAAGTAAAATTTTAATCGGAACAGATGCTGAAAGATGTGAGGGACACTACCGGTGTCCCTTATTTTTGGTATATAATGATTTTAAGGTGATCAAATGTCAAAACATGATGAAATACTCGAATATATACACGCTTTACCGGAAGGTGCCAAAATTTCAGTGCGCCAGGTTTCCGCAAATCTCAGTGTTTCGGACGGCACCAGTTATCGTGCAATTAAATTTGCTGAAAAAGAAGGACTGGTCAAAACGATTGAAAGAGTGGGTACAATCCGTGTGGCGCCCAGAGAATCCCATGGAGACGGTAATTTAACATTCAATCAGGTGAACCGTGTCATCCAGGGCACTATACTGGCGGGAAGAAAAGGGATGGACCGCGAAATCAGCCGTTTTATCATCGGAGCGATGCGCACCGAAGCACTTGAAACGTATCTGGAGGAAGGGGCGCTCCTTATTGTGGGGAATCGGGAGGATGCTCAGTGGCGTGCTATGGAAAATGGCTCGGGAATGTTAATTACAGGAGGATTCGGCCCCAGCAGAGGAATCATTGAAAAAGCGGAGACGCTCGGGCTTCCGGTAATATCCACGAGTGCAGATACGTTCTCTGTGGCGTCCACCATTCAAAGGGAACTCTACAGCAGGTCGCTGATGACCAATGTGGTGACCGCGGAGGACCTCGTCATCAAGCAGGAAGAATATGTCTTTGATTTTAAAACTGCGGACAGGCACGAATATTTGCCGGCTGATAAAGTGACTGTACTGGTGGACGGCGATGAATATTTAGGGACAATCAAATCTTCTGATATATCTTTAGTGGATAAAGACCGGTATAAGGAATGGATGCATCCGGGAATTGAAGTGCCGCCATCAAGCACTTTACAGAGGCTCAGACAGGTGATGAGCTGGCATCAGCTGAATGTTGTTCCGGTGGTGGATAAGAGTGGCCACTTTTTAGGCATCGTGCACAGAAGAGATGTGTTTAAGGAATTTGAACCGAGAAAACTGAGCACAGGCATGTCATCAGAAGAAGTGATCGATCGTGAAATCAGGATTGACGAAAATAAAATCCGTATGAAAGTAATGCCTTTTATGACAGATGAATACGGGAGTATTACACAATCTGCATTCATGAGACTGATGGAGCGGCTGACCGGTGCAGTCCTGCAAAATTACGATATACACAGTTATCATATAGATTCGCTGAATCTTATGAATGTAAAGCTCGTCCAGCTCAATCAGGAAATCGTTTTGGAAGGTAACATCATTGATCTGGGCGATCAATTTTTAAGGCTGGAAGTCGAGACTAAAACAGATGGAGAAATATTCTCAAAAGCGATGCTGATGATACAGCATTACAGTGGAAATAAAAAATAGACAAGTGGAATCCACTTGTCTATTTTCCGCTCTGACGATTTTTGCGTTCAAATTCTTCCCATGCTTTCTCTTCAATGGGAAGGTTGCCTTTGAAATACTTTCTGGCAGCATTAAAATGCCAGATGTTATAGGCACCTAGTATGATGAACAGTACACCGATTATATAAGAAACAGCTGTCTGGAACTGGATGATGGTATTTAAACCGAATGAGAGAATAAGTAATCCGAGCCAGATTCTTGATATGCTGTTAAAATATGCACTTTGAACATCACGTTTACTCCTGATCTCTCTTACTTTAAAGAGGATGAACATGAAAAGGCTTAAGAGCAGCAGGGTAACCAGAAATGATACCGATATTTTATATAACACTTCCATCTGATACAACTCCATTCCATATTGTAGTATAATTTATAATGTTGACCAAGTAAATATTAACAAGGGGAGAATTGCAATTGTTCACAGAATATATAAACCAATATCCACAATTGAAAGCACACTATAAAGAAGTTCTTAACTTAATTAACGAGTATGATGAAATCATTATCATGCGCCATAGACGCCCGGATCCCGATGCTATCGGTTCACAGCTCGGGTTAAAAACGGTTTTAAAATCCATCTTTCCAAACAAATCCATCGTTGCATTGGGTGGGGAGGAGGAATCCCTGAATTATCTGGGCAGGATGGATACAGTCACAACACTTGAGAATCCGTTGTTGATTGTTCTGGATACAGCGAACAGAGATCGTATAGATGGTGATTTGTCCGTAGGTGACAAAGTGATAAAGATTGATC
Source organism: Salinicoccus sp. HZC-1 (assembly GCF_046736035.1). Lineage (GTDB taxonomy): Bacteria > Bacillota > Bacilli > Staphylococcales > Salinicoccaceae > Salinicoccus. Next base: position 1,586,154 of record NZ_CP177130.1, on the reverse strand, counting down.
ATCACCCGGATCATGATTCATACGGTAATATCAATATTGTTGAAACAGGTGTTTCTTCAACATCTGAGCTGGTGTATCTGCTCGCATCCCTCTGGGGATTTGACAATGACTATATAAATGATGAGTCTGCCCGGCTTCTATTTGCCGGCATAGTCGGAGATACAGGCAGATTTTTATTCAGCAATACAAGCAGTGCGACCCATAAGATCGCTTCTGAACTCAAAAAATTCAAATTTGACGCATCTAAAGATATGCAATTGATGAATGTACAATCGATCAACCAGTTCAGGTTCAAAGGCTATCTGATCGATAATTTCGAAATCACGGATAAAGGTGTACTCTCCGTCTGGGTGCCCCGGTCAGTGCTTGAAAAATATGGCCTGACAAGTAATGAAGCGAGCATGAGTGTAAATATGTACCGTGAAATTGAAGAAGCAAAAATATGGTTCATGGCAGTAGAGGAAGAAAATGAAATCCGTGTGAGGCTTCGTTCGAAAGATACAGTAATAAACGACGCAGCAGAACAGTTTGACGGCGGCGGGCATCCATTTGCGAGCGGCGCAAGTTTATCTGCTAAAGAACAAATCAGTGATCTTATCGAAGTATTGGATGGCAAACTCTAGGAAGGAGCATAGTTGCCCATGATCAATTTAAACGTGCACAGCTGTTTTGACTTTTTGAACAGCAATATTGAGATTGATGATCTTTTAAAAAAGATTTCACAGGATGGGCAGCGCTTTGTTGCTCTGACAGATTTTAACCGTATGCACGGTGTCTACCAATTTTTACAGCTGGCACCAAAATATAATATAAAGCCCCTAATAGGCATGGAAATAAAAATCGCTGACGGTCTGGATGGTGTTCCTTTCATCCTCATCGCTAAAAATGACCGGGGATACAGGGAACTCATAAGATTGTCGGCGATGTTGTCCTATAAATCAATCACTCATACACCTTTAAAATATTTAACGGAAAATATCGATGAATGCATCGCTGTAGCGAAGAGTGATGCCGGCATTGATGTGCTACAGGCATTGAAGATCAATGAGGATGATAAGTATCAGTCACATACTGTCGACACAGATGCGTTTACCAAAGTGTATGCAGAAGCTTCCCACTATTTATCCGCACAGGACCTTCCGGCAGTTAGAGTGCTCAATGCAATCCGGGATAATGCAAGGCTGGATGTCTATGAATCCCGGAACCAGGAAGGGACGGCATTTATCAGGCGTTTCGACGATTTGAATAATGAAGAACGCGCTTTTTTGGAAGCGAATCGTCAGCTGGCGGAAAAATGTGATGTTTCACTGCCGAAAACAGAAAACGTTCTGCCCCCGTTCCCTCATGAAGAGAACAAGGATTCCAAAGAATATTTATGGCACCTGCTGACGGAAAGGCTTTCTGAAATGACCGATGGCAGCCGGAAATACTCGGAAAGGCTCGAGTATGAATATGGCATCATCATCGAGATGGGTTATGAAGATTACTTTCTAATTGTCCAGGATGCCGTGAATTATGCTAAAAATGCAGGCATTTATGTCGGGCCGGGCAGGGGGTCTTCCAGTGCCAGCCTCGTTTCCTACCTGTTGAATATAACAGAAATAGACCCGTTGAAATATAACCTGCTGTTTGAACGTTTCCTCAATCCTGAACGGGTGACCATGCCGGATATAGATATTGATTTCGAAGATACACGCAGGGATGAAATCGTAGATTATCTCATCGATAAATATGGTGCGATGAATGTTTCGCATATTATTACTTACGGTACTTTAAGCGCCAAAATGGCTGCACGGGATGTCGGCCGGGTTTTTGGTTTTTCCGAAGAAGAACTGAAGCTGATTTCCAGCATCATCCCCGACGGGCCCGGTGTCACTCTTGAGAAGGCTTTTTCAACGAACTCATTCCGTTCGCTGAAGGAAACAAATGATAAGTATAAAATCTATGCAGATATATGCATGAAAATTGAAGGCTTGCCGAGACACGCTTCAACGCATGCGGCAGGTGTTCTGCTGAGTGAGAGTACTTTAACTGAAGTGGTCCCTGTAATATTTTCCGACGGCCATACTTTAAGTCAATGGACGATGACCGAAGTGGAAGCGGCCGGCTTGCTTAAGATAGATGTATTGGGTCTGAGGAATTTATCTTTGATCAGATATATGGTCAATAAAATCCAGAAAATTGATTCTGGTTTCAGCCTCAAAGATATTCCGGAAAATGAAACGGATGTATACCGCCTGCTATCGAAAGGAATGACGCTGGGGATATTTCAGTTGGAATCCGACGGTATCCGTAAAGTCATCCAGGATGTCAACCCTTCCAAATTCCTCGATCTGGCAGCGGTCATTGCACTTTACAGGCCGGGACCAATGAAGGAAATCCCTCATTTTATAGAAGGGAAAGAAAATCCGGAAAAAGTTGAATATCCGCATCCCGACCTGGAAGAAACACTTAAAGAAACCTATGGCGTCATCGTTTACCAGGAGCAGATTATGCTCATCGCTTCAAAAATTGCCGGTTATTCCTATGCGGAAGCAGATATACTTAGACGGGCGATGAGTAAAAAAGACAGGGTGACGCTTGAAAGAGAGCGTTCGCATTTTGAAAATGGCGCCGAAGAAAAAGGCTATGGCAAAAAGCTCGGGCAATTTATATTCGATCTAATCATGGAATTTGCCGATTATGGTTTTGTAAAAAGCCATGCGATTGCCTACAGCCGTATTTCCTACATACTTGCGTATATAAAAACCAAGTACCCCGAAATCTTTTATTCAGTTATTTTGACGCATCATTTCGGCAATGATGTAAAGATTAAACAAGTAACAGATGAAATCAGACAGCTGAGAATCAATATTCTGCCGCCGGACATCAACCAGTCCGTCTGGATGAACACTTCAGATAATGGCATCAGACTGGGTCTGGGAATGATCAGAGGCATTACCTACCGAACAGCCGAGGCGATTATAAATGAGCGTAAAAATGGCGGGTTCAAAGATATTTATGATTTGAAGACACGTGTAAATGCAGTGAATCTGAACAAAAAAATATTGAGGCAGTTGATCGTCTCAGGCGCATTGGATTGTTTTGAGGAAAACAGAAAAACCATGCTTCAGTCATTGCCGATGGTGGATTCCATGAATGCTGAAGAATATTCACATGACTCATTTTTAAGTACTCTGGGATTCAGTGTTAAAAAAGAGTATCAGTATGCCGACGAAATGGATCCACTGGAAATGCTTGAAGGGGAGAAGGAAGTGTTCGGTTTCTATATTTCTGAACATCCGATTAAGCTTAAACACAAAGAGATGCAGTATATCCCTTTCTCACTGCTTCATCACAGTAAAAGGCAGGGCGAGTACCTGCTGTTTTTCGAGAACATAAAAGTGATCCGTACTAAAAAGGGACAGAATATGGCATTTGCCCAAGTATCCGATGGTTATCAGGAGTTTGAAGCAGTGATATTCCCAAAAGTCTATTTCAACGTTCATCCGAAGTTTTCTGAGAAAATGCTGGTGGCAGCAGGACGGATAGAGGAACGTAAAGGTCAAAAGCAGCTGATCATTGAAAATGTCACCTCACCTGAGGAATTTAAAGCGGAATATTTGAAATCGGCCCGCCAGGTGTTTATAAGACATGCTGATAAGTATGATCTGAGTGCAATATTGAGCAATACAGGAATACCAGTTTTAAATTTCGTAAAACGTGAAGAAATTGGTAGAATAAAATTACAGGATATAAATGTATTAATATCCCGTGTTGATAGAGCGGACATACGAATTCTGAGATAAAATGTTGTCATGGAATATTGATAATGTTAATATAAAAAGTGGTATGACCACTCAGAGAAAGGGAGATCAATTTGTCGCTAAGAGATGATGCACTACACATGCACAAACAGAAACAAGGTAAACTTTCAGTAAATTCCAAAGTGGAGATTAAAGATAGAGAGGCATTGAGCCTTGCTTATTCCCCCGGTGTCGCTGAACCGTGTAAAGAAATTTACGAAGATGAACGCACAGTCTTTGATTATACGATAAAAAGCAACACGGTGGGCGTCGTGACAGATGGATCTGCTGTACTTGGTCTTGGCAATATCGGCGCAAAAGCAAGTCTGCCTGTCATGGAAGGCAAAAGTGCGCTGTTTAAAAACTTTGCAGGGGTCGATTCTTTCCCGATTGCACTTGAAACAAACGATGTAGATGAAATTGTCAACACGGTTAAATTGATGACTCCAATTTTCGGCGGGATAAATCTTGAAGATATTTCCGCGCCGAGATGTTTTGAAATTGAGGAAAGATTAAGCAGGGAAACAGATATCCCCGTATTTCATGACGATCAGCATGGTACGGCAATTGTAACTTTAAGTGGGCTGGTCAACGCGCTCAAACTCACAAACCGCTCTTTAAATAAAATTAAAGTTGTAATAAATGGTGCTGGTGCTGCGGGTGTTGCAATCGTTAACCTCCTTGACAGCTTCGGTGTCAAAGAAATGGTGATGTGTGACTCCAGAGGTGCGATTTACGAAGACCGTCCGGAGGGTATGAACCCGGTTAAAGAGAAAATTGCAGCGTTCACCAATCAAAAACAAATTCAAGGTGGTCTGGAAGAAGTCATTAAAGACGCAGATGTGTTTATCGGCGTTTCAATTGAAGGGGCATTGAGTGAAGATATGGTGAAATCCATGGCAGAAGACTCAATTATCTTCGCGATGGCGAACCCTAATCCTGAAATTATGCCGGATGTCGCCAAAGCGGCAGGAGCAAGCATAGTTGGTACAGGACGCAGTGATTTCCCCAACCAGATCAATAATGTCCTGGCATTCCCAGGTATCTTCAGAGGGGCACTTGATGTCAGAGCGACGCATATTAACGAAGACATGAAAAAAGCAGCTGTCGTAGCGATTGCTGATCTGATTTCTGAAGATGAGTTGAGAAGCGATTACGTCATCCCGGATGCATTCAACAAAGAAGTTGCTCCCAATGTTGCAAAAGCAGTAGCAAAAGCGGCAATGGAAAGCGGTGTGAGCCGTATTAAAATAGATCCGGAAGAGGTCTACCAAAACACGCTTAATTTAACGCAGTAATCACGGGGGGACTATGGAAGAGAGAACGGGTTTGGAACACATTGTAGAACAAATTCATAACCTGATTGAGTCTGAAAATATCCAGGTTGGGGAAAAACTTCCCAGTGAAAGATATTTAAAAGATAAACTCAACGTCAGCCGTCAAAGCGTCAGAGAGGCACTTAGAGCGCTTGAACTCCTGGGCATTATTTATGTCCGGCGTGGAGAAGGGACTTTCCTTGCCGATATCGACAGCCATCAATTGTTTCAACTGATAGGCAGGTATTTGATCAGAACGAAAAGGCAACAGGATGAAATTATAGAAATCAAAGAGATGATTGAACATCATGTCAAAACAAAACATGATGATGAAAATATGTCGGTTTATGATGATGACAATCAAATTTTAAAAAAAATTCACGTTTTGCTCGATAAATATTCACGAGCTTTCAATTCGTAATAGAAACAAGGGGTTTAAGTATGCTAAAAGACTTGTTTTCCAAGCTGAATAAAAAAGTAAATGAAACCAATTCGAATGATGGAACATTCGAAAGCGGTGCATCAATAATGACAAAGTGCCCTAGTTGTAAAAAAATCCTTTATTCCAAGGAGCTATACAAAAGGCTGAACGTCTGTTCAAATTGTAACTATCATCTGCCGATCACCAGTACAGAGCGTATGGAAGCATTAATGGATGAAGGTACAATTACAACTCTCTTTGAAGAAGTGACATCGGCAAATCCATTAGACTTTCCGAACTATGAGGCAAAGTTGGAGAACGATAAACAAAAAACCGGTCTCAATGAAGCTGTAGTGTGTGCAGAAGGCGAAATTGATGGTACAAAAACAGTTACAGCCATTATGGATTCACGGTTCAGAATGGGAAGCATGGGCTCTGCTGTCGGTGAGAAGCTGGCGAGATCCTTTAATTATGCTGCCGAAAAAGGACTGCCGGTCATCGTCTTCACTGCAAGCGGCGGGGCCAGAATGCAGGAAGGCATCGTATCCCTGATGCAGATGGCCAAAGTCAGTGTGGCTATTGAGAGACACAATCAGGCCGGACTTCTGTACATTGCATATATGACAAACCCGACTACAGGTGGTGTATCCGCCAGCTTTGCCTCTGTAGGTGATATCAATCTGGCAGAAACCGGGGCACTGATCGGATTTGCAGGAAGGCGTGTCATCGAAGAGACGATTAAAGAAAAATTACCTGATGATTTCCAAACGGCAGAGTTTTTATTGAAACACGGCCAACTGGATCGGGTCATTGACCGCAATGATATGAAAGATTATCTTGGAAAAATACTCAGAATGCATAGCGAGGTGTAGTCATGGCGTTCGAATTTGAAAAACCGATACAGGAACTTGAAGAAAAAATTGGTGAATTGGAGAAGTATGCAGCAAAAAATAAGCTGGACTTAACTAAAGAAATCAGTTTTCTTGAAAAGAAGGTTACAGATAAAAAAAATGAAATCTATAATAATTTAACGCCATGGCAGCGAGTGGAAATTGCGAGATATGTAAAACGTCCAACAACTTTGGAATACATCGACTCATTGTTCGATGATTTCATTGAATTTTTCGGCGACCGTGTCTACAGTGATGATGCTGCGATTGTCGGAGGCATCGCAACTTATAAAGGCGAACCGGTCACAATCATCGGCCACCAACGCGGGCGTGACACGAAAGGCAATATCAAACGTAACTTCGGAATGGCCCATCCTGAAGGATACAGAAAAGCTTTGAGACTTATGAAGCAGGCGGATAAATTTAACCGTCCGATCATCTGTTTCATCGATACTAAAGGTGCATATCCCGGAAAAGCTGCCGAAGAACGCGGACAAAGTGAATCCATTGCACGTAACCTGGTGGAAATGGCCGGTCTGCAAGTGCCGGTAATCAGTATCGTTATCGGAGAAGGCGGATCAGGCGGTGCATTGGCGCTCGGTGTCTGCAACCGTCTGCTCATGCTGGAAAATGCGACCTACTCAGTGATTTCACCCGAAGGTGCGGCGAGTATTCTTTTTAAAGATGCTTCTCTTAAAGAAATTGCGGCTGAATCTTTAAAAATCACAGCAAATGATTTAAAATCGCTCGGCATCGCAGATGATGTAATCAAAGAACCGCAGGGCGGCGCGCATAATGATAGAGATATGGTATACCATTCGATTGATGCCGCCCTCGAAAGACATCTTAAAGAACTGTCAGAATTAGATAGGCACAGCTTGATGGAAGACCGTTACCAAAAGTATATGAATATTGGCGTTTATGAAGAGCAGTCTTAACACCGACTGTTCTTTTTCATGCTTAAAACGGTTTCAGAGGGGCAATACTTGGCTAAGATATAGTGATGTGCTATTTTTAAATTAAGACAATCAATCAACGGAGGTTTCCTCATGAAAAAAATTGCAGTATTGACCAGTGGTGGAGATGCACCAGGTATGAATGCAGCTTTCAGGGCTGTTGTTCGTAAAAGTATATATGAGGGTATAGAAGTATATGGTGTTTATCAAGGTTTCCAGGGCCTTATAAATGATAATATTAAAAAGCTCGAACTTGGTGATGTCGGTGACATTATCCAAAGAGGGGGAACGAAGCTGTATTCAGCAAGATGTCCGGAATTCATCGAGCCCCAGGTAAGACAAAAGGGAATAGAAAATTTAAAAAAACGGGGCATTGATTCTCTGGTGGTCATCGGTGGAGATGGCTCCTACAGGGGAGCACAAAGACTGAATGAAGAAGGAATCAATACAATTGGTGTACCCGGAACGATCGACAATGATATCAATGGTACAGATTACACAATCGGTTTCGATACAGCATTGAATACAATCATCGATGCGGTTGACAGAATCAGAGATACTGCAACGAGTCATGAACGGACATTTATCATCGAAGTGATGGGCCGGGATGCTGGTGACCTGGCTCTGTGGGCCGGTGTCGCAGGCGGTGCGGAAACCATCCTGATCCCAGAAGCCCCTTCTGATATGAAAGTTGTGGCGGAACGGATTGAGACAGGGATGAACAGGGGCAAGAAACATTCCATCATCATTGTAGCAGAAGGTGTGATGAGTGCAGCTGAATGTGGCGAAGAACTCCGTAAATATATAAATGTAGATACACGTGAAAGTGTGCTGGGTCATATGCAGCGCGGGGGTAAACCGACCGGTAATGACCGTGTGCTGGCATCCAGGCTTGGAGCGTATGCTGTTGAACTTTTAATAAACGGTACTAGCGGACATGCTGTAGGTATCGAAAATAACAGCCTTTCAAAAACCAGTTTTGATCAAGTGTTTGAAGAAAATCACAAAATTGATGAAGGATTATTTAGACTCTCTAAAGAGCTATCTATATAGGAGGAAATTATAAATGCGTAACACTAAAATTGTATGTACTATCGGACCAGCTTCAGAGCAACCGGATATGCTGGAAAAACTAATGTCAGCAGGTATGAATGTTGCACGCCTTAACTTTTCTCATGGTGACCATGAAGAACATCGTGCAAGGATTATAAATATCAGGAAAACAGCAGAAAAACTTGATAAAACAGTAGCAATTCTGTTAGATACGAAAGGTCCGGAAATACGCACACACTCTATGGAAGACGGAGCCATAGAGCTTGAGAAAAACCAGGAAATCATTGTTTCAATGGAAGAAGTGGTTGGCAATAAAGAAAAATTCTCCATCACATATGCAGGTTTAATCGATGACGTAGACACTGAAGACCGCATTTTGCTTGATGATGGTCTTATTGAACTTAAGATTGAGAACATCCAGCATGACAAAGGCGAGATTCATTGCCGGGTACTTAATGATGGCGTTCTGAAAAATAAAAAAGGGGTTAATGTACCGGGTGTTTCTGTAAAGCTTCCGGGCATAACTGATAAGGACCGTGAAGATATTATTTTCGGTATCGGTGAAGATATTGATTTTATCGCTGCAAGCTTTATCCGTACGAGCAGCGATGTATTGGAAATCCGTGAGCTGCTTGAAGACAAATCCGCCGACTCTATTAAAATCATCCCCAAAATAGAAAACCAGGAAGGAATCGACAACATTGATGAAATACTTAAAGTGTCTGATGGCCTGATGGTTGCCCGCGGAGATATGGGCGTTGAAATTCCGCCGGAATCTGTGCCGATGGTACAGAAATCCTTGATAAAAAAATGTAACCTGCTTGGTAAACCGGTTATTACTGCTACTCAAATGCTTGATTCCATGCAGCATAACCCAAGGTGTACACGTGCAGAAGCAAGTGATGTGGCGAATGCGATTTATGACGGTACAGACGCTGTAATGCTGAGCGGCGAAACTGCAGCCGGTGATTATCCACTGGAATCCGTACAGACAATGGCCAGTATCGCCACTTCTGCAGAAGCAGCGCAGGATTACAAAAAACTGCTATCAGAAAGAACGAAATCCCTGCAGACTAACATGGTGACCGCAATTGGTGTATCTGTTGCACATACGGCTTTAAACCTGAATTGCAAGGCGATTGTAGCAGCAACAGAATCGGGACATACAGCAAGAATGATATCTAAATATCGCCCGCATGCGGATATCGTAGCAGTTACGCCGCATGATCAGGTTGCCCGCCAACTGCAGCTTGTATGGGGCGTTCAACCAGTACTCAAAGAGGGCAGGAGAGACACTGATGCGCTATTGAATACTTCCGTCTCCGCTGCTATGGAACAGGGATTTGCAACATACGGCGATCTGTTGATCATTACGGCTGGCGTACCGGCCGGGGAAGCGGGTACGACGAACCTGATGAAACTCCACATCGTCGGGGATGTGCTTATCCGTGCACAGGGCATCGGCAGAAAAAGTACAGTCGGAGAAGCGGTTGTCCTTAATTCCCCTTCAGAGATTAATGAGAAGGATATTGAAAATAAAATCGTAATCGTCCAATCCGTTGAACGGGAAATGACTGAACATCTGGAGAAAGCGGCCGGACTCGTTACAGTGGAAGGCGGTTTAACGTCACATGGTGCCATTATCGGTCTCAATTTAGACTTGCCGACAATAGTCGGGGCAAAAGATGCGTTCGAAGTCCTGGAAGATGGCATGGTGGTCACTTTAGATTCGGAACAGAACTGTATATTCAGCGGTCATGCAAATGTACTTTAATTAGAAATAGATTATTTTCAATGTATCCCCCGGAGTTGGAGTATTCTCAAATTTCCGGGGATTTTCCTGTATATTTTTATTGTTGTGGAGAACCTAGTGTGCCGGTATAATGATGTTGAGGTGGCTTAAATGAAAAGAATACTATTACTTGCCCTGATGGCAGGACTGCTCACAGCCTGCGGTAACGAGGACGGCTCGACCAATGAAGAGAGCACCGAAACGGACGGGGAACAAAATGCATCCCAGGAGACAGCAGAAGAACAGGATCAAAAAGAAGAAACAGAAGAGACGGCCAAAAGTGCTGCCGATGCATCTGAAATCATAGATGAAGCAATATCCGCCTGGGGTGATACCTCCAGCTATGAAGCGAGGCAGACATTCACAATTTCCTCTGAGGATACACAAACAGTTGTCAGAACAATAACAACCCAAAGTGAACAAGACGAAGTGAAAATTGAAGTTGATAATGGAAGTAATGTAATTACCCATTATGTCATTGACGGTGATCATTTTACTTATCAGGATGGCAGTATTAATCCGGAAAAAGAAAATATAGATATGACGGGCAGTACGTATGGAGAAATCATCAAAAAACTGGAATCATTCAAAGAAGGCAAAGCATCGAATACAGATGCAGGATACGAAATCAGGTATCCGATTGAATCTGCAGAAGATGCGTCACTCTTTTTAGATGATGAAATATTAAGTTCCTTAGACGATGCAAACAGTTTAAATGGTCTTATTACTTTACATTTTAATGATGAATATCAGTATACAGGCGGTAAATTGACTCTGACGGTAGAAACAGAGGGCCGGGAAATCAATCTGATATCAAATATAGATCTAAGTCGCATCGGGGATATCGAAGTTATAGAAAAACCTAAAAATATGTAATCCACTCACACTCTATGTTTATCGCATGGAGTGTTTTTTATTTATTCATTTGCTCAAAATCCTTTTGTATCATTTTATACTATTTTTACTATTCGTAAAATTGACATAATTAGGTCATACAAATAGAATGAAGATACAAAGGGGGATTTCAAATGTCAAAAATTGATTATGAGAAGATTGCCGAACAGCCGGAATTTAAAGATCTTCTCAAAAAGCGGAATAAATTTATTCTGCCAATCAGTATTTTCTTTATCATTGCAACACTAGTATTTCCAGTACTTACCGGTTACACAACAATTCTTAACAACGAGGCATTCGGTAATATCTCATGGGCATGGATTTATGCTCTGCTGCTTTTCATCATGGTCTGGACGCTTGTAACAATTTATATGAGGCGGGCCAAAATCTTTGACAGGGAAGCGGACGAGATTATCAGAAAGTATAGGGAAGGGGAATACGAATGAATTTAACAGTCATACTGATGTTTTTGGTGTTTGTTGGGGCAACACTTGTTATCACATATTTTGCTTCCAAAAGAACGCAGTCGGCAAATGATTTCTACACTGCAGGCGGTGGGTTGACCGGTTGGCAGAATGGGCTTGCCATTTCCGGAGATTACCTTTCTGCAGCATCATTTCTTGGGATTGCGGGGGCAATAGCACTTTGGGGATTCGACGGATTCTTCTATAGTGTCGGGTACTTGACTGCATACTTAGTTGTATTGTACATCGTTGCTGAGCCTTTACGTAACTTGGGTAAATATACAGTGGCCGATATGATTGCGGCACGGTTTGAATTAAAGAAAGTGCGTGCATTCGCCGCATTATCGTCAATTACGATTGTAATCTTTTATATGCTGGCGCAACTTGTAGGTGCCGGTGCTCTGATTCAGCTGTTATTCGGGATTCCGTACAGCCTTTCAGTAATCATCGTCGGGATTATGATGACAATCTACGTATTGTTCGGCGGTATGACGGCAACAAGCTGGGTGCAGATGGTAAAAGCTGTACTCCTTATGATTGGTACTTTAATTATTACTTTTCTTGTATTGCTCCATTTCAACTTCAACGTTTTCGCTATGTTTGGAGAAATGAAAAATATTACTGCGCCGGAATTCAAAGGGGAATTTCTGAATCCGGGTTCACAGGGGGGCTCGCCGCTTAACAATATCTCACTGATCATCGCCCTGTTGTTTGGTACTGCAGGACTGCCTCACATTCTGATGAGATTCTTTACTGTAAAGGATGCCAAAACAGCAAGAAGTTCTGTGATGTGGGCGACGTGGATCATAGGGATTTTCTATATCCTGACGATCTTCCTCGGCTTTGGTGCAGCAGCACTTCTTTCGAGAGAGGAAATCATCGCAGCCAACCCGGCGGGTAACATGGCAGCGCCACTGCTTGCTGAGAAACTTGGTGGAGATCTATTGATGTCATTTGTATCAGCGGTCGCATTTGCTACAATTCTTGCGGTAGTAGCAGGTCTTGTACTATCTGGTGCCAGTGCATTTGCCCATGATATTTACGGGCAGGTCATTAAAAAAGGCGAAATTTCAGAAAAGCAGCAAATGATGGCAGCCAAAATTGCTGCATTCAGTGTCAGTGTCCTTTCAATCGTTCTGGCAATCTTTGCCCAGAACCAAAACGTTGCCTTCCTGGTATCTCTTGCCTTTTGTGTGGCAGCCAGTGCAAACCTTCCGGTTATTGTATACACGATATTTTGGAAGCGATTTAATACACAGGGGGCAGTCACGGGTATATTGACAGGACTGGTTGCTTCTTTAGTACTTGTTATTCTAAGCCCGAATGTCATGGATCCTTCAGGTGCAGCATTTATAGCGATGGAACCGATTTTCCCGCTTGATAATCCTGCAATCATTTCTGTTCCTGCCGGATTCCTGGGTGCCTTCTTAGGAACATTCCTTGGAAAGCCGGAATCACAGGAGAAATACAGAGAGGTGCAGGTTAAATCGGCAACTGGTATTTCAACTTCAAGCACGACACATTAACTATAAGACAAACTTATAAGGTTCAATAAGATAATTAACAGTTTCTTATATTGGGCGCAAATCTGCTAAGATTTGCGCTTTTTCCTTTATCTAAGCGGTTTCAAGACTTAATAGCAATAATTTTCACAATCTTTGTTTACATTTGATTTGTTCACAAAGTAGTTGAATTTGCTATAATGGTATAGAGGCCAAAAGGCTGTATCTTTAATTTTTTAAAGGAGAATCGATATGTCTGAGAAAAAAGGTTTAGAAGGTGTTGTAGCTCTTGAATCACGCATCAGCTCCATCATCGGTTCACAGTTAACATACTGTGGATATGAGATAGACGACCTTGCAGAGAATGCAATGTTCGAGGAAGTAGTATTCCTTTTATGGAATGACAGGCTTCCGAATCAAATGGAATTGGACGAATTCCGTGAAAAGCTCTTCGGATATATGACGCTTGACCCTAAAATCCATAGTCATTTTGAAGCTTACAGCACAGATGCTGTACATCCGATGACTGCGATCAGAACTGCTGTATCCTACCTGGCTCACTTCGATGAGCAGACTGAGGAAATGAATGAAGAAGCAAACCATGAAAAGGCAGTTAAAATTCAGGCTCAGATTGCTTCCCTGGTCGCGGCTTTTGCCAGAACAAGGGATGGAAAAGAAATTTTGAGTCCGAAAAAAGACTACAGCTATGCTGCCAACTTCCTTTATATGCTTAATGGCGAGGAGCCTAACGACATTGAAGTTGAAGCGATGAACAAGGCTCTTGTACTTCATGCAGACCATGAGCTTAATGCATCCACATTTACAGCTCGTGTATGTGTTGCGACACTATCCGATGTCTATTCTGGAGTTACAGCCGCAATCGGAGCGCTTAAAGGGCCACTTCATGGTGGTGCAAACGAGCGTGTAATGGCAATGTTATCTGAAATCGAATCTGTAGATGCAGTGGAAGGATATCTGCAGGAGAAATTCGACAACAAAGAAAAAATCATGGGCATGGGACACCGTGTATACAAAGAGGGAGACCCGCGTGCCAAATACTTGAAAGATATGTCTAGAAAACTGACTGAACAACGTGGAGAACCTGAACTTTACGAAAAGTCAGCTAAGATTGCTGAAATAGTGGAACGTGAAAAAGGATTGCTTCCTAACGTCGACTTCTTCAGTGCTTCTGTATATCATTCACTTGGTATCGATCATGATTTATTCACACCAATATTTACAATGAGCCGTATGTCGGGCTGGCTTGCACATATACTTGAACAGTATGCGGACAACCGCTTAATCCGTCCAAGAGCAGAATATGTTGGCCAAACAGGCAAAAAGTATGATTCAATCGAAAATAGATAGACAATAACACAAAATCTTTGGAGGTAATTAAATAATGTCCAGTTCAAAAATCACAACAGATAATGGCGTACTGAATGTACCTGATAATCCGGTCATTCCATTTATAGAAGGGGACGGAATTGGTCCTGACATTTGGAGTGCAGCAAGCAAAGTACTTGATTCTGCAGTAGAGAAAGCATATAACGGCGAAAAGAAAATTGAATGGAAAGAAGTTCTGGCCGGTCAAAAAGCTTACGATAAAACTGGCGAATGGCTGCCGAAAGAAACGCTCGATACTATCGATGAATACCTGCTTGCCATCAAAGGACCTTTGACTACACCAATCGGCGGCGGTATCCGTTCATTGAACGTTGCACTAAGACAGGAACTCGACTTGTTCACTTGTCTCCGTCCAGTCAGATATTTCGAAGGCGTGCCTTCTCCGGTTAAACGCCCTGAAGAAACAGATATGGTCATTTTCCGTGAAAATACCGAAGATATCTATGCTGGTATCGAATTCCAGGAAGGAACTGACGAAGTTAAAAAAGTCATTGATTTCCTGCAAAACGAAATGGGAGCAAAAAACATCCGTTTCCCTGAAACTTCCGGCATTGGTATCAAACCGGTTTCCAAAGAAGGAACTGAGCGTCTCGTACGTTCTGCAATCAACTACGCAATCGATAACAACCGTCCTTCAGTTACACTTGTGCACAAAGGTAACATCATGAAATTTACAGAAGGTGCCTTTAAAGCATGGGGTTACGATCTTGCTGAACGTGAATTCGGAGACAAAGTCTTCACATGGAAAGAGTACGACAAAATCGTTGAAGAAGAAGGCAGAGAAGCGGCTGATAAAGTTCAGGGAGAAGCTGAAGCTGCCGGTAAGATCATCATTAAAGATGCGATTGCCGATATCTTCCTCCAACAGATTCTTACACGTCCAAAAGACTTCGGTGTTGTTGCGACAATGAACTTGAACGGTGACTACATTTCCGATGCGCTTGCGGCTCAAGTAGGTGGTATTGGTATCGCTCCAGGTGCGAATATCAACTATGAAACAGGTCACGCAATCTTTGAAGCAACACATGGTACCGCACCTAAGTATGCAGGAATGGATAAAGTTAACCCATCTTCCGTCGTGCTTTCCGGAGTGTTGATGTTAGAACATATCGGATGGCAGGAAGCAGCAGACATGGTTACAAAAGCTATGGAAAAAACAATTGCTTCCAAAGTTGTCACTTATGACTTTGCAAGATTGATGGACGGCGCTACTGAAGTGAAATGTTCCGAATTCGGTGATGAACTTATTAAAAATATGTAATTCACTTTGTTGACAAAGGAAGTGTACAGCATGGAAAGAAAGAAAATATCTGTAATTGGCGCCGGTTTTACCGGTGCCACTACAGCATTTATCGCTGCGGCTAAAGAGCTTGGTGATATAGTACTTGTCGACATTCCTCAATCTGAAGACCCGACAAAAGGTAAAGCTTTGGACATGCAGGAATCAACACCTGTACTTGGTGTAGACGCAAAAATTACCGGTACAAGCAACTACGAGGATACAAAGGATTCGGACATTGTAATCATTACAGCCGGAATCGCACGTAAGCCGGGGATGAGCCGTGACGATTTGGTCAAGACCAATCAGAAAGTCATGGCAGCTGTAACACGTGATATTGTTAAACATTCTCCGAATTGCACTATTATAGTTCTTACAAATCCTGTAGACGCAATGACTTATACGGTCTATAAAGAATCCGGTCTGCCAAAAAACAGGGTGATTGGTCAATCCGGCGTTCTGGATACAGCGAGGTTCAGAACATTTGTAGCAGAGGAATTGGATTTGTCTGTCAAAGATGTTCAAGGCTTCGTTTTAGGCGGGCACGGTGATGATATGGTGCCGCTCATCCGTTATTCGAATGTAGGGGGCGTGCCTCTTACGAGCCTGATGAATCAGGAAAAGATTGACAGCATTATAGAACGTACACGTAAAGGCGGCGCTGAAATAGTGAATCTGCTTGGAAATGGCTCGGCTTATTATGCACCGGCGGCAGCACTTGTGCAAATGGCTGAAGCGATTTTAAAAGATCAAAAACGTGTACTGCCTTCCATTGCTTATCTTGAAGGTGAGTATGGTTATGACGAAATTTATCTGGGTGTACCGACGGTGCTAGGTGCCGGTGGTATAGAAAAAATCATAGAACTTGATTTGACAGATGAAGAAAGACAGCAACTTGATAAATCCAGGGACTCTGTTTTGAATGTCATGAAAGTGCTTAAATAATCTTTGAAATTTGAATAATCGGGCTTTATACTGAAAGGGCTGTCTCTTATGGCAGCCTTTTCATCTTATTTTAAATGGAGGAAATTTAAAAAAATGGAAAATGGTAAAAAGAAAAACGGCTTCTTTCAGAAGTTTCTTGATTTTGTGGAGTGGCTAGGTAATAAACTTCCACATCCAATAACATTGTTCGCAATTTTAGCAGTATTGACTTTAGCTGCTTCCGCTTTCTTTTCTTTGTTTAACATCTCTGTTGAACATCCGGGTGAAGGAGAGGAAACTGTCGCAGTAAACAACCTGCTGAATTCAGAAGGTATAAGCTACATATTTACAAGTATGACGGATAATTTCATCAACTTCGCACCGCTTGGTGTAGTACTTGTTACTATGCTTGGAATAGGAGTTGCAGAAAGATCCGGTCTGATCAGTGCGGCTTTGAGAGGATTTGTTTTGGCAATTCCTAACCAGCTGATCACCGCAGGACTTGTTTTTGCAGGTATCATGTCCTCGCTGGCTTCAGATGCAGGATATGTTGTCCTCCCGCCGTTGGGGGCAGTCATTTACCTGGCGCTGGGAAGACATCCGCTTGCAGGTCTTGCAGCAGCGTTCGCCGGCGTCTCTGCAGGCTTTTCTGCCAACTTGTTACTTAGTGGTACAGATGCGATGCTGTCTGAACTTACTATTGCCGCTGCAGCGGTGATTGACCCGGCTTATGCCGAGGGCATGAATATCGCAATGAACTATTATTTCATTTTTGTCAGTGTGTTTTTACTCACTCTGGTAGGCTGGTTTGTTTCAGATAAAATTGTTGAGCCGAGACTTGGCAAATTCAATGCAAAAGATGCAGAAGAAGACTTGTCTGAAGATGAAGAACAAATGCAGTCGCTGCAGCCTGTGGAGAAAAAAGGACTCATATGGGCAGTCATTTCAGTTGTGATTGGAACTGCATTAGCGCTTCTTCTTGTAGTGCTTCCTGGCTCACCTATGAGAGGCGACGATTCTCTTGGAAACTACATGGATACAATTATACAATCACCATTTATGGGGGCACTTGTGCCAATCATAGCCATACTGTTCTTTATTCCAGGTCTGGTCTATGGTTTGATTACAAAATCCATCAAAAACGATAAAGATGTTGCGAACCAAATGTCCGACACTATGGCATCCATGGGGATGTTCATCGTACTGGCCTTCACAGCCGGTCAGTTTGTAGCTTACTTTGCAGAATCCAACCTGGGAATCATCATCGGAGTTTACGGTGCTCAAACGCTTGAGGCATTGAACCTGACGGGAATCCCATTAATTATCGGCTTTGTTCTTGTGACTGCGGTAGTGAACTTGTTTATCGGCAGTGCGAGTGCCAAGTGGGCAATGATGGCACCGATATTCGTGCCGATTATGATGCAGCTCGGATATTCACCTGAGCTCACGACGATGGCTTACCGTGTAGCGGATTCATCAACAAATATCATTACACCGCTAATGACATATTTCGCGATCATCATTGCATTTGCACAGAAATATGATAGAAATATTGGTATTGGTACATTGATTTCCGTAATGCTTCCTTACTCCATTTTCTTCCTGATCTTCTGGTCAGTGATGTTAATCGTATGGACATTACTCGGACTTCCACTCGGACCAAACGCTCCAATACACTTTCCCGGTTAAATAAAGACACAGCTCAGGCTGTGTCTTTTTCTATGGATTAATACCATCCTCAAATGTATAATTCAAATATATAGTAGAATAATGATAAGGGAACGGATCATAAAAGAAAGAAGGCATATTCTATGAAAAAACTAATTTTAATAGATGGTAACAGTGTAGCTTTCAGGGCATTTTACGGCCTGCCGCTTCTGAGCAATCAGAGCGGGCTTCATACGAACGCTATATTCGGTTACGCAAGACTTCTGGAAAAAATCATCAAGGACGAAGCTCCGACGCATTTCCTTGTGGCATTTGATGCGGGAAAGTCTACATTCAGACATAAGCAGTACTCAGAGTATAAAGGCGGGCGTCAGAAAATGCCGCCTGAACTTGGTGAACAGCTGGCACCCATTCGCCGCCTTATCGATGCCTATGGGATTAAAAGATATGAGATAGAAGAGTTTGAAGCGGATGATATCATCGGCACGCTGAGCAGGCAGGCGGATGAGGAAGCGGGCTTTCAAACAATTATCATTACAGGTGATAAAGACTTAACACAGCTCGCAAGTGATAATACGGTCATTTATTATACGAAAAAAGGGATATCCGATATCGATTTATACACGCCGGAATTCATCAATGAAAGATATGGATTGAAGCCGCTCCAGATCATCGATCTAAAAGGCTTGATGGGGGATAAATCTGATAATATTCCGGGTGTCCCGGGTGTCGGTGAGAAAACGGCTTTAAAGCTGCTGGATACGTACGGTACCGTGGAAAATGTATTAGAGAATGTTGAGAGTGTCGGCGGTAAGAAACTCAAGGAGAATTTAACGCATCATAAAGATGATGCCTTAATGAGTAAAGAACTGGCGACGATTCACAGGGAAGTGCCGTTCGATTTTAATTTGGATGATTTAACTTTCTCAAATGATAATGAAGAAGAGAAATATGAATTGTTTAAAGAGCTGGAATTTGAATCACTGCTCGGTAATATGGAAGCGAATGAAGCGGAAGAGAAAATCTCCTTTGATGATGAGAGGGTTGATTCCTTAGAAGCGCTCGGCGGAGCAGTGTCGCTCCATTTGGAAGTCCATGCAGATAATTATTTATTCAATCCGCCTGAATATATAGCGATTACTGATGGCGGCAAGACATTCGTTGATAAAATTGATGCGATTGGTGCTAAGGAATTGGAAACATTTTTAAATTCCAGGGAAAGTATCAATGTGTATGATTTAAAACGTCAGACTGGATTACTAAGGCAGTTGGACATTACTTTTAATGATTTTACTACAGATGTCATGCTCGCAAGCTTCCTGCTCGATCCTTCCAAAAAGATATTGGATGTTGCTGAGAGTACAGGACAGTTTGATATCTCGATCGACAGTGACGATTTCCACTACGGCAAAGGGAAAAAATCTAAAAACCCGCCTCATGAAGAAAGAGTGTCGTTCCTGAACTCAAAAGTGATGGCAGTGCATACAGTGAAAGACAGAATGATTAATTCTCTCAAAGAAGATGAGATGTACGACTTATGGCTGGACCTTGAAATCCCGCTCTCAAAAGTGCTTGCTGAAATGGAAATTAAAGGGATTACTGTTGAAGCGTCAAGCCTCGTTGAAATGGAAGATGATATTCAGGAACGGCTTAATGAAATAGAAGAGAAAATCCATGGGTTTGCCGGTGAGGCTTTTAATATAAACTCGCCGAAACAGCTCGGATATGTACTGTTTGAAAAACTGGAGCTGCCGGTGATCAAAAAGACGAAAACCGGTTACTCAACGGCAGTGGATGTGTTGGAGCAGCTCCATGATAAACATGAAATCATTCAGTATTTGCTTGACTACCGCACATTATCGAAACTTCAGTCCACTTATGTTATTGGACTGCAGGGAGAAATAAAAGAGGATTCCAGAATTCATACGCGCTATAACCAGACATTGGCGCAAACAGGCAGATTGTCTTCAGTCGAACCCAATCTCCAAAACATCCCGATACGCATCGAGGAAGGACGGAGAATCCGCAAGGCATTTGTACCGAAGGACGATAATCATGTTCTGCTCGCACTTGATTATTCACAGATTGAACTGCGCGTTCTTGCCCATGTTACGCAGGACGAAACAATGATTAACGCATTTACGACGAATACCGATATCCACACAAAAACCGCAATGGAAGTATTCGGAGTCGGAAAAGAAGATGTAACATCTGAAATGCGCCGGAATGCAAAAGCTGTCAACTTTGGCATCGTATATGGAATCAGTGACTATGGATTAAGCCAGAACCTTGGTATTACACGTAAAGAAGCTAAAACATTTATCGAGAATTATCTGGATTCATTTGCTGAAGTCAAAGAATTCATGAAATCGATTGTACAGGATGCAAAAAGAGATGGATACGTGAAAACGATGATGAACAGAAGGCGGTATATACCTGATATTCACAGCCGTAACTTCAATGCAAGAAGTTTTGCAGAACGTACGGCGATGAATTCACCGATACAGGGGAGCGCAGCAGATATCATCAAACTGGCGATGGTGGAATATGCAAATTCTGAAGAAGCAAAAAAATTCGATGCTGAACTGCTGCTGCAAATTCACGATGAATTGGTTTTTGACATCCCCAGAGACCAGGTCGAGGACTTCATCCCTGTTATTAAAGGGATTATGGAGCATGCGATTGAAATGAGTGTACCGTTGGAAGTGGAATATGGATACGGCAAAGATTGGTATGAAGTGAAGTAGGTGAAAATATGCCGGAATTACCGGAAGTTGAATTAGTTAGAAGAGAACTTTCACGGAGTGTGGAAGGACGGAAGATAGAACAGATTGAGTTGTCCGATTATGTTTATAAAGGACATGCTACAGGGCGTAAAACCATCGTCAAACAGGATGTGGATGAATTCAAGGAAATGATGATGGGTGCATCCATATTGAAAATCGGCAGAAGAGGCAAATATCTCTTCTTCGTTTTGGAGAAGTCGGATGACATATTCCATATGGTCGGCCATTTGGGCATGTCGGGCGCATTTTTCATAACCGGGGCATTGGAAGAAATAGAAAATTTGAATTACAGAAAACACTGGCATGCTTTGTTTGGATTGGATGATGGCACTTTACTTTCATATTGCGATATCCGCAGGTTTGGTGAAATGAGTGTTGTGAAAAGATTGAATGATTTCGCTCCTTTTAGCCGTATGGCACCGGAGTACACTGATCCGGACAGTCTGTCTTACTTTTTAACGAAAGCGAGAAATGAACAGAACAGTAAAAAATCGATTAAAGCAGTGATCATGGATAGTGCTGTCATTCCGGGTGTCGGTAATATCTATGCTTCAGAGGCTTTATTTTCAGCAGGTGTACTGCCGACTAAAAAAGCAGGGAATATATCAGCGGAGCGCCTGTCCAGGCTGCATGAAGAGATTGTCAATGTTTTTGAAGTTTCTCTTGCAAGCGGAGGATCTACGATTTCAGATTACAGGGGCGTGTCAGGACAGAGCGGCAGCATGCAGGACCGTTTTAAAATATATCAAAAGAAAAGGTGCACCCAATGTGGACACGATGTGAAAACGAAAGTAATCGCAACGAGAAACACATTTTACTGCACAAAATGCCAGAGGTGATAATATGTACAGCATCATTGGATTGACAGGCGGTATTGCCAGCGGAAAATCGACAGCTTCAGCATATATAGCGGAAAAGGGGTATCCTGTACTGGACGCTGATAAATTTGCCAAACAGGCGACAGCGAAGGGCGGACCTTCATATAATGGAATCATAGATGCTTTTGGTGAGAAAATTTTAACAGAAGATAAAGAAATAGACAGAAAAAAGCTGGGGGCGATCATTTTCAATGACCCACAGCAGCGAAATGTGTTGAATGAACTTGTGCATCCAGAAGTGAGAAGGATGATGAATGAAGAAAGAGACAGGCTGGTCGAGGAAAATCATGTCTTTTTGGATATTCCGCTGCTCTTTGAAAATGGCCTGGATGATCAATGTGACATAACATTAACAATATATGTCGATGAATCGATTCAAAAAGCACGATTGATGGATCGGAATGGATTAACTGAAGCTGAAGCAGAGAGTAGAATCGGCAGCCAGATGCCTTTATCGTCCAAGAGGGACAGAAGCGATTTTGTGCTTGATAACAGCGGCACACGGGAGAATTTGTACGCTCAGATAGAGGAATTTTTAACTAAAATTGAAAAGTGACTATATTTTCACAATTACTGCTTTAAACTAACCGGTAATATGTTATACTAATTAAAAATAAGTATAGCATTAAGGGGCGATTGTCATGAAAAAAATTGCAATTAATGGTTTAGGTAGAATTGGTAGAATGGTTTTTCGTATTGCGGCAGAATCTGAAGATCTTGACCTTGTAGCAGTGAACGCGAGTTATCCTGCTGAAACACTGGCACACATCATCAACTACGACACGACACACGGCAGGTGGTCGAAACGTGTTGAGGCTGAAGGTGATAAACTTGTTATCGACGGCAAAGAAATTCTGATTACCCGTGAAAGAAATCCTGAAGACCTGCCTTGGGCCGATCTCGGCATAGACTTGGTAATTGAAGCAACAGGCGCTTTCAACCATGGTGATAAGGCAAGTGCACACGTTAAAGCGGGTGCAAAGAAAGTACTGCTTACAGCACCTTCCAAAGGCGGAGATGTTCAAACAATTGTACTCGGGGTAAACGATCAGGAAATCGATATCGATGGATACGATGTATTCTCCAATGCGTCCTGTACTACAAACTGCCTGGCACCGGTGGCAAAAATACTTAATGACGAGTATGGTATTACGAACGGTTTAATGACAACAGTCCATGCATATACAAATGACCAGAAGAATATTGATAATCCGCATAAGGATTTGAGAAGAGCAAGATCCTGCGGAGATAATATCATTCCGACATCCACAGGGGCTGCCAAAGCACTCGGTGTGGTTATGCCTGAACTCAATGGAAAACTCCACGGCCTGGCACTGCGGGTACCGGTTTCCAACGTTTCGCTGGTAGATCTGGTTGTTGATCTGGATGAAAAAGTGACAAAAGAAGAAATAAATTCAACGTTCGAAAAGTACGCAGACGGCGAATTAAAAGGAATTTTGGGCGTTTCATCCGAACCGCTGGTATCCAGCGACTTCAACACAGACAGCAGAAGTTCAATCATTGACAGTTCACTTACGATGGTTATGGATGACAACAAAGTTAAAGTGCTTGCATGGTACGACAATGAGTGGGGTTACTCAACACGCGTTGTAGATCTTGCAAAGAAAATCCTTTCGAAATCCCTCGTAAGCAATGCTTAATTAAATTGTAATTTTTTAAGAAGAAACTTCGGTTTCTTCTTTTTTTGGTTATGTTATATTATAATGAAGTACTTAACCCCCGAATGAAGAGGTGATTATATGAAATGTCCAACATGCCAGCACTCCAGCTCAAAAGTTGTTGATTCGAGACATACAGATGAATTTTCAGCGATCAGAAGACGCAGGGAATGCGAAAATTGCGGATTCAGATTTACGACATTTGAACGTATGGAGCTTTCTCCTTTAGTGGTTGTCAAAAAAGACGGGACGAGGGAAGTTTTCAATCGTGAAAAAGTAATGGATGGACTGCTTAGAGCATGTGAGAAACGCCCGATTCCATATGAAGAATTAGAGAAAAGGACTGAGAATATTGAAGCTGCACTCAGGAACTTGAATAAGCCTGAAATTACCTCCAATGAAATCGGGGAATCTGTTATGAACGAATTGATGACACTCGATCAGGTCGCTTATGTGCGATTTGCTTCTGTATATAAGGAATTTAAAGATATAGACCAGTTGATGGATACGCTGAAACACCTTGCCAAAGGCAGTGATGATGATGAACTTCAATGAACGGCTGAAGCCGAATACTGAATTTATAATTTATAGACCAGCAAGAATCAGTACACACCATCTTGATGTAATCAATGAGCTCTATCTGCCTCTCATACAGTCGGAAGCAACGATGCTTTATATATATTTAAACGAGTCTACATCTCATTACGACCCGCTTGCCATCCGGTTTCACAAGGAAATCATGGACGAGTTTGGAATTCCGTTATCCAAGTTTTCAAATGAACTTGAAAAATTGGAAGCGATCGGTCTCGTCAGGTCATATGTATCCAATGAGGCGCATGATGACTTATTCATCTATGAGGTCCTTTTACCGCTGACTCCCGATTCTTTTTTCAAAGATCCTATGCTGAGTCTTTATTTGTATAACAAAATTGGCCCCGATGCATACAGGAAGAAAAAAGAGAGGCTGATTTATCCTAAAATACCGGGAAATATTTCAGAGGTGACCCGCAAATTTACAGAAGTGTTCACACCGGGGAGCGAGGAAGGGTTCAGTGTGCCACATGAAAGCTTCCAAAAAGAGAATCATTCCACCGGCCCGAATATGGATCTGGACGATTTCGACTTTGAAGTGCTGTTTACGCATTTAAAAGGGACAAAAATAGACAAGGCATTTTTTACAAAAGAAATCCGTATGCTTATTGTTAAATTAAGTGTGCTGTTTGATTTGAATGCTTACGATATAAAACAGATATTGTTGTCTTCAACGACACAATATGCGGGTATAGATAAAGAACAGCTTAAGTATGAAGCGAGAAGATATTATCAAAAAGAGAACGGCAGCCGGCAGCCAAAGCTTCAAAAGGAAGATGAAACGGCAGAGGCAGTTACTGAAGAAACTGGCAATTCATATATAGACAGTTTGGAAAACATCAATCCCTTAGACCGGTTGAATGATATCCGAAACTTTAAACCGAGTGACCAGGATTTAAAACTGGTTACGGATATCATCGCAAAAACATCACTTCCAAATGGAGTGATCAACCTGTTGCTTGAATATGTTTACCAGCAAAAGCAGGGGGATTTGAATTATCCTTACACAATGAAAATTGCCAAAGACTGGGAGGCAAAGGGCATCCGTTCCGCTAAAGATGCATACCAGTCCATCATGGATTTCAGACAGCAGAAGAAAAACGCTTCACAGAAGTACAGTTACAAAGAACGGCAGGGCGAACGCCGTCCTGCCTGGATGGATAAAAAAGAAAAATCCAGCGACCAGAAACCAAAAATTAAAAAAGAAGAAAAACCTAAGGATCAAGTGCCGCAGAAAACGGCAAAAGATGATCCGGAGATTCAAAAAATGATAGAGGAATTCAGAAAATCCAGGTGATTTAAATGGAACCCATTAACCAGTTTTTAAAAAATTCAAAGAAGATAAAAGAAAATAATGACAAGCTGTATGAAGAGCTTATCCGACATCCGAGGATTATTGAACTCATTGAAAACAGTGATGTCGAAATCACACAGACGATGATCCGGAATGATATGCTGCAGCTGAAGCGCTATACAGAGCAGTCTTTGGCATGTGAAAAATGTGAGTCTTTAAGCAACTGCATTAACCATCCGGAAGGGTATGTCCCTTCCATTGATGTGCGCGGCGGCCGGATACACATCATTTATTCAGTGTGTCCAAATAAGAAAAAAGAAGATGCCTTCCGTGCACGTGAGCGTATGATCGACTCTTACCATGTTCCTAAAGATGTAAAAGATGCGACATTTGATACTGTCTTCCTGGATCCGGATTCGAACCGCCAGGAAATCATCAAGGAAGCCATTTCAGCAAGTCAGAAAATCAGTGCCGGCATAGACACGAAAGGCCTTTATATACATGGCAGTTTCGGAATCGGCAAGTCTTATCTGCTCGGCTGCATTGCCAATGAGCTTAAAGAAAAATCTGTTTCTTCCATGATCGTTTATGTGCCGGAAATCATCCGTGATTTAAAATCCGGGTTTAAAGACGGTACGACGGATAAAAAATTCAATACGATTAAAAATGCGCAGGTGCTGATGATGGACGATTTAGGCGCAGAGGATGTCACGCCGTGGGTAAGGGACGAAGTGATGACAGGCATACTGCATCACAGAATGGTCGAAGGCCTGCCGACGTTCATCAGTTCGAATTATTCCATGGATGACCTGGAATACAGATACAGCCGGACGAAAGAGAATGGTGTAGAAGAGACAAAAGCGATGAGGATGCTCGAGCGGATAAAATCACTCTGCGTGGAAGTGCAGCTGGAAGGCAAAAACTACAGAAGTAACTGACGCTTGAAAATCAATATACGTTCCAGTATAATTAATCTATAATTTCATTAGTTAAATCCAAGGACAATACTGTATCGCGTCTCATTTAAGAGAGTGCATGATTTGCTGAGACATGCATATAAGACCGCTATGGTTACTACCTTGATATATGCCGGTTAATACCCGGCCGGTCCGGACCGTTAAATCCGGCTGAAGACGGGGATATCCCCGTGAATCAGGGTGGTACCGCGGTGAAAATCGTCCCTCTATATTTAGAGGGGCGATTTTTTTATTCAATATATTTAATTAAGTTGAAGAAAGGGAGAGTAAAATGAGTGAAATTAAAATTAGTTTTCCAGATGGTAATATAAAAGCATTTGATGAAGGCGTTACAGCTGAAGAAATTGCCCATTCCATCAGTCCAGGCCTTAAAAAAGCGGCAGTTGCGGCAAAAGTCGACGGTCAGATGTATGATCTCAGGAGACCGATTGACTCAGACAGTGAACTTGAGCTGCTGACTAATAAAAACGAGGAAGGGCTGGAAGTACTCCGCCACTCTACAGCACATCTGATGGCACAGGCCCTCAAACGCCTGTATGGCGATGTCAAGTTCGGTGTCGGCCCTGTCATCGAAGAAGGCTTCTATTATGATTTCGATATGGATGAAAAAATCTCTTCGGATGATTTCCCTAAGATTGAAAAAGAGATGCAGAAAATCGTCGATGAAAATGTAGAAATCAAACGCCGTGAACTATCCAGAGAGGAAGCCAAAGATCTATTTGAAAATGATGAGTATAAGCTTGAACTGATCGATGCGATTCCTGAAGGGGAGGCAGTGACTGTTTATTCCCAGGGAGAATTTACTGACCTGTGCCGCGGGGTCCATGTGCCTTCAACTTCCAAAATCAAAACGTTCAAACTGCTCAGCACTGCAGGTGCCTACTGGCGCGGAGACAGCGACAATAAAATGCTGCAGCGGATTTACGGCACTGCTTTCTTCGACAAGAAGGGTTTAAAAGCATATATGAATATTTTGGAGGAGCGTAAAGAACGCGACCACCGGCGCATCGGTAAGGATATGAAGCTTTTCCAGAATAACCAGCTTGTGGGTGCTGGGCTTCCATTATGGCTGCCAAATGGTGCAACAATCAGACGTGAAATCGAGCGTTATATCGTGGATAAGGAAGTCGCTCTCGGCTATGACCACGTATACACTCCGGTGATGGCGAATGTTGACCTTTATAAAACAAGCGGTCACTGGGACCATTATCAGGATGATATGTTCCCTGTAATGGACATGGATGGGGAGGAACTTGTGCTCCGTCCGATGAACTGTCCGCACCATATGATGATTTATAAGTCCAGCAAGCACTCCTACCGTGAACTGCCGATCCGTATTGCCGAACTGGGCATGATGCACCGCTACGAGTCGAGCGGGGCAGTGAGCGGTCTGCAGCGGGTTCGTGGAATGACTTTGAATGACGCCCATGTATTCGTCCGTCCGGATCAGATCAAAGAAGAATTCAAACGTGTTGTTCAGTTGATTATCGATGTATATGAAGATTTCGGTTTCGATAATTATTCTTTCCGATTGAGCTACCGCGATCCACAGGATACTGAAAAATACTTCGACGATGATGAAATGTGGCAGAAAGCTGAATCCATGTTAAAAGATGCGATTGATGAAATGGAAC